>CALWBG010000019.1 GCA_944375975.1 uncultured Roseburia sp.
CGGCACCAAAGCTCCCGCGCCTCCCCAGTTCGCAAGGGAAGGGTACAGATTCAGTCCCGTGAGCAAAATAGATAACAGAATCAAAATGAGACTGCACCAGCTCCCGGACGTCTCCTGATCCAGTCCGTAGGATTTGCAGGTATTTAAGATAAACTGTCCCAGCACACAGATTGCCCCGCCCGTGACAAATGCCTTGACCATATTCACCCATAGATTGTGGGTCGGCGTTACTTCTTTCACATAATCGTTATACTTTTTATTCAGCCGCTCTTTTTTCTCGTCCATACACTTCCCTCCGTTTCTCTCTTTCCGCCCGCATGGCGATGCCGGCATCCGTCACTGGTAGTATGCACGGACTGAGCGAAGCTTATTCAGTCTTTTCGGAAATATCGAAGGCTCCCGCCGGAAGCTGCACGGTCCATAAAAACGCTTCCGTTTCTCCCATCAGCAGCAGCTCCTTCATCTGCCCGTCATATTCTTCCGTTGGCTTGTACCCGCTCAGCAGATGCAGCAGCCACGCTTCTCTTTCCTCCCCCGGCTCGCGCCCTTTCAGATTCTCTGCCAGAAATTCCGCCAGCTCCTTCGGCCGGATTTCTTCCTCCGGCGCCAGCCCGAAAAGCTTCGCGGCAAGTCCTGCCGCGTAATAAAATTCATAGTTTCCGGTCAGCACGGATTTTTGCATATTACATTTGATAATGACGCTCTGACGCGCAATAGATGGTACCATTTCTCTCTCTCCAGTCGTTTGCGATATTTCTTTTTATTGTAATCGCAAAACCGGAAGCCGTCAATTCAGTCCCAGACCGATTCCTGTCCAAAAGTAGTAAAGCGCGCCGCAGGTTTTTCCGAGCGCCATCGTGAACATGACCCATTTCAGCCCCTCTTTGAGCCTCATCCTGCGAAACATAATCGGAAATGTATTCAGAATCTCCGCGAGCGCTACGGCCATACAGCCCACAAAGATTCCCGCGGACAGACCGTAAGCGCACAGGAACAAAGGCCCTAGCGGAAATCTCAGGTTCAAAAACACCGAAGCGATATTGCCCAGAATACCGCCCAGCATAATGGCGTGTTCAAAACGCATCGTTTCCGCCGCCCGGTTACACTTACCGACCAGACGCGGCACAACACCGATGACAATCATAAATGCGAAGGTTCCCGCCGAGACTGCGAAACCGAAGGCAATTCCCAAAAAGCCAAGAAAAATGTGATTAATTAACATCTATGCTGTGTCCCTTTCTCCCCGCATTCTCAATAAAGGTAGTGTCGATATCCGTCTCATATTTGCGCATCTCAACCTGAATCGGAGTGGGGTCCGGCGTGATTTTCTTTTTCCCGACATGGTTAAAGAAAATAATGATTCCAAGGCCGAGTCCAATACAGTAGCAGATTTCAAGCTCCGTCACCCCCGCAGGTTTTGTGCCCATGACCTGCTCATACAGCTTTCCGAAAACCTCCGTCACGGCAATATCGTTATTAAACGCCATAATCGTAAAGGCCGAGCCAAAAAAAATAATGACGCACAACACCGCAGTCTTTAGGACATTCAGCCATTTCGGTTTTTTCGGATTTGGAATATACTCCACGATAAAATCGCTTTCTCCCTCATTGGAAACCGTCAGATTCGGATACTCCTCATGTATCAGCTCAATAATTTTTAAGACAGAAAATACCTGCATCTGGTTTTTCTGCTTTTTTGTGTCGATGGCGTCCGAAAAGCTGTAGATTCTTTTTTGTTTGAGCTTTCGTAAAATGGCCTCATCGGAACATTCCATTTTCGCAATATCCTCAAGCTTCACATGCCTGTCAAACACTAGGGTATTTTTTTCTATTTTTAAATAAAGAGTCTCGTTACTCACGCCCACAGCTCCCCGTCTTCTCCGATTTCCTCACAATTATCCACCAGCATTCCATCCGTAGGAACCTCGTTTTCCCTCATATGACTGATATAAAAACAGACACCCAGAACAAATGCCGCCACAATCAGGCCCACAAGAGCCGCCCTGTATTTTTTGCAATTCATATGCATTCTCCTTTCCCGTGATGTTTCTGAGATCAGGAATTATTATGTCTGTTTTTACAAATATTATGTATAACATTGCTTTTTGCGGAAAAACGTGCTACCTTTTTACTTTAGAATTATGATTTTTTATGAAAAAAGAAAGGAAATGCAGGCTATGGCAGTGACGAAAGAGGTTCTTTCCCTCGCGGTGGAAACAGGAGACGCCCTGCTGCGCAACGGCGCGGAGGTTTACCGTGTGGAAGACACGGTAATGCATATACTGGAAGCCTATGAAATTGAAAATTATGATGTGTATGTACTCTCAAACGGCATTTTTGCCAGCGCGAACGAAGACAGGGATGACGCGTGCAGCATGATACGCCACATTCCCCTCGGAAAAATACATCTCGGAAGGATTGCGGCGCTCAATCAGCTTTCCCGGGAAATCTGTTCCCACGAATGTACGCTGCCCGAAGCGTTCCGCCGGCTCGAGGAATGTAAGTCGATTCCCACAAATAAGCAATGGCTTGAAGTTTTTTTCTGCGGCATGGGCAGCGCCTGTTTCGGTTACCTGTTCGGCGGAGCTTTCGCGGACGCGGCAGTCTCTTTCCTTGCAGGCGCCCTCCTAAAGCTGTTTTTGAACCGTCTTTCGAAACGCAGAACCTCAAAATTCATCACGAATATTTTCGGGAGCGCACTGGTCACACTGGTGAGCCTTTTTCTGTATACTCTCGGGCTTCCGATTCTCTACGACAAGGCAATTATCGGTGCCATTATGCCGCTGGTGCCCGGAATCGCGCTGACGACCTCCATCCGCGACTTTTTCAACGGAGATTATCTCTCCGGCGCAATCCACATGATTGATGCCGTTTTGACCGCGTTTTGCATCGCAGTCGGAGTCGGAAGTGTAATCACGCTCTACCGTTTTTCCATAGGAGGTGCCCTGTGACAATGCTCGTACAGTTTTTGGTCTGCATGACCGCAACGATTTCCTTTGCGCTGCTTTTTGCGGCTCCAAAATCAGAACTTCTTTTCTGTGGTCTGACCGGTGCGATTGGCTGGATTGCCTATCTGGCGTGCATAAATCTCGGTACCGGAACCGCCATCGCAAATCTGACCGCAACCTTCGCACTGGCTGTCATCTCGCGCACCATCGCGGCCATCCGCAAAAACCCGGTGACACTTTATCTGATTTCCGGTATTTTCCCCCTGGTACCGGGCGCCGGAATTTACTACATGTCCTATTATTTCATCATGAATGAAATGAGCGAGTGCTCGCAGTACGGCATGGAAACCATCAAGGTTGCCGGCGCCATCGTTCTTGGCATCGTATTCGGCTCCGCACTGCCCCAGGCATGGTTCAACGCGCTTGGTAAAGCCATAAAAAAGCGCGCTTAACCCTGAGCGGCAATCCGCTGCGCAAGCTCCTCCAGATACTCCCAGCGTTCCAGCTTTTCCTCCAACAGCCGCTCCTTTTGCTCTTTCTCCGCGGAGAGCTCGCAAAGTCTGGCGGAATTGGTGGCGTTTGCGGTCATTTCCCTCTCCAGTTCGCTGATGTCGTCCTCCAATGCGGCAATGTCATCTTCGATGGTTTCGTATTCTCTCTGCTCATTATAGCTGAATCTTAATTTTTTCGCGTGCGCCCGGGTTGTGCTCTTTTGCGCATTCTCCGACTCTCCGGCAGAGGCGGCACGCGCGCGCCCTGTTTCTTCCTGCTTCATACCTCCCGGAAGTCTTCCCTCCGAGGCAACACGGTTTACATAATCCGTATAACCGCCCTCGTACTGGCGAATTTTCCCGCCTTCCTCAAACGCAAAAATGCGCCGCACAACACGGTCTAAAAAATAGCGGTCATGAGAGACTGTAATCACAATTCCCTCATAGCTGTCTAAATAATCTTCAAGAATCGCGAGCGTTTTCGTATCCAAATCATTCGTCGGCTCGTCCAAAATCAATACGTTGGGAGCCTCCATCAACACGCGCAGCAGATTCAGCCGCCGGCGCTCGCCGCCCGAAAGCCTTCCGATGGGACTGTACTGCTGGGAGGGCGGGAACAGAAAACGCTCCAGCATAGATGAAGCCGACACCAGCCCGTCTTCGGTTCGCACATACTCCGCCGTGTTTTTAATATAATCAATGACCTTTTCCTTCGCATCCATATAGGCGATGCCGGCTGTTTTATCTTCTTCCGGTTCCTGGGTAAAATACCCGATTTTAATCGTCTGGCCGACGATGACGCTTCCCGCGTCCGGTCGTATTCTGCCGTCGATAATTTTCATCAGCGTCGTTTTTCCGCTGCCGTTTGGCCCGATAAACCCGATACGGTCGTTTTTGAGAAAAATATACGTAAAATCGTCTATCAGCGTTTTTTCCCCGTATGCCTTTGTGATATGCGAAAGCTCAATAGTAGTTTTTCCCATCCGGGAGGTAATTGAGCTTAGCTCCACGCTTCCGTCCACCGTCGGTGCGGCCTGGTTTTTGAGCGCCTCATAGCGCTCTATTCTTCCCTTCTGTTTGGTTGTCCGGGCCTTTGCGCCTCTTCGTATCCACTCGATTTCCTTACGCAGAATGGCCTGCCGTTTCCGCTCCCCGGCCTGCTGAATTTCCTCCCGCGCTGCTTTTCGCTCCAGATACCCGGAATAATTTGTCTCATAGCTGTAAATCTTTCCCTTATCCACCTCAACAATCCGGCTGCAAATGCTGTCTAAAAAATAGCGGTCATGTGTCACCATGACGAGCGCGCCTCTCCATTTTTTCAGAGTATCCTCCAGCCAGTCCGCCATGGCAGAGTCAAGATGATTCGTCGGCTCGTCCAGCACCAGAACGTCACAGGGAACGAGCAGCGCGGCAACCAGCGCCAGCCGTTTTCTCTGCCCCCCGGAAAGCTCTCCCACCCTGGCGGAAAAATCAGTGACGCCCAGACGCGTTAACATCGCCTTCGCATCGCTCTCAAGATTCCAGAATTGTGTCTGGTCATATATATCTGCATGATTTCCTGCATTTTTTATGACGGATGAATGTTGTAAGCCGGAATTCTGATTACAGCAGGCAAGCACCCCCTCCAGAACTGACAATTCGGAGTCAAAAACCGGATTTTGTGGCAAATACCGGACCACGATATGCTTCGCCCCTGTCACGTTTCCGGAATCCGCTTCCTCAAGCCCCGCCAAAATCTTAAGCAGCGTTGACTTTCCCGTGCCGTTAATGCCGATAACCCCTATTTTTTCCCCCTCCTGCACATAAAAGGAAGCTTCCTCAAAAAGCTTCCTTTCGGTGTATACCTTCGTAATATTTTCTACGCTGATAATATTCATGTTCTTCCTCACTTAATCTTCTTTCCCGTATTCCTCCGGTGCAGAATGAAAATTCCTGATATATTTCAGACATTCCGCTCCCGGCATTGGCCTGCCGTAATAATAACCCTGAATAAAATCGACATCCAGCCGCTCCATAGCCTCGCTCTGGTCAAAGGTTTCAATCCCCTCGACAATCACCGGAAGCCCCAGCTTCTGTATGGTCCTGATTTCGTTCTCCAATACGATTCTGGCCGTGCTGCTTTCAAAATATGCCGTCGTAATATCTTTATCGATTTTAACCTCCCGAAACGGAAACTGTATCAGATAGGAGCAGTTGGAATTGCCGCTGCCGTAATCGTCAATCGCAAACGCCATCCCGAGCTTCCCAAGCTCCTGCATATGCCGCTGCATGAGTTTCGGCGCCTCTATGGCAATCCGCTCCGTAATTTCCAGCGTAATCATCGACGCCGGAATATGGTATTTTTCCAATATCGGCATGATGCTCTCTTTTAAATTCTTCCTCAGACACTGTGCCATGGAAACATTGACATGAACCGTCATAATGCCGAGCGACGGGTTCGGCAGCACATGCTTCGCCAGAAACCGGCAAACCTCCTCAAGCACAAACTCCCCGATATAGATAATGTTCCCGTCTCTTTCCGCAAGAGGAATAAACTCGTCGGGAGATATAAAGCCGAGCTTTTCATCCTTTAAGCGCACCAGCGCCTCCAGCGACACAATTCTTCCCCCGCGCAGGGAATAAATCGGCTGATACCAGACTTGAAAGCTTCTCCGGCGGATTGCCTGCCCGACTGCAAGCTCCACCTGGATTCTGCGGCGATACTTTTTAATGAGCGCCTCATCGGTCCGAAAAACCGTCTGGTTTCCGGCGCTTTTGGCTCGCTCCTTTAAATACCCGCACATCCCCCGATAGTCGGGAAGCGTATGAAAATCCTGCGGATAGCGCTGTATGAGAATCGCGGCATTCACCGACACGTCATTGTGAGACACCTGCCAGTCTGCCGCAAAACGTTTTTTTATTTCCTCCGTAAATCTCTGCGCGTCCTCCGCTGAATCGGCAATCACGGTAAAAGCGGCACCGGAATTGCGGAATACATGATATTTCCCACACAATTGCAACAGATACGCGCCGAACATTGCCAAAAGCTGCCTGCTGCTCCCCTCCCCCAAAACCGTTCCAATATGCCCAAACTGCCGGAGATAAATCATCAGCAGCACACGCTCCTGCGGGTGCGCCAGCAGATTTTCCATCTGGTTTTCAAACGCTTTCTCGTTTGCCACGCCCGATACACTGTCGATAAGCTGCTCTCTGTTCTGCATTGCCATGTAAAGCATTAAAAGAATGAGCACATTGCCGGTACTCGTAAGCAAAATGTCCCGCCACTGATACTGCACCAGCACCGCAAGGACAGCGGCCACGCTGTAAACAAAAACAATCACCTTAAGACGCGTGGCAATCGTTTTCCGGCATAAAAATACCATAACAAAGTTCAGCAAAAAATAATAACAGACAAACAGATAGCCCCAGCCTGCTCCAAAGCCCTGACGGTAAGCCCCCTCCTTAAAATAGTAAAAGAACCCGGTAAACGGCGTTGTCAGCACCATCGCCTCAAACGCCGCAAACGGCAGAATCCCCGCCAGCTTTATGACACGCTTTTCCCGGCCCCGAAAAGCGCATATCACCTCCATATAACGGAACAGCAGGAAGGAGGCCAGACCCTCAAGCACAAAAAAGGCAAACACGAACACCCCGTTCCAGAACACCGGAACGACCGCCGCATTTGCCAGTCCGACACATGAGAGAATATTCACCACACATTCGCACGCAGATACGACAAGAAGCCTGCGAAACGCCCTTGTCTGCTCTGTGGGAAACTGACGTATCAAAATAAAATGTCCCAAAAGAACCGCAAAAATTACCAGCGATGCGATCTCAAAATCATAGTTATACTGCACCCGTCTTATCCTCCTGCTCCTCTTTCGCCTCTATGATTGCCTCGTTGAGCTGGAGCATTTTTGCATCAAGCATCGAGACAATACCGGAGCACTCCCTTAAGTCCCTGCTGATATATTCCGGTGCGTTGCCCTCAAATTTGTAATAAATCTTATGCTCGAGGCTCGCCCAGAAATCCATGGCCATCGTTCGTATCTGAATTTCAACCTTCGTGTCTATAACCCTGTCGGACAGAAAAATAGGCACCGTCACAAGCATATGGTAGCTCTTATAGCCGCTTTCCTTCGGATGACGGATATAATCCTTCACTGAAATAACGGTAAGATCATTCTGCTTTCCAATCATCTCGGCCAGCTTATAGATGTCCGAGGTAAACGAACAGACAATGCGGATTCCCGCGATGTCGTTCACATAGTTAACCATATTGTCAATCGACGACTCATACCCGTAACGTTTTAGCTTTTTGACAATACTCTCCGGCGTCTTGATTCTTGACTTGATATACTCGATTGGATTATAGCGGTGTATCTGCTGAAACTCATCATTTAATATCTCAACCTTGGTACGGACTTCCTTTAATGCTGAATTGTACAGGAATATGGTGGTATTCCAACTGTCTACTCCCTCACTCAGTGTAAATGGCTTATCCATACGATTCTTACCCCTCCAAATAAAATTCCCCTGAAACGGCATGTTTTCCCATGCCTCTATCAGTATAGCACACTTTCGTTATTTATGGGGAGTTATTTCAAAAGTTTTTCCGCTAAGCTTTTTAATCCTCTTCGAGCACCTGAAGCTCCAGAAAATCAAAATCAACGGCCTCGATAAAGCAATCCTGTGTAAACCGCGTCTTTGCATGACGCTTAAATTCCTCCACATTGGCATCCAGCCAAATCGGCTTTCCCAAATCAAACTCATAGCATGCCTGCTCGAGCGCCCGGAAGATTTTATGTGTTCTCGTATCCTCGGATTCATCCACAACCGTTATGTCCGAAAGCAGATGCGTGCCTTTTATGATTTTAAACCAAATCTTCATGCTTCCTCTCTTTTCCTCCGCTGACGGTTTGCCTCGTACATCAAAAGCGCCGCCGAAACAGCCGCGTTTAACGACTCTACCCTTCCCTCCATCGGGATTTTGATATAAGTATCCGAAAGCGCCGAAATTTCCTCTGACAGACCGTTTCCCTCGTTCCCAATCAAAAACGCCGTCGCCCCGCCATAATCCGGTTCATCGTAAGCTTTTTGCCCTTTTAAATGCGCCGCAAAAATACGGATTCCGTGTTTTTTGAGCTCTGTCACGGTTTCGGCCAAATTCTCCGCGACAAGAAACGGTACACGGTAAACACTGCCCATCGTGGAGCGTATCGTCTTCGGATTAAACAAATCGACTGTGGTGCCGTTCATCACCACGCCGGTGAGTCCCGCGCCCTCGCCGGTTCTTATCATCGTTCCCAAATTGCCGGGGTCCTGGATACTCTCCAACACCAGCAGATGGGAGCGCTCCCCCCGCAGCAAATCCGCAAGCCCATAGACAGGTTTTTGTACGATACACAGCACTCCCTGCGGCGTCTGCGTATCCGCCACGCTCCGAAATACCGTGTCCGAAACAACCTCATAGCCTGTTTTCTCTAAACGCTCCCACAGCTTTTGGTCCCGTCCTCCCTGCTCGCCCCGCACGAGGCTCCGGTAACACGTCTCCGAAATGTAGACCTGCCGCAGCAATTCCTCCGGCGCCTCCAAAAACATTTTTTTCCCTTCAGCCACAAAAACGCCCTGCTCATTTCTCGCCTTTGCCTTTTTCATAAGCTGGACGATTTGCTTCATCTGTCGATTTGACGTACTTGTAATCATCGCTTTTCCACCGCAAGCCCCCGCTTTACGGCAGCGGGGCTTCTCCTGTCCAAAAAAACAGGCGATACCTTTTCGCTACCGCCTATTTTATCATTCTGTTTATAGAGCGTCAGACACTCCTTTTTCTTTTATAATGAAAGGTTCTTGCTAATCTCGTACTGATATTCCGGAATCTCTTTCGTCATCGCCAACGCCTCGTCGATGTCAAAATCAACAAAATCACCGTGACGGTAGCCCACCACGCGGTTGCTCTTGCCGGCACACAGCAAGTCCACTGCCAATGCTCCCATCGTAGAAGCGTACACACGATCCTTGCAGGTCGGATTGCCTCCGCGCTGCATATGTCCCAAAATGGTCGCGCGCGTCTCCACACCGGTCGCCGCCTCGATTCTCTTTGCCATGCTTGCGGAATGTCCGATACCCTCCGCGTTCACGATGATATGGTGCTGCTTGCCTTTTTTACGGTTCTCAATGATATGGTTTACGAGCTTCTGCTCATCGTAATCATATTTCTCCGGCAGAAGAATATCCTCCGCGCCGTTTGCGATTCCGCACCACAGCGCAATGTAACCCGCGCCGCGCCCCATTACCTCAATGATGCTGCAACGCTCATGGGAAGTCGAGGTATCACGTACCTTGTCAATCGCCTCCATAGCCGTATTGACTGCCGTATCAAATCCAATCGTATACTCGGTGCACGCGATATCAAGGTCAATGGTTCCCGGAAGCCCGATCGTATTGATTCCGAGCCCGGCAAGCTTCTGCGCTCCCTTAAAGGAACCGTCACCGCCAATGACAATCACACCGTCAATGCCGTGCTTACGGCAGATTTCAGCGCCCTTCTGCTGTCCCTCCGGCGTTGTAAACTCCATGCAGCGCGCGGTCTGTAAAATCGTACCGCCCCTCTGGATAATGTCGGACACATCCTTTGTTTCCATGTCGATGATTTCTTCCTGAAGCAGACCCGCATAGCCTCTCTTAATTCCCTTAACCTTTTTTCCCTTTGCGATTGCTTCCCTTACCACTGCGCGGATGGCAGCATTCATTCCCGGAGCATCGCCGCCGCTGGTCAGTACGCCGATCGTATTAATCTCTTTTGCCATTTATTAATTCCTCCTACCATAATTTACCCATTTATCTAATCTCTACTATTTTAATATCTTTAGGCGTTCTTTTCAATGCTCTTTTCTACAACTTTTAGATTATTTTCGCCCAAAAAGTTAGTTAAATTGTTCACAAGCCCCGGCTCTATCCGAATATTGAAGTTTTTTCCAAGCCTTTTTACGGCTCTTGGCGATGCGACATAGATGACAACCTCATCATTTCCGTCCGAATCACGGAGCATGTCATAGAGTGTCTGCTCATTCTGTGCAAACTTTTCCTTCGTCGGAAATTGCAGCCATAATTCCCTCTTTGTCTCGTCAAACCCATAGATTTTCTCACAGATGAGCTTGCCGTTTTTGTCCTCCTCCACATTGGCATGTCCGCGGATAAAGACCTTTTCGTCCTCATTCAGATAACGGCTGTACCTTTCGTAATCTCTGGGAAAAACAATGACCTCCACGGTGCCGAACAAATCCTCGAGCGTGAGGAACGCCATCGTCTTATTGTTCTTGGTATATTTAATCGTTTTTTCCGTAATCATGCCGCCCACGGTAACCACCTGATTATCCTTTACCTTGACCTGATTCGTTTCCTCATCCAACAGGAAATCCGTTGTCACCGCGCTTATATGCTTCCGCCATTTCTCCTCATATTCCTCCAACGGATGACCGCTTAAGTAGATGCCGAGCACCTCTTTTTCAAATCCCAGCTTTACCTCCTTGCTGTACTCCGGAACATCCGGATAACGCACCTCATACGCCCTTTTTTCTTCCTCGGATACCAAATCAAAAAGGCTCATCTGCCCCGCGAGAGAATGCTTCTTTTCCTGGTTGAGATTGTCAAGCAATGTACCGTAGGTCAAAAGCATTTGCTGCCTGTTGCCGTCCAGCCCGTCGCAGGCGCCGGATTTGATAAGATTTTCGACGGTGCGTTTATTCACCTCGCGACTGGAAACACGCTCCAAAAAGCTTTGCAGCGTCATAAATCTGCCGTTTGCCCTGCGCTCCTCCAATATCAAATCCACGACGGGACGCCCGATGCTTTTGATGGCGTATAAGCCGTATCGGATACCCTCGGACGTTGCCAGAAAAGCTCCCTCCCCCTCATTGATATCGGGGGAAAGCACGCGGATTCCCATCTGCCGGCAGGTATAGATATACTCCGCGACCTTCCTCGGGTTATCAATTACGGAGGTCATGAGCGCCGCCATAAACTCCACGGGATAATAATATTTGAGGTATGCCGTCTGATAGGCGACCACGGCGTAAGCCGCGGCATGGGATTTGTTGAACGCGTATTTCGCGAAATCGACCATGGAGTCGTAAATCTCGTTTGCCGCCCGCTCGCTGATTCCGTTCGCGATGCAACCTCTGATTCCCTGCTCTTTATTTCCGTACACAAAATTCTGCCGCTCCGCGTCGATGATGTACTGCTTTTTCTTGCTCATGGCGCGGCGGATATTGTCCGCCTGCCCCATGGTATAGCCCGCAAGGTTCTGTACGATCTGCATGACCTGCTCCTGATAGACGATGCAGCCGTAGGTCGGCTCCAGAATCGGCTCGAGCTCTTTGCAGACATAGGTCACGCTCCCCGGCTCATTTTTCCCCTTGATGTACTTCGGAATAAAATCCATCGGCCCCGGACGGTAGAGGGAGATTCCCGCGATAATGTCCTCCAGGCTGTCGGGCTTGAGCTCTTTCATGAAGTTTTTCATGCCCGCGCTTTCCAACTGGAAGATACCGTCACATTTTCCGGTGCCAATCGATTCCAAAACCATTTTATCATCATAATCGATTTTATCAATGTCGATGGAAACTCCGTGATTGCGCTCCGCCAGTTCTACCGCGTCATGGATGACCGTCAGGGTCCGAAGCCCGAGGAAGTCCATTTTCAAAAGTCCCAATTCCTCAATCGTGGTCATGACAAACTGTGTGGTAATCGTACCGTCCGAACCCCTTGAAAGCGGCACATATTCGTCCATCGCCTTTTGAGAAATCACGACGCCCGCCGCATGCATGGAGGTGTGGCGCGGCAGTCCCTCTAAGCGCTTTGCCATGTCAATCAGATTTTTGACCGTCTCATCGCTTTCGTACATTGCACGCAGCTCAGGATTCATGGTAAGCGCCTTGTCAATCGTGATATTCAGCTCGTTCGGGATATTTTTCGCAATCGTATCGCAGAAATTATACGGCAAATCCATCACGCGTCCCACATCGCGGATGACGCCCCGGGCGGCAAGCGTACCAAAGGTAATAATCTGCGTCACACAATCCTTGCCGTATTTCTCCACGACATAATCAATTACCTCGCCTCTGCGCTCATAGCAGAAATCGATGTCTATATCGGGCATGGTGACACGCTCCGGATTGAGGAAACGCTCAAACAGCAGATTATAGCGTATGGGGTCAATATTGGTAATTCCCGTTGTATAGGACACCAGACTTCCCGCCGCGCTTCCGCGTCCCGGCCCTACCGGGATTCCGTGCGTCCTGGCATAGTTGATGAAGTCCCACACGATGAGGAAATAATCCACATAACCCATCTTGCGGATGACGGAAAGCTCGTAATCGAGTTTCGGCAAAAGCTCCTCGTGACTGTCCGGGTAACGCCTCACCAGTCCCTCATGACAGAGCTTATTCAGATAGCTCCAGGAATCATAGCCCTCCGGCACTTCAAAGTGCGGCAGCTTTGTCACGCCAAACTCAATCTCCACATGACAGCGGTCCGCGATTTTCTGGGTGTTGTCGATTGCCTGCGCCGCATAGGGAAACAGGGTGCGCATTTCCTCCTCCGATTTTACAAAATACTGGCCGCCCTCATAGCGCATCCGGTTCTCGTCGGATAATTTTTTCCCGGTCTGAAGGCAGAGCAGGATGTCGTGCGGCTCCGCATCCTCGGCGTAGGTATAATGTACGTCATTGGTCGCTACAAGCTCAATGCCGGTTTCCTGACTCAGTCGCAATAACTGCGTATTGACCATTTTCTGCTCGGGAATCCCGTGGTCCTGAAGCTCCAGAAAGAAATTGCCCTTTCCAAAGCATTCCTGATATTTGTATGCGGTCTTTTTTGCCTCCTCGTACAGCCCCCGCACCAGGTAGCGCTGTACCTCCCCGGCAAGACAGGCGCTTAAGGCAATGATTCCCTCGTGATATTCCGCCAGCACCTCCATATCAACACGCGGTTTATAATAGTAACCTTCGATAAAGCCCTTGGAGACAATCTTCATCAGATTCTGATAGCCCTGATTATTTTCCGCCAGAAGCACCAGATGGTAATAACGGTCATCCCCGTGGGAGGTTTCCCTGTCAAACCGGGAATTCGGCGCCACGTAAACCTCACAGCCCAAAACCGGATTGATACCCGCCGCCTTTGCCTCCTTGTAGAAATCGATAACACCATACATTACGCCGTGATCGGTGATGGCCGCGCTGTTCATGCCAAGCTCCTTGACCCGCGCGACATATTCTTTGATTTTATTGGAACCGTCCAGCAGACTGTATTCCGTGTGGACGTGAAGATGTGTAAATGACATAACTCACCGTACTTTCTATTTCTTATGCTGCTATTCATTATACATACAAAAACAAATTTTGTTTTATTATATAATTTTTCCTGCGGAAACTCAAGACCGTTACATTCTTGACGTGTTACTCATGTCCATTTATAATTATCTACTGCAACGATCCTATATTTTATATTGAAAGCTTTGGTGAATCAAATTGGAAAATGAACTGACACAGGGACCCGTCATGAAAACCATGCTGCGTTTTGCGGTTCCCATGATTCTTGGAAATCTTTTACAGCAGTGCTATAACATTGCCGATACGCTGATTGTGGGAAAGTTTCTTGGAGCAGAAGCGCTGGCCGCTGTAGGCTCCGCCTTTTCCCTGATGACCTTTCTGACTTCCATTCTGCTTGGACTGGCTATGGGAAGCGGAACCGTTTTTTCTATCCGCTTTGGGCAGAAGAACACACATGCGCTAAGGGAAGTGATTCTTGCGTCCTTTACGCTCCTTGGCGCAGTTACGGTTATTTTAAATGTTTTGATTTTTATCGGAATTGACTGGATTATATGGGCCCTTCGCACGCCGGCGAATCTGGTTGAAATGATGCGGGAATATCTGCTCGTGATATTTGCGGGAATGGTTGGCATTTTTCTCTATAATTTTTTTGCTTCCCTGCTGCGTTCTCTCGGCAATTCGGTGATTCCGCTCGTATTTTTAGCTGTTTCCGCCTGTATCAACATCGGACTTGACCTCTGGTTTGTCGCAGGCTTAAATCTCGGCGTGGCGGGAGCGGCCGAGGCCACGGTTATTTCCCAATATGTCTCCGGTATCGGCATTGCCGTCTACACAAAAATAAAGTTTCCCGGTCTTTTGAAAAAGGATGAAACGGTCCGGTTGCGCGTCAGCCGTGTGCGGGAAATTACAGGCTTTTCCGCAATGACCTGTCTGCAGCAGTCGATTATGAATCTTGGAATCCTGGCCGTACAGGGATTGGTCAACAGCTTTGGAACAACCATCATGGCGGCCTTTGCCGCCGCCGTAAAAATCGACGCTTTTGCCTATCTTCCCGTGCAGGATTTCGGAAATGCGTTTTCTATTTTTGTCGCGCAGAATTTCGGCGCAAAGCACATGGACCGTATCAAAACGGGAATACGCGTGGCGGTCTGTACCTCGCTGACCTTTGGTCTTTTTATTTCCCTGTGTGTATTTGTGTTTGCCAAACCTCTGATGTCTCTTTTTATTGACGCAGGGGAAACGGCTGTTATCACGGAAGGGGTGCGCTATCTTCGCATTGAGGGTTCCTTCTATTTCCTGATTGGGGGACTGTTTTTGCTTTACGGTCTCTACCGCGCAATCGGAAAGCCCGGCATGTCCGTCATTCTTACCATCATATCGCTTGGCACCCGTGTGGCTCTTTCCTACACGCTCTCCGCCATTCCGTCCTTCGGCGTTGCGGGAATCTGGTGGTCCGTCCCCATAGGCTGGCTTCTGGCAGATGTACTTGGCGTGGTATATTATTTTGTGAACCGAAAAAAACCGGTCGTTTAAAACCGCTTTTCAAAAAATTGAAACGCACAGCGCCGGAGCCGACAGTGTCTGTCAGCTCCGGCGCCCCTTTTTACGCTTTCACGCGTGCAGTCAGTTTATCACCTTCCGTATCAATCAATATAGTATCGCCCTCCTGAACCTGGTCGGCAAGAATGAGCTTTGCCGAGAGCGTTTCCACATGCTTTTGCAAAAACCGCTTGAGCGGTCTTGCGCCGTACACCGGATCGTAGCCGTTTTCCACAATGAAATGCCTTGCCGCGTCCGTCAATTCCACGGTAATCTCACGGTCGGAAAGACGCTTGTTTAAGTCTTCCATCAGCAGATTGATAATATTTCCGATGTTGTCCTTCGTCAGCGGCTTGAACATAATAATCTCGTCCAGACGGTTCAAAAACTCGGGACGGAAATGCGCGCGCAGTTCAGTCATAACCGCCTCCTCACATGCAGGATTGATTTCGCCGTTTTCATCAATACCCTCGAGCAGATGGGCAGAACCCAAATTCGAAGTCATAATGATAATGGTATTTTTAAAGTCCACGGTACGTCCCTGGGAATCGGTAATCCGCCCGTCGTCAAGCACCTGTAAGAGCACATTAAATACATCGGGGTGAGCTTTCTCCACCTCATCAAACAGGACGACAGAGTACGGCTTTCTGCGCACCGCCTCGGTAAGCTGGCCGCCCTCGTCGTAACCCACATATCCAGGAGGCGCTCCGATCAGACGGGACACGGAATATTTCTCCATATACTCACTCATGTCAAGACGCACCATATTGGATTCGTCGTCAAACAGGCTTGCCGCAAGTGCCTTTGCCAGCTCTGTCTTTCCGACACCGGTCGGACCTAAGAACAGGAAGGAGCCAATCGGCTTGGTCGGATCCTTGATGCCCGCTTTGGAACGGATAATCGCCTCGGTCACCTTCGTGACACCCTCGTCCTGCCCAATCACACGTTTGTGCAGCTCCTCATCCAGATGCAGCGTTTTGTTTCGCTCGCTTTCCGTCAGCTTCGCGACCGGAATTCCGGTCCATCTGGAAATGATACGGGCGATCTCTTCCTCGCTGACATTTTCATGTACCAGCGAAAGGTCGCGCTTTTTGACCTCGCTTTCCTCGATCTCAAGCTGCTTTTCGAGCTGCGGCAGCCTGCCGTACTGCAATTCCGCCGCTTTTTCCAAATCGTAATTCTGCTGCGCCGTCTTAATTTCATTCTTGACCGTCTCAATTTCCTCACGCAGCTTTTGTACCTTTTCCACGGACTTCTTTTCGTTTTCCCACTGAGCTTTTTTCGTATTAAATTCGTCCCGCAGCTCCGCGAGCTCCTTCTGCAAATTTGCAAGCCGCTCCTGGCTCAGACGGTCCGTTTCCTTCTTCAGCGCGGTTTCTTCAATTTCCATCTGCATAACACGGCGGTTTAATTCGTCAAGCTCCGTCGGCATGGAATCCAATTCCGTCTTTATGAGCGCACATGCCTCATCCACGAGGTCAATCGCCTTGTCTGGCAGGAACCTGTCGGAAATATAACGGTTGGAAAGTACTGCCGCCGATACCAGCGCCCCGTCCGTGATTTTTACGCCGTGGAACACCTCGTAGCGCTCCTTTAAGCCACGCAGAATCGAGATGGTATCCTCCACTGTCGGCTCATCCACCATGACCGGCTGGAAACGCCGCTCCAGCGCCGCGTCCTTCTCGATGTATTCCCGGTATTCGTCAAGCGTTGTGGCGCCGATACAGTGCAGCTCGCCGCGGGCAAGCATAGGCTTTAAAAGCTGTCCGGCATCCATCGCGCCGTCTGTTTTTCCGGCTCCCACAATCGTATGCAATTCATCGATAAACAGAATAATCTGCCCGTCGGAGTTTTTGATGTCATCGAGCACCGCCTTTAACCGTTCCTCAAATTCACCACGGTATTTTGCTCCCGCGACCAGAGCGCCCATATCAAGCGCAAAGAGCTTTTTATCCTTTAACCCCTCCGGTACGTCGCCCTTTACGATACGCTGCGCCAGCCCTTCTACGACAGCGGTCTTTCCGACACCCGGCTCACCAATCAGCACCGGATTGTTTTTGGTTTTCCGGGACAAAATACGAACTACATTTCGGATTTCGTCATCACGCCCGATTACCGGGTCTAACTTCTGGTTTCTCGCCCGCTCTACCATGTCATAGCCGTATTTTTCCAGCGTGTCATAGGTCGCCTCCGGATTGTCCGAGGTCACACGCTGGTTGCCGCGCACGGTTGAGAGCGCCTGCAAAAACCGCTCTCTGGTGATGCCGTACTCTTTGAAGATTTCCTTCATCGCCTTATTCGGGTATTTTAACAGGCTCAAAAACAGGTGCTCGACCGAAACATATTCGTCTCCCATCTGCTTCGCCTCATCCTCGGCATGAATCAGAACCTTATTCAAATCCTGACCCACATAAATTTGTCCGCCCGAAACCTTGACACGGGCTGCCAGATGGCGCTTTGCGTTCTCTACAAAGTGCTCCTTCTGGATGTCCATTTTCTCGATTAATTTTAAAATCAGACCATCCTCCTGCTGCAATAACGCAACAAGCAGATGCTCCTGTTCTATCTCCTGATTGCCGTATTCATAGGCAAGCTTTTCACAATCGTTGATGGCTTCTACGGACTTCTGTGTAAATTTCTGAATGTTCATAGCTCTCCCTCCTTCTTATATACAATATCCGAATAACGGATTTGTATGTAGAACGGCAGTTTCCATCTGTTTCTGCCATTTTTGTTTCTTTACAATTTGTGTTATACCACTAATTGTTAGCACTGTCAAGAGGTGAGTGCTAAATTTTTCTGATAATTTTTACACCTTATTGATTTTAGCGGAGTTGCCGGTTTCTAAAATCTTTATAAATTCTGTTCTTTACATTACATCTTCAATTTCCGCCCTGCGGATCGATAGAAAAACTGCTGCAAAAGCCCCGATGATCTGGATGACGTAGCCAGCGATTCCGCCTATGGATGTGTAAGGCAGCACATTTCCCTGGGTAGTTTGCAGAATAACAAGCATGAGTACAAAGGAAGCAATTATGGTGGCCTTTGAAGATTTCTTTTTCATTCCGATGAAAAGAACAATGCAGCCGCCGCAAACTGTAACCGCTGTATTCAGCAAACTGTTGCCCAACGCAGAAAAACTATTTATGTGCAGTGTGGACGCAGAGCGAAAGCCCGTCAGTGGCAAAACGGTGTAGGCCAGCAGCTTGCTTAACCACAGCGCAATAAAATTGAATATACATACAGAAATTATTTTGGCTGACAGTATTTTCTTTCTCTTGATCGGATACGAATACATCAGATGAATCAGCTTATTTTCATATTCACTCACGACAAACGATGCGAGCATTGTCCCTGTAAATGCAAAATAAGCCATATTCATAAACATATCCGTAAGTGTCTGTATGGCGCTGTTTCCTGTCGTTGCCACGATTTCTCCTGTACTGGGATCGCTGGCAATTAACATCAGCATACCAAGCAGCACTATAGTTGTGATTGCACCATTACGAATGTATTTCCAAAGAGAGTGTTTCTGCCACTCCAATTTAATCAGCTTCAACATTATTTTCCACCTCCGCAGTCATCTTTAAGAAATAATCTTCCAATGTTTCCGTCTTTTTCCCCAATGCCAAAACCTCGACATCGTTTAGAGCGAATACTTTTGCCAATTCGGGAATAGAAACCCCGGAATCATAAATCCGAATTTCCCCATTGTCTGCAAGCTTGAAATTTGAAGTTTCCATTTTTTCGTTCAGCACAAAGGCGGCCTGTTTTGTATTGGAAACCTTCGCTTCAATATAGGCAAGATTCATCTGCTTAATTTCGCTCATGCTGATTTCTTTCCGCAGCTTCCCGTGATGGATAATTCCGATGGTATCTGCAATGCTTTCGATTTCAGAAAGAAGATGGCTGGAAATAATTACTGCCGTATTATACTCATCAGCAAGCGTTTTCAGCAAATCACGAATCTGTTTCATGCCGGCCGGGTCGAGACCGTTTGTGGGTTCGTCCAAAATCAACAGCTCCGGTTTGCAAAGGATGGCGCGGGCAATGCCGAGCCGCTCTTTCATACCCAGAGAATAAGATTTTACCTTTTTGCCTGCCGCCTCCGTCAATCCGAGCATTTCCAGAGCATTTTCAATGCAGCCATGCTTATAATACCCCATATACTCGCAATGGAGCTTCAAATTCTGATAACCGGTCATGTTATCGTAGAACGCAGGGAACTCAATAATACTGCCCATACGTTTCAAAACCTCGTAGGAGTCCGGCATAAGGGGGGTACCAAACACCTCAATTTCTCCATTTGTGGGTTTCCAAAGGTTACAAATCATTTTCAGAATGGTTGTTTTGCCCGCACCGTTAGGCCCCAGAAAACCGTAAATCTCTCCCTCTTTCACATGAATGCTTACATCTTCTACAATATTTTTTCCACCAATCGTTTTTGTAAGGTGGTGTGTTCTTAAAATATATGGCATAGCATTTGCCTCCTTTCACAAACGATTATAGTGGGTATGTTCTTCAAAACTGTTGAATAAATCTTACAAATTTCTTTCGCGTCTGTTTTTGTGTCAGTATACCATTCTTCTTAATTTCAATGTAAAGACTGTCTGAACATCGGGAATACTCTTCACCGTAAGTTCACCGTTCATCTGTAAAGCAAGATTCTTTGCAATCGTTAATCCCAAACCGTTTCCCTGTATGTTTCGATTGCGAGAATCCTCCAGTGTAAACAAACGATCAAAAATCCGGTCAGCAAATAATTTATCTATACCTTTTCCCTTGTCAATTACATCTATGTATATTTCTTTTTCATCGAGCCGAAGATCAATCCCTAAATACCTGCCATCTGCCCCATAACGAATGACATTGGATATCAGATTGAACAGGATACGCTGGATGCCATCTTTATTGCCGAACACATAAACAGAAATATCCGGCACGGAAACAGTCACCTCGAATCCATTTTGGGTTAGTATTTCGTAAAAGTCTAAAATGCTCTCTCTGCATAGCTCACAGACATCAATTTTAGACATCTCCAGATTCATGTCACCGGCTTCCAGCTTCGCCAATGTAAAAAACTGGTTGATCAGTTCCATAACGCTCTGTGCCTTTTTTTCAGTTTTCCGGAGCATTTCGGTCGTAGCAGTTCCATTCAGACGCATAATTTCCAAATAGCCCAGAATAACCGTCATAGGCGTTTTAATATCATGGGAAATATTAGACAGCATCTTTCGGGACGCTATTTCACTATGGCGATAATCTGCTCTGGCCTTTCTATTGCTTTCCAGCAATGCGTTAATCTGCGCGGAAAGCTCCATCAAGTCTTTGTTTTCGGTAAAAAGCATGAGCTGTTCACCGCTATTATTTTTAATAATTTCCTGCAATTTTCTACTGATCTTGCGTATTTGAGATTGTGTTCCCCTGCGAAAAGCGAATTGCTGGTAAATAATGATAGCCACTAAAACCGCAATGCTGACCATCAGGAAAAACAAGATTGTTTCATTATTCATGACAGTTCCCCTAACTTATAACCGATTCCCCAGACAGTAAGAATATAACGGGGGTTACGGCTGTCATCCTCAATTTTGTTCCGCAGCCGGCTGATATGCACGTTGACTGCATTTTCATCTCCAAAGTAATTGTCGTTCCATACAAGAGAATAAAGCTGCTCTTTGGTGTAAACCTTTTTGGGGTTTTGCATAAGCAGCTTTAATATTTCAAATTCTTTTGCGGTTAATTCAATCTTCAGTCCGCCTTTTATCGCCGTATAATCGGTAAGATTGAGCGTTAAATCTCCTATGGACAATGTTTCAGGGAGGGCAGACGCAGCAGGATTGCTATACTGTTCCGTTCTGCGTATATTTGCCTTAATGCGCGCCAATACCTCCACCACTGAAAAAGGCTTTGTGATGTAGTCATCAGCGCCTAAGCCCAGCCCCAGCGCTTTGTCCGCTTCTGTGTCTTTTGCTGATACAATGATAATCGGAACAACACTGTTTGCCCGAATATGCTGCATGACCTCCATACCATTGATTTTAGGTATCATCAAATCCAATAAAACAAGCGAAAAAGAGGACTTATCAAAAGCCAGGCACGCCGCTTCACCATCTTCGGCGCATACCACTTCATAATTTTCTACTGACAAATAGTTTTTTAGCATTTCGCTGATTTCTTTGTCATCTTCCACCAGCAAAATTTTATGTTCACTCATAATGCTCTTCCATTCTCCTTCATTCGATATGCTCTTTTGAACCCTCGGCTTTAGCCATATCAATACGCTGTATTTACAAAAAACAACCTCTCATATCACATCCACAATGTCACAATTTAGGGCTTCTTGCTCGCATTATATCAAAAGCCTTGCTGATTCACAAATATTTCTTGACATAATCGCCGGTTCCGTCTGGAATGAGGAATTATACACTACACCAATTTTTATACCATTTTCACATAATCTGATAAATCGGGACGTCTCCAGATAAAAAAATGAATGCCGCAGAATCCTTGAAAATAAGGATCTGCGGCAACTTTCAGTTTTCCGGAATCTCTTTTGCCATGCCGAAGGATACCTGGAGCTCTGCCGCTCCGCCATATTTCTTTTGCAGTTCCCTGCGCCTGTTTTCCGCTTCTTCTTCCGAAGAAAATTCTCCGATTGTCAGAATAAAGCTT
>CALWBG010000020.1 GCA_944375975.1 uncultured Roseburia sp.
CTCCACGGAAGGGCGCTGCTGCCCTCCTTTATTGACGGACACAGCCATATATCCCTGTATGCAAAGTTTGCTTCCTTTCCGGATGCCTCAGGCTGCACGTCGTTTGCGGAGCTTGCCTTGTTTTTGAAAAATTGTTTAAAGGAACAGGCAGGGGGTGATGTGCTGCTGGCGGTTGGTTATGACCACAATTTCCTTAAGGAAGGGACGCACCCGACGAGGGAGCTTTTGGACGAGGTCTCTGAAACGGTTCCCATTTGTCTGTACCATTCGTCAGGACACATGTGTGTTGTCAACACGGCAATGCTGCGTCAGGCGGGACTTACGGAGCGCGCCCCTGATCCCAGGGGCGGACATTACGGCAGATACGGGGACGGGACGTTAAACGGCTATCTGGAGGAACCGGCAGCCTTTGCCCCGGTGCTTCTGTGGGTTTTTAAACGGATTGGACAAGACCCCGTGAAACAGCTTCACGAGGTTCAGGAGATTTACCTGAAATACGGGATTACGACCGTACAGGACGGCGGAACCTCGGCTGAGACGTTAAAGGAATTGTCCGCTGCGGCGGATGAGGGGTGTTTCCGGGTGGATGTCGTGGCATATCCGCTGTTTCGGGAAGGTGCGCAGCAACTCTTCCGGGAGTATGGCCGATATTTCAGGCGCTATCAAAACCGCCTTAAGGTGGCCGGGACCAAGATTTTTCTGGACGGTTCTCCGCAGGGGAAATCAGCGTGGCTGACCCGGCCCTACGAGGGGGAGGAAAGCTACTGCGGGTATCCGACCGAGGAGGATTCCTTTGTGACGGAGGCGGCAAAAAGCGCAATCAAGCAAGGCTGCCAGCTTTTGGCCCACTGTAACGGGGACGCGGCGTCCGACCAGTATATCCGGTGCTATAGGAGGGCGCTTAAGGAGGCAGGCGGCGGAAAGGATTTGCGGCCTGTTATGATTCACTGCCAGACGGTCCGGGATGACCAGCTTAAGGAGATGGCGGACATCGGAATGCTGCCGTCCATATTTGTGGCGCACACGTATTACTGGGGAGACGTTCATCTGAAAAATCTGGGAGCGGAGCGCTGGGCGCGCATCAGCCCGGTAAAGTCGGCGCTGGACTGCGGGCTTCGTTATAATTTCCATCAGGATTGCCCGGTGCTTGCCCCTGATATGATGAAAACCGTCTGGTGCGCGGTCAACCGCGTCACCCGGAAGGGAATAAAAATCGGGGAAGAACAGGCCGTAGACGTATTTGACGCGTTAATAGGGATTACCGTCAACGCGGCCTACGCCTACCATGAGGAGCACGAAAAGGGAACATTGGAGCCCGGAAAGCTTGCCGATATGGTCATCCTCGAGGAAAATCCGTTAAAGGCCGACCACGTGAAGCTGGCTGATATCCGGGTGTGCGAGACGATAAAGGAAGGAAAAACACTTTACAGAAAAGAAGCATAGATGGGCCGTTGTATTTCTTATGGTAATGTGATAAAGTAGAAAAAGATTAGAAAAAGAGGTAACAGCTATGGTTTCAAAAAAGATACAAAAGGCTTTAGAGGGGAATTCCGCCATCCGCGCAATGTTCGTGGAGGGGATGGAAATGGCGAAAAAATACGGAGCGGAAAACGTATATGATTTTTCCCTGGGCAATCCTGCAACGCCTGCCCCGGCGGCGCTAAACCAGAGTATCCGCGCGCTTTTGGACGAGGCGGACGCCGCGGGGGCGGAGGGCTCTCTTCGTCTTCACGGCTATATGGAGAATGCCGGATATGCCGATGTCCGCGAGGCAATCGCGCAGAATTTAAACCGGCGGTTCGGCACGTCGTTTGCCGCGCGCAACATTGTAATGACCGTGGGAGCCGCGGGCGGATTGAACATCGTTTTCAAGACGATTCTCAATCCGGGGGACGAGGTCATTGTATTTGCCCCGTTTTTCGGGGAATACCGGCAGTATGCGGCGAATTTTGACGCAAAGGTCGTGGCGGTGCGGCCGGATTTGGAAACCTTTCAGCCCGATTTGGAGGACTTTGAGGCGAAGCTCACGGAAAAAACGAAGGCACTCATTGTCAATACGCCGAACAATCCGACGGGCGTGATTTATAAGCCCGATACGATGAAGCGTATTGCGGCAATCCTTAAGAAAAAGGAAGCGGAGTACGGACACGCCATTTATCTGATTTCCGACGAGCCGTACCGTGAACTGGTATATGACGGAAACACCGAAGACTTTCTGACAAAGTACTATGAAGATACGATTGTGGGATATTCCTTCAGCAAGTCCTTATCCCTGCCGGGCGAGCGCATCGGCTATGTGGCTGTGCCCGACGAGGCGGAGGATTCCGAAAATCTGTTGCGTGGGATTGAGATTTCGAACCGGACGCTCGGCTTTGTCAACGCGCCGTCCCTGATGCAGAAGGCGGTGGCACGCTGCCTGGACGAAAAGACTGACGTTGCGTTTTATGACGAGAACCGAAGACTGCTCTACGAGGGGTTAACGGAGCTTGGATTTACCTGCGTGAAACCGGAGGGAGCTTTTTATCTGTGGGTAAAATCCCCGGTCGAAGATGAGACGGCGTTTGTCAACGAGGGAAAGAAGCTTCATATTCTGATGGTTCCGGGGAGCTCTTTCGGCTGTGCCGGCTTCGTGCGGCTCGCTTATTGTGTGTCCCACGCCACGGTGAAAAACGCTCTGCCCGCGTTCGAAAAGCTTGCCGAAAGCTACGGACTGCGTTAGGGTGTCGCACTTTGAAAATCTGCGGGAGATGACAGCGTGCCGGGGCGGAGTATCGGAGAAAAGTATGCGCGGGGGCGCAGGAAGACGAGGAGAATGATGAGTAACTGGGAAGATTATGTAAGAAAGGTAGTGCCCTATGTTCCGGGAGAGCAGCCGGGGGGCGGGCACATCATAAAATTAAATACCAACGAGAATCCATACCCGCCTGCTCCGGGCGTGCAGCGTGCTCTGCGCGAATTTGACGCGGGGACGCTGCGGCTTTATCCGGAACCAACCTGTAAGTCATTGACGGATGCCATCGCGGAGTATTATGGACTAAAGCCGGAACAGGTATTTGTCGGAGTCGGCTCGGATGATGTTTTGGCTATGATATTTCTCACTTTTTTTAATTCCGGGCTTCCGATTTTGTTTCCGGATATTACATACTCGTTTTATCCCGTGTGGGCGGATATGCTTCGGATTCCGTATGAGGAAAAGCCGCTCGACGGGCAGTTTATGCTTCGGAAGGAGGATTATTACGGCGAAAACGGCGGGGTCATTTTCCCCAATCCGAACGCCCCGACGGGAATTCTGATGGAGCTTTCCGAGATAGAGGATATCGTGGAGCATAACAGGGATGTCATAGTCGTGGTGGACGAGGCGTACATTGATTTCGGCGGGGTGAGCGCCCTGCCGTTGATTGAGAAATACGACAACCTTCTCGTGGTACAGACTTTTTCAAAATCCAGGTCGATGGCCGGAATGCGCATCGGCTACGCGATGGGAAATGAAAGGCTTATTCGCTACATCAGCGATGTGAAGTATTCCTTTAATTCCTATACCATGAACCGGACCGCCCTTGCGCTCGGCGTGGAGGCCATAAAGGACGCGGCGTATTTTAAGGAAACGACGCAGAAGGTGATTGCCGTGCGGGAATGGACGAAGCGGGAGCTCACAAAGCTCGGGTTCTCCTTCGGTGATTCGATGAGCAATTTTATCTTTGCCACGCACGCGTGGGCGCCGGCGAAGGAGCTGTTTGAGGCACTGAAAAAGGAAGGCATTTTTGTGCGGTATTTTTCGCAGGAGCGGATTTCCAATTATCTGCGCATCAGCATCGGTACGCAAGAGGAGATGGAGACGCTGATTTCGTTTTTACGCGGTTATCTGCAGCGGAAATAAGCGTCTCTCTTTTGGGCCCCGCGCGAGAACACGGCAAGACCGCCGACGGTCATGACAAGGCCGAATATAAACCAGAAGATAAAGGAAAACAGCGTGTTTTCTATGGATATGAAGGCGCTGAGCACCGTTCCCCAGAAATTGAACAGCAGGTGAAACAGGATTGCGGAATAAATACTTCCGCCCTTTTCACATACATATCCGAGCACAAGCCCGAGGAAAAAGGCGTATATGCCCTGAATGATATTCATATGGAATACGCCGAATAAAACCGCCTGCAAAATATTTGCCACCCAAAAAGGCGCATATCTTTTTGCCTGGTGCATGGTCACTCCGCGGAATACAAGCTCCTCCCCAATGGGGGCAAGCAGCACGGAGTAGACGAACATCCCGACGGAAATGGTATTGTCGAGTCCGGCGCTTTCCAGAAGTTCATCGTAGGCCTGTAGCCACTGGGGGAAAATGGAGGCGATAAAGGAAATCAGATAACTGATCAGGTACTGCATCCCGGCAACCAGCATAAGGATGCCGATCACAGACAGCGGATGAAAAACAAAGGCGGGCTTCGGCAGATAATTTCCGCCGTATTTCGCATAATACCAGATGCCAAATACGGAAATAGACAGCAGGGAATAAATAATCATAATGCCGGTGTTAAAATCAAGGGATACCCAAAGCTCGGATAAATCCGCAAAGGCATTCATGGAAGCTCCTTTGATGAGAAATTCCCACAGCATGGAAACGCCCATGGCAAAAAAGGTGGCGAGAAACTGAATCCCCATCACAAGTAAAAACGGTAAAAAGGTAAAGAAAAACTGTCCGATTTTTTTCATAAATATTCCTCATACTCCATTCCGGTTCGTTTGTAATGCTAATATTATAGCAATGGCCGAAAGGGATTGCAAGTCTGACAACGGACGGGAGATATTTCGCCGGGAAGGGACTGTCCGTGTCCCGCGCACAATCGGAGTGAAAAAATGGTATTTACTTTAAAACTTTAATATGCTAAAATTTAGGACAGGTTATAAATAAAAAAAGGAGAAAGGTGTATGAGTAAGAAGCTTAGGACAGAAGCAGTGGATCATCTTTTTGACGCTATTTTGAGTCTTGAGAACCGGGAAGAATGCTATACGTTTTTTGAAGATGTCTGCACTGTAAATGAGTTGCTTTCTTTATCGCAGAGATTCGAAGTGGCAAAGATGCTCCGGGACCAGAAAACATATCTGGACATTGCCGAAAAGACCGGTGCGTCGACCGCGACCATCAGCCGTGTGAACCGCTCGTTAAATTACGGAAACGACGGCTATGATATGGTGTTTTCCAGAATGCAGGCGAAGGATTCGGATAAAGAATAGAGATAGAAAATAACCGGGGACGGCGTTCCTTTTTCCAGTGGAAAGTGGAACGGCCGTCCCTTTTTGTGCCGTGAAACTGTTATTTTTTTGCGTCCGACGCCGGCGGAGCCGCCTGGTCGATGATTTTTTCTATGAGGGTCTTTTTGATATAGACGTCAAAGCTTAACATACAGATAAAGCTGAAGGTACGTAAAAGCTCGGCATCCTCCCCCTCGGCGTCCGGAAATGTCTGCATCGCGGTGTTGAACTTTTTGGCAAGGTCCTTGATGATGTTCTGCGTTTCCTGGTGCTCCAGTCCGAAAACCTCCCGGTAAATATCCTCCAGCCGGTAGTCGGCGTCTTTCCCGAAATACCGCTCCGTAATCGGGTTTAAGATGCTTTGTATGTCGCTGATGCTTAAGATATTTTTGAAGTAGTAGATAAATATCAGCGTCAGCACATGCTCCTTTGTATATTTTTTCTTGGCCGGCGGCGGGAGCAGATTATTCTTTGCGTAGTTGTTAATCATGGTTTTGGTCAGAATTTTATCGTCCGCATACCGCTTGGAAGCGGCGAGCTGTGAATCCATGAAAGTCGTAATCTGATCCATATATAAATCAATATTCGGAATGTCTTCCGGTTTCACATAATCAATTTTCCGCAGATCCTCAAGGATGCTGCTCAGAAACTTCTTCGTATTCGTATCCATTTGTGTCACCTCTTATCACATTATATAGTTTTTGATACTAGATGACAAGATGTAAAAACAGGAAAATGCCTTTCGGTAGAGATAAATGAATAAATTTAGTAAAATATTGTCAGATAGACAGGATATGTCCAACTTCATTGGTAGAATAAATTTAAGCGAAAGGAATTGATTGATATGATGCAGAAGGACAAAACCGGGAGAATCTTATATCTGTATGACAAACTGATGTGCGGCGAGGTCATTGACAAAGCGCAGGCTGCCCAAAAGTTCGGTGTAAATCAAAAGAGTATCCAGAGGGACATTGAGGATATCCGCGCGCATTTGTGCGAATGCAAAGCGGAAGACGGGGCGGAACGTGAAATTATCTATGAAAGAAAATATCATGGCTACCGTTTGAAGCAGACCAAACAAACGGCGCTTTCCAATGCGGAGATTCTGGCAATTACAAAGATTGTGCTTGACAGCCGGGCCTTTACAAAAGAAGAAATGATGAGTCTGCTGGAGCGGCTTGTGGCATGCTGTGTTCCGATGGAAAATCGAAAACTGGTGAATGAGTTGATCAGTAATGAAAAATTTCATTATATCCCGCTGCACCACGGAAAAATTTTCATTGATAAAATGTGGGAAATCGGTCAGGCGATTCATGAGTCGCGGTATATAGAGATTGTCTACCGGAAAATAAAAGGCACAGAGCCGGTCAGGCGAATCGTACAGCCGCAGGCGATTATGTTCTCTGAGTTTTACTTTTATCTTGCCGCCTATATTGACAATATAGATAAGGAAAAGGAATTTCATGTTGCCAATGATATTTTTCCTACCATCTATCGCATTGACCGCATACAGGAGCTGAAGATATTGGATCGGCAATTCAAAATTCCGTATAAGAACCGGTTTGAAGAAGGGGAATATCGAAAACGGATACAGTTTATGTTTGGCGGGAGGCTTCAGAAAACGACGTTCTGGTATAAAGGGCAAAGCCTTGAGGCGGTTTTGGACCGTCTGCCGACAGCAAAGGTGCTGGCGGAGGAAGACGGAAAATATCTCATCAGCGCGGAAACCTTTGGGACGGGGATTGACATGTGGCTGCGGAGCCAGGGTGAGCTGGTGGAGGTCGTAAAGAAATAGCATGCAAACACATACTATTGTTCTGGGTCGTCGTCTGTAACCTCGAACAGATCCCCGACGGAGCATTGCAGGATTTGGCGGAGCTTATCCAAATTTTCAAAACGGATGGAAGACGTCTCACCGGAAACCATCCGGTTAAAGTTTTGATAGCTCAGATCCATTTGTTTATACAGCCAGTATTTTGTGTGGTTTTGTTCTTCTAAAATATCGAGGATTCGTAAGCGTAACATATGCCACCTGCCTTGGAAAATAATTATAATTATACTGTTTTTAATATGCTTGCATAAATGATGTATACGAGATATAATGTAGACATGAGATAGTCAAAATAAACGCAAGTTATAAAAAATCGGGGCACGGAGGATTAAAATAATAAAAAACGGAGGATAGGATTATGTCAGAAGCAGCAAAGTATACGGAGAGAAAGAGAACGAGATTGCCTTTGCGGATGGAAAACGGAGTGGAGGTGCGCACCCTGGAGGAATTACGGGATAATTTTTCCATTAAAAGCGTGTGTGAATACCTGGAAACGGGGCAACTGCTGACATGGTTAAGGGATCGTTATTACGACGATATTGCCGATGAAATCGAAACGCTTGACGCATATGACGATAATGACGGCAGATTGTATGCGATTTTTGGCGTGGACAACCCGGAAATCATTGAGATCAAAAGAGAAAAGGAAAAAAAGGCTGCCGAAAAGCTGAAAAAACTGCAAAATGCTATGGATGAGACGGAATGCAAAAAATATATGAATGTCATTGATGAGATCGCATTCACGCAGGACGATGTATACGATCTGCTGGATGAGGGGCAGAGCCGGATCTACCTCTGCGGGGAACAATTCGAGGTGCCGATCAGCGCCAGAGACGTTACATATATCGGAATCGGTGAGCCGCTGGTGTTGCTCCGGGTGAAGGAGAAAATGAATTTAGAGGAAGAGCGCGGGATTCGGTTTGAGGATGTTAAGTTCGGCACAACCAAAGCAAGAGATGCAGGGATGCGATTTAAAACCGGACAGAAAGATACGCTAAAAAGTATATTGGATTTACATAGATGGTGGAATAATTATGAGATTGAGTTACAGCTTTCTTTTACAGAAGCGGGCTATGACGAGGAGGACTGGGATGATTTTGTTGAACGGATGAAAGATACAGCGGGTATGGGGGAAGACGCTAAACTGATAGAAGTAATTTATGAGCTTGGGTGCCCGGACCACGCTGAAAAGTACAGGAAGTTTCTCAGGGAGAAGGGACATGAGGTAGCGAGACTCTATAACGCATGCTTTGGATAGGCGGCAGAAGGCACAGGCGGGCAGGAGTGCCCGCCTTTCCTTTTTTGAGAGATTGGCGGTGTGATATTGCGGTTGTATAGGCAATCAATTATAATAAAGATGTAGTACAGTGCCATGATTAACAGGTAACAAATGAAATCGCCTTTCATCGAAAAATGTTTCATTTTCGATGAATTTGTCGTTTGTAGTAAAAAGAAGGGAACTCCGAGAAACTATTTTAGATTAATAGGAGGAATGAATAATGGCAAAAATTATTAATATTCAAGATGTATGTTGATACAGAATAAGTAACAGTGATTGTGATTATCAGGAGGTGACACGATTTTGAATCCAATTATGTTAGAGACATCCCAAATGCTCAAAGGTCATCCTCTTTTGAGCGAAAAAGAAAACTACAAACTCAAATATATCAGTGCGCTGGAGTATTTTGTTCAGAAATATTCTGCGGATGACCCATGGGCTATGCAAACCCTACGCCTTTATATAAAGAAACTCCTTGGAAGCGAGAACAATTATGAGTACAGCAACTTCAGTTTGCAGCATGATATAAAATCTGTATTGGCTACAAAATTTCGCCCTTTCAAGTTTTTCTCTTATCGTTATTGTCTAATTGTAGACTGCATTTTTATTTGTGCATACGGGGATAAAGAGAAAGGTGAACAGATTTTTGCAGAATTATCATCCATATATCATAAACGGTATCAAAAGAAAATTCGTCAGGTTTTTGATTCCCTGTATGATTCATCAATCTCCACCGACGAAATTGACCAGATACAGTATTTGAAAACCTGCTGGAAAGAAAACCGTGCTTTCGTTGAAAGCAAACCAATTAAGGTGCTTGTCACTGCAAATATGAGTGCAGGAAAATCAACCCTCTTGAACGCTCTTATTGGAAAGAAAGTGAACAAAACACAAAACGATGCTTGTACCGCTAAGATACATAACATTGTTAATAAGCCCTATGAAGATGGATTCTGTTATGAATTGGACAACCTCTTGGTGTTAGACGCTGATTATAACACACTGATGGAAGATAGCTCCGATAATCATAGTTCTGAGATTACAGTAGGTACTTTCTTTAGAACTGTGGGCCGGACATCAAAAAGAGTCTGGTTTATAGATACACCTGGAGTAAATTCGTCTCAAGATATTGAGCACAGATTACTTGCCGAAAAAACAATTTGTAATACCGACTCAGACTTGCTCATTTATTTGCTAAATGGAGAGAATATCGGCACAGAGGATGACAGAAAACACTTGCTGTTTATATTAGAACACTATCATGGAAATATCCTTTTTGTGGTAAACAAGTTGGACCGTTTTAGAAAAAAAGAGGATTCCATAGAAGAGACACTAAATGCTGTTGTTTCAGATTTAACTGATATAGGATTTGAAGCCCCTAACGTTGTTCCTGTATCATCGTATGCAGCTTACCTCGCAAAGATGAACATATTTGCAGAATCTCTTAATGAAGATGAACAAGATGAATATGATCGAATGTTGAGGAAATTGAAGAAGCCGGAATACCAGCTTGATGCGTACTATCCGGATACAGTAAAAACTGATATTCGAATTGATAGTGATGATGAAAGTCACCAGCTTTTGTTACATTCTGGTTTGTTACATTTGGAAAACATGATTTATAACATGAGGTAAAGAATATGAGAGAGATTTTTATCAAGTATAATCCGTATCGTTTGGAAACATCAATTACGATTGATGGAGCTGTACCCAAACAAAATAGTCGCCTGAGGTTTAATGACTGCCGCCTTCAGGAATGGATTGAAGAGTTACCGGAAATCCTTTTCGAGGAATGTGGCAGTCGTGATTTCAAAATCACATTTCATGGTACAATTCTCGACTATGAGGATGTTGAAAGCATGGCTCGTGAAGCCAAGAAGAACGGTATAAACATTGAACTGGAGCACATCCCCGCCAAGGAAGTTTCAGACAAAGAGGTCGCTATCAACGAAATCTTCGATGAAATTCAAGCCGGACCGTTTGATGAACTTAAACAGCCGGATGTAATTAAAGCATTCAATATGGCGAAAAGTAGCGATTTTGAGGTTAACGTTGTTGCTACCATGAGTGCAGGTAAATCTACTTTGATCAATGCATTGCTTAGACAAAAACTCATGCCTGCAAAACAGGAAGCCTGCACTGCGACGATTACAGAAATAAAGGATAACGATGCCGATCATTTCATGGCAAAAGTGTATGATGCCAATGGACACCTGATTCAGACACATCCTGAGCTTTCCTTTGAAATTATGGATTCTTTGAACAGTAATCCTGAGGTTTCAAAAATCAGGGTAGAAGGAAATATTCCATTTGTTGCCTCCGAAGATGTTTCACTGGTTCTTGTGGACACACCCGGACCAAACAATTCGAGAGATCCAGAGCATAAAGCAGCAACTTATCGTATGCTGTCTGAATCTTCAAAGACAGTCGTATTGTATATCTTAAATGCAACACAGCTCGCTGTGAACGATGATTGCAACTTGCTGAGTCATGTTGCTGACAGCATGAAAGTTGGTGGTAAACAGTCTCGTGATCGTTTTATTTTTGTTGTAAATAAGCTGGATGATTTTAAAAAAGGCGAGGACAGCATTGAAGCTGCCCTAACAAAGGTTAGGGACTATCTGCGTGACAATGGAATTGAAAATGCAAACATTTATCCTGCTTCCGCTCTTACTGCTCTCAACATCAGAACTATTCTCGCAGAAAGTGATGATGATGATGATGATGAAGTATATGAAGCGAAAGGTAAGGTAAGAAAGTTCAACCGTAATCCGGAAATGTACTTTGAAACTCTTGCTCCGCTCACTCCATCTGTCCGCGGTGAGATTGAGAATCGTCTTGCAAAGGCGAGAAGCAACGGCGATATCTGCGAAGAAGCGCTGATTCATTGTGGTATTGTTCCGATTGAAATGGCAATCAAAATGTATGTTCAGAAATACGCCAAGACTGCTAAAATAAAGAATATTGTTGACACTTTCTCCAAGCGCCTTGAAAGTGCAAAATCATTTGAGACTACTAAACAGGAAATCACAGAGAATCAGGACAAGCAGAAGGAAATTCTTGCGAACATTGAAGTAATAAAGAAAAAACTTGCCAGCGGAGAAGATGCAAAGCGCTTCAAGGGAAGAATTGAGCAAATCAATTATGATAGCGAAATAAGAAAGATGGCAAACGATGTCATTATGGTAGCTCAAAAGAAAATCACTGCTCAACTTTCCTCCAGTGACACGAAAATCAGCAAACGAGAAGCAGAAGAACTTTGCAGACAGTTTGCTCGATTCGCTGATAATCTCCAAGCTGAGGTTCAGGTTAAACTCGAAGAGTTGATTACAAATCATGTTCATAAAAGTGCAAGTGATTTGCTTGAAGAATATAGGAAGAAAATCTCTGAACTTGCACAAGACGTGAATGTCGGTAATGTAACTATTGATCCTTTTGAATTGATGGCTGGGGATATTTCCACAGATGTATCGTCGCTCATCAATAATCTGACCGAAACGGAACGAGTGAAAGTTGATGAAGTTTGGGTTGAAAATACGAATAAGAAGTGGTATAAGCCGTGGACGTGGTTCCAGGAAAAAGGTCACTGGAAAGATGTCTACGAGGACAAAGAATACGTGGACGGCACAAAACTCGCACAGCGTTTTTTCGCTCCTATTCAGGAACAGCTGTATGAAAACAGCAACAATGCTATTGAATACGCCAAAGACCAAACAATGAAAATCAAGCAGGAATTTTCTAAAAAGTTTGCTGAGCTTGATACCGTATTGAAACAGAAACTTCAGGAACTTGAGGATTGTGCTAATGATAATAAGGATGTCGAACACAGAATCCGTGAATCACAAGCCAAACTGAAATGGCTTGAGGAAATTCAGGTTAAGACAAAGTCTATCTTGGATATTTAACGAGGTAATCGTATGGTGTCGCCAGAATTTAGAGCAACAATATCAGAAAAGAATTTGCTTCGAGCAAGGATTATGATAAAAGACTCCTTTGTAGTAGATCCAACATTTACCCAGCTTGACGAAATGTTGTCTTACGTAAGAACCAATCTTCCGAATTTATTTGTTCCGTTTGATGGGGAGAGTCTTGAAAACGATGTAACAAAGTGGAATGAAGCTGTAATGAATGAGGAATTGGTACAACTGGTTACCAATTTTTCAGAAATGAGGGTTAGCCATTTGAAAAAGGTCGTTGCCAAGGTGTTGGAATCCGAAGCAGCAAAAATTAGGCGTAAAAGAAGCGAGCAAACCCACCAGAAATTTTCTTCACCGCAGTCAACTAAAACATCGGTTGACAAAGGGACATCTTTGAAGACCAAAGAGTCCGCACGGCATTATGCCTTGGGAACTCTCGCAAGCGAAGCCAAGAAAATTCATAAAGTAGTGACCCAAGTTGAAATCCAAAGAGGGTGGAAATCAAACAACGTCGATGAAATGGAACGAGCTGCAAGCGCAATTCTTAAAGCAGTTTTGGATTATAAAAGTAATAGATAGGAGGTTTATCATGGCTATAACTAAGGAATTTATGGAAGCGGTACAATCAGGGAAAATGATGCGTGTTCGTATCATGCTGAAGGATAGCCTTTTAGTAGACCCCACCGCGGCCCAGTTTGATGAGATGGCACGGTATGCTACTGAAAAGCTGGGGAACATTTACACTGAACACGATGGAGAAAAATTGAACTTTGATGTAGATGCATGGAACGAGGAATACCTTAATCAGCAGATGGTTATTGTTGTCAACTGTTTCTCAAAAGAGCGAATTGATCTTCTGAGGAGTATGGTTCGCTATTTGTATAAAGAGAAGGCTAACAAAATCCGCAGTCAAATGAACGATACTCATAATCAGAGCTATATCACACGCAAACAAGTTGGTACGGGCGTGACGGTAGCTGGTACTGCTTTAACAGTAGCTGGTATTTGTGCTTCGCACACAGCTTTGACCATTGGTGGTGTTGTTATCGCAGCTGCCGGTATTGCTTTAATTATCAGTGACAAGGGGGATGCTTAATGGGGGAATTAGTTGAAAGAAAACAAGAGACTCCAGCTGTTGCTGCTCCTTCCTACACAAGCATCATTGATGGTTATCAGGCTGCGCTAAAGGTTGTTGATGACGTAATTTTGAAGAATTACGTTTCGGAACTTTCAAATATGGAAATTGTTCCATTGAGCAAGAATGTGTTACAGTCAAATATTCGTGATAATGTTCGTTTTTTCAAAATCACTGAGATGGTATATGAAAAAGACGAATTAGCAACTTACAAATTTGCCAGCGTTTTCAATGCTCTGTCCATCACCGATAGTACTGTATTCATTATCATAGATAGTGACGGCATTAAAACAGATTTTTACATGGGTGTTCGTTCGCTGGATGAATACAGAACCATCAGTTCTCTTAAAAACACAGTAGAGAACGCCATGAAAGGTCAGTTCCCCGGCATTAAGACGTTTGACGATTACACAATCGAGGACATGGAACAAATCCTTGACAGGATAAAAACTAAGAGCATTTCTGCGGTCTCCTGTGTTGCCAATAACAAGGCTCATGAGCATTCCTCTAACCAATCCTTCGTACAAGGGTTGGAAAAACTCGTTTTATCTATGCAGGGTGAGAAATATACTGGAATCATCATTGCCAACGGAACCTCTCAGGCACAGCTGCGGGAACTCCGTAAAGGTTATGAAACCATATATACGCAGTTATCGGCGTTTGCAACCACACAAATAAATTACACAAATAATAATTCTTTTAATTATTCTGTCGCAGAGAACAAGGGAACTAGTCAGGCAAAAATGCATACTGACAATCGTTCTGAAACTCGGAGTGAATCAAAAACAAATGGTTCTTCCAAATCTTATTCGGAATCAAGGGAAAGTGTTGCAGGAAAAACCATCAAAGGTGTAGCATCTGCCGCTTCTTTGCTTGGTGCAGCACTTGCACCGGTAACTGGCGGTGTAAGTTTAAGCGTTGGTGGTGTTATTTCTGGTGGGCTTGGAATGTTAGGTTCTGCAATAACAAAAAATGTGTCTGATTCGACATCAAGCAATGAGTCGCTCTCTAAGAGTTTTTCAACTGTTGTGGGTTCGAGCGATGGGACAACAGATACGGTTAATTATGGAATTTCAAAGACCGAAGGATATATCAAGGGAATTTCCGAGGGTATGACACTTACACTCCACGATAAATCTATTGAAGATACCCTCGAACGAATCAACAAGCAATTAAAACGTATTGATGAATTTGAAAGCCTTGGAATGTATGAATGCGCTGCGTATTTTCTTTCCGATGACCAATATGCTGCTGAAGTTGCTGCATCCACATACAAAGCTCTTATGCGTGGGGAAAATTCTGGTGTGGAGATTGCTGCGATTAATTCTTGGGGACAATTCCAGAAGGATAAAACAGAGATAATTGGGCAATATGTTAAGAACTTTATTCATCCTGTTTTCAGATACAATGGACCAGCTGGAAACATTGAGGTTACTCCATGTTCTCTTGTTAGCGGTAACGAGCTTGCGATTCACATGGGACTGCCGAGACGATCCGTATGCGGTTTGCCAGTAATTGAACACGCAGATTTTGGTAAAGAAATTGTTACCTATGACGGTGCAAAGTGCTCAACAGGAATTAACCTCGGTAAAATCTTTAATATGGGCAGCACCGGAAACAATAAAGTTTCATTAAATGTGAATAGTTTGGCTATGCATACGTTTGTCACAGGCTCTACTGGCTCAGGCAAAAGTAACACTGTTTACGAAATGATACGCCAACTCGATAACTTCGGCGTAAATTACTTAGTTATTGAACCGGCAAAAGGTGAGTATAAAAATGTGTTTGGATTACATCCGGATGTTCAAGTATACGGAACGAATCCGCAATTTACCGACCTTCTTAGGATCAATCCGTTTAAGTTTCCTAAAGGGATTCACATTTTGGAACATATTGATCGACTAATCGAAATATTTAATGTGTGCTGGCCTATGTACGCTGCAATGCCTGCCGTTCTTAAAGATGCTGTCCTGCAGGCTTATGAGTCCTGCGGTTGGGATTTAGCTGAATCCCAAAACCAGTATAGTGATGGTTTGTTCCCTACTTTTGCTGATTTACTGAATGAGCTGGTTACTGTTATTCAAAGATCCGCTTATTCTGAAGAAGTAAAGAGTAACTACACAGGTTCTTTGGTTACAAGAATTAAATCCCTTACCAATGGTCTCGATGGACAGATTTTTGCAGCAAATGAAATCGACAACAACAAACTATTTGACAAAAAGGTCATAGTTGATATAAGTCGTGTAGGCTCTACTGAAACGAAATCTCTTATTATGGGTATACTCATTATGAGATTGAGTGAGCATCGAATGTCCTCATCCGAAGAAATGAATGCTCCTTTGCGTCACATTACTGTTCTGGAAGAGGCACACAACATTCTGAAAAGGACATCCACTGAGCAAAATCCGGAAGGTTCCAATGTTGCTGGAAAGTCCGTGGAAATGATTTCCAATGCTATTGCAGAAATGAGAACCTACGGAGAAGGATTTATTATTGCAGACCAATCTCCAAGCGCTGTGGATATTTCTGCAATTAGAAATACAAACACAAAAATCATCATGCGTTTGCCTGATGAGCAGGATCGACGTCTTGCTGGAAAATCAGCTGGTCTAAAAGACAATCAGCTTGACGAAATTGCAAAACTTCCCAAAGGTGTTGCGGTTGTATATCAGAATGATTGGCTTGAACCTGTCCTCTGCAAAATAGAAAAGTTCAAAGGAGAAGAACTCCCCTATAAGAAAGCATCAAATATATCTTTCTCTTTCTCCGGTGAACAGAAAAAAAAGCTTATCCAGAGTCTGTTAAATAAGAGTGCCGGTGAAAAACTCGATATGACCATAGGCGAATTGACAGAAATGATGGTTGGAATGGATATTCCGACAAATATCAAAATAAAAGCGTTAAAAGCGTTACGGATTAACGGTACTTGTTCTCTTAGCGACATCAGCCCTATTATATATGGCTTGGTTTGCGACTCCTTTACCGAAAAGGAAGCAGAAAATGTTGATTCTATCGAAGAATGGAAAAATGTATTTGTCTATGCACAGGATTCGCTTCTCGGTGGTCTTGATTCTTCGAGTCAGAACAAAGCAATTGAGTGTATTCTGCGTGAACAAATTGAGAGATATAATAAACCAGCTGAATACCTCGATACTTGGAACGAGTTCCTCAAGGGAGAGGTGATGTAATGAATCCATTCGGAATGAAAGAAGTACAGGAGCTTTCCGAAGCAGTGAGTGATGTTAGAAAAACCACGAAGGCGTTTGAAAATATGGAAAATGAAGTCAAGCCCCCAAGACATATTCCTACAATCAATGAAGGGCTTGCAGGTCAGACATATCAAAATATAAATGTAGAATACAAGAAACACACTTTCATGCTCAACGGTGAAAAGGTAGAAGGCGTTTTTCCGAAATTTGACAGTCAGTTTGACATAATATTGCCAAAGGACTTGCGAAATGCTTCTGATACTGAGCAATTCAAATTTTGTACGCAGCGGTTGGCAAAACAAATTGAGAAAAATCCGGAATTGGCAAAGCAATTTACATCTCGTCAACTTGAGCAAATCCAAAATGGTGAACCACGTATTTCAGGATTAACATGGCATCATAATGAAATTCCGGGGAAAATGCAGTTTGTGAATGCCACTGAACATAATCTTTGTCGCCATACGGGCGGTCGTAGTATTTGGGGTGGGGGTTCCGATTGCAGATAGGAGGTCAAAATGGCAATTACATGGAAATATAAGATAGAGGTATCGGATTCAGGCGTATTTGAAGAAATTGGGAACGAGCGTAGCATATCGTTCCCGACAGAATTAAGGGACTTTATACTGAAAACAAATGCGGCTACTCCATCAAAATATAATTTTATGGTTGGTAATAACGAAAGGGTATTGGGCTCTATCCTTTCCTTTAATCGCAATGAAAGCGATACCGATTCTGTGTTTACTGCTTTGTCAGCAATTGATGACAACAATTTAATGCCATTCGGGATTGATCCATTTGGTAATTATATTTGCTATTCATTGAAGGAAAATGTAGTTGTATTTTGGGATCACGAAACAGGAAATGTTACATCTACCGGTGTTTCCCTTACTGATTTTGTAGAATCACTCTATTAAAAAAATAGCCACGGTCTACATCCATTTCGGTGCATAGATCGTGGCAATTTTGATTAACGTAGTGGTTTTTGCTCTTTTTCCTGTTTTTTCTTCTTGTCAATATCTAGGATTGTCCCAATTGTCTGCTTGGAAATCAGATATTCCTGCATCTCTTTCTTGATCTGACCATATTCTGCGTAGATTTGTTTTTTCTCAACCAACAGTTGTTAAATTTCTCATACGTTTCAGGGGTGGACATTCTTAATATGGTATTGTTTGAAAAAATGGTGGCGTAATGGAGAAGCGAAAAAGTAATAATGGAGAAATACCTAATAGCACAGATTTTACTTCGGCAGAAGAATTAGTTGTGTCTATCAATTAGGAAGAAGCTAATGGCGATTTGATAAGGTAGAAAGTGCTGAGAATCGAATGATTGAAGATATAGATGAAAATGTTTGATTTCCTAAGAAAAATCGCTTATAATTTGTACTGAAATATATAACCAATATCCGTGGTTACGAAACATTAAATAATCAAAGGAATTACATACTTGAGGAATGAGCACTAAACAAAATTGATTAACGTTTGCCGCACTTGATTGGAAAATTTAAGTGGTGCCAGTATTGTTGTTATTTTAGAAAATGGTGTTAGGGAGAGTACAGAGATGGAAGGACTTTCTATACGAAGGATTATTGACAAGATTACAAGTGGTGAAATAAGGATTCCGTCTTTTCAACGAGGATTTGTATGGGAAGAGGATGATGTGGCTTTTTTTATGGACAGTCTTTTTAAAGGTTATCCAATAGGAGCGGTTTTGCTCTGGCGCACCAAAGAAAGATTGCTTAATGAACGAAATTTAGGACATTTTTCTCTTCCTGAGCCAACAAAAGATTATCCTGTTGACTATGTCTTGGATGGACAGCAGCGTTTAACATCTATTTTCTCCGTATTCCAGACGGAATTGACACCTAAAGATGATTCGAATTGGAAGGATATATATTATCTGATCGGAAACAGCAAAAATTCTCAGGAATTACAATTTATGCCCTTGGTTAAAGAAGAAGTCGATTTAAAGAAACACTTTCCTATAAAAACACTTTTTGACTCGGTAGAGTACCGTAGAGCAACGGAGATTCTTGGGGATGAAGAGAAAGCTGAGATAGACAAATTGCAAGAAATTTTTAAAGAAATCACCATTCCAGTGCAACGTATGGAGACTGATGATAAAAGCATTGTTGCAATCGTTTTTGAGAGAATTAACAGAGCCGGTGTTCCGTTGGAATCTTTTCAGTTATTAACGGCTTGGAGTTGGAGTACTGATTTTGATTTACAAGAAAAACTTGATGAGTTATCTGGCGAGCTTTCAGGATGTGGATTTGATGGTTTAGCAGAGGATCAGGATCTGTTAATGAAATGTTTTACGGGATATATTTTAGGCAATACTTCTCCAAGTGCAATGATGGAATTATCAGGGGAGGAAATAAGGGATAATTTTGCTAAAATTAAAAATGGATTAAAGTCTACAATTGATTTTTTGCAAAAAGAGCTACATCTGTATTCATTGTCTTATATTCCGTATCCATCTATGATGGTATCCTTGGTAAAATTTTTTGGTACAGATAAAGTAGGGGGACAATTGTATAGTGATAAGCAGAGAAAGCAACTTATAAAATGGTTTTGGAAGAGTTGTTTTTCGCGTAGATATTCGAGCGGCGTTAACAATGCACATCAAACTGATATAAATGCTATGAAAAAATTGCGTGAAAATGAAGATATAGATATTAGTACATTTAAGTGTGATATTTCGGAGTCATTTTTTACAGATAATCAGTTTTATATTAATTCAGTCAATACTAAAACTTTTATAGCGCTTTTGGCATCAAGGTCTCCCAGATCTTTTATATCAGGTGCAAAGGTTGATTTGGCTGCCACTTTGAAACTTTCAAGTTCTAAAGAGTTTCACCATATATTCCCAGATAAATATTTGCAAAGGATGGGGAGAGAAAAAAGAGAGATATATCAACTGGCGAATTTTTGTTTTTTAAATAATGCGGATAATCAAAAAATAAAAGACAAGTCACCTGCAGAATATGTAAAATATTTAAATCCAGAAAGTATTTCTGAGATTTTAGATGCAGCGATCTGTCCGGAAAATACGTTTACTCTTTCATATGATGAATTTATTAATGAACGTAAAAAGATGCTTACGAATTATGCAAGGAGTCTTATTGACTAGACTTTGCCAAGCAATGCAGTCATATATAATAATGCGTGGACGATCAGCCGCGTTTTTTATGGAAATGGTACATACTACTGTTTGAAATTTCAGCCTAGTGGGTTATAATGTGTAGGGTTTTAATTGTTATAAAAAAGCGGTGATTTCATGTACTTAGGGATAGCGGCTTGATATAATCTATATACTTGTTAAAAAGTGAGGAATTGTGCGCGGGAGAGAACGAAATGAAATTAAGCGTGCACGGCTACTCCCACATATTACGATTAGGAAAAGGAAAAATTTTATGAGTATTTATGATACCCTGAATGAACAGCAGCGGCTTGGTGTGACGACGACGGAGGGGCCGGTGCTCATTCTGGCGGGCGCGGGTTCCGGAAAGACGCGTGTGCTGACCCACAGAACCGCCTATCTGATAGAAGAAGCAGGCGTGAATCCCTACCACATCATGGCGATTACCTTTACGAATAAGGCGGCGGGAGAGATGCGGGAGCGGATTGACCGGCTGGTCGGCCATGGCTCCGAGAGTATCTGGGTGTCGACCTTTCATTCGAGCTGTGTGCGGATTTTAAGGCGCTATATCGACCGTATTAATTTTGGTACAAATTTTACGATTTACGACGCGGACGATTCGAAAACGCTGATGAAGGATATTTGCAAGCGCCTGAATATCGACACGAAAATTTATAAGGAGCGCAGCTTTCTGGCGGCGATTTCCTCGGCGAAGGATGAACTGATTTCACCGGCGGAGTTTATGAAGCGCGCGCTGGTTTCCGCTGATTTTGCAAAAAGGAAGCAGGCAGAGGTTTATCAGGAGTATCAGGAGGCGCTGAGAAAAAATAATGCGCTGGATTTTGACGATTTGATTATGAAAACGGTGGAACTGCTTCAGACGGACGCCGAGGTGCTTGCTTCCTATCAGGAGCGTTTCCGCTACATCATGGTGGACGAGTATCAGGACACGAACACGGCGCAGTTTGAGCTGATTCGGCTTCTGGCGGGGAAATACAAGAATCTGTGCGTGGTCGGGGACGACGACCAGTCTATTTATAAGTTCCGCGGGGCCAACATTTATAATATTTTGAATTTTGAAAAATATTTCCCGGAGGCGGTAACGATTAAGCTGGAGCAGAATTACCGTTCTACCCAGAATATTTTAAATGCCGCAAACCATGTGATTGCCAATAATGTGGGGAGAAAGAAAAAAACGCTCTGGACGGATAACGACGAGGGGAGAAAGATTGTTTTTAAGCAGTTTGATACCGGCTATGACGAAGCGGATTACGTTGCGCGCGATATTCTTTCGGGCGTGAAAAACGGGAATTACCGTTACGGGGATTACGCGGTTTTATACCGAACAAATGCGCAGTCCCGATTGTTTGAGGAGCGTTTCGTTGTCTCGAATATCCCGTATAAGATTGTGGGCGGCGTAAACTTTTATGCTGTTTTAACTAAATTCCTTAATTCCTTTAGTTTTCAGGTTGGCGACTTGGTTCTCATAATCTTAGATGAAAGACATGACAACTACGTATTATTTACTGTTAGTCCAACCTTGTATT
>CALWBG010000021.1 GCA_944375975.1 uncultured Roseburia sp.
GCCGTCGACGGAGGAGACACCGCTGACGGAAGAATTGCCGTCGACGGAGGAGACACCGCTGACGGAAGAATTGCCGTTGATGGAGGAGACACCGCTTGCGGAGGAATTGCCGCTGACAGAGGAGACACCGCTTGCGGAGGAACAGCCGTTGGCAGAGGAACTGCCGCCGACAGAGGAGACACCACTCACAGAAGAAGAACCGGAAATAGGGGAAATGCCGATATTTGAACAGGCATCTGTTGTGGAAGAGGTGCCGGTTTCGGAGGATGAATCCGTAATCCGGGAGATTCCGCTTGCGGAGGCAGAGCGGGAAGCGGAAGAAGAAAAAGGGAAAGAGCCTGATTTATCAAATCCCAATAAGATTATGACTCCGGAGGAGATAGCAGCTTTGATAGCAAGCATGTAAGATTACGGATTATTCCCTGATTATAAGTACATAAAAAAACCGACCCCCAATCATTCCATTTTGGTCTGACTTTTTGGGGGTCGGTTCACCGTTCTGTTTTTTTGTAATTTTACATAGAAGCTGTGATAGCGGCAATCTCCTGAAGGATTTTTACAACCGTATTCATTGCTTCCACGCTAATATGTTCGTAGGGACCGTGAAAACCATAGCCGCCGGTTCCGAGATTCGGACAGGGGAGGCCCATGAAGCTAAGCCTTGCGCCGTCTGTGCCTCCGCGGACCGGGCGGGAGACAGGTTCTAAGCCGGCGGATTGAATTGCTTTTTTGGCAATATCCACAACGTATGCATTTTTTTCGATAATTTCCAACATATTGGAATAGGAATTGTGGATAACAAGTGTGACAGTGCCGTCTCCGTATTTTTCGTTCATCTCCCGCTCGAGATTTTTCAGACGGTTTAGCCGCTGCCCAAACAAGGTCTTATCATGGTCTCTTATAATATAGGAAAGAGAAGCGGAAGCGACCTCGCCATGCATGTCCGTCAGATGGAAAAAGCCCTCCCTGCCCTCGGTATGAGCCGGAGTTTCCTCCACAGGAAGCAGAGATTGAATCTCGCAGGCGATAGCCGCCGCGTTCACCATAATTCCTTTGGCCTCACCAGGATGCACATTCACACCTCTGATCGAAAAGACAGCGCTTGCGGCGTTAAAGTTCTCGTAAGCGACCTCTCCCTCATAATCTCCGTCAACCGTGTAGGCAAAATCCGCCTGAAAATAGTCAAGGTCAAAGAAATCGGCTCCCCTTCCGACCTCCTCATCGGGCGTAAATCCAATCCAGATATTTCCGTGAGGAACACCGGAGGCGATAAGCTGCTCGGTTGCCGTCATAATTTCCGTTATTCCTGCTTTGTCGTCCGCTCCAAGCAAAGTAGTGCCGTCCGTGGTGATTAACGTCCGTCCCTTTAAAGCTTTTAAGGATGGAAAATCGTCTGTTTTCAGATATGTTCCGGACCCCTTTAAAAGAACATCCTTTCCGTCATAATCAGGAATGATTTGCGGTTTTATATCCTTTCCCGAAAAATCAGGAGCAGTATCCATATGTGAGATAAAGCCCACGGATTTTTTGGATTCCAGGCCGGGTGTAGCGGGAAGAAGCCCGTAAACATAGCCGTGCTCCGTAAGAGTCACTTTTTGCAGGCCCAAAGTCCGCAGTTCGTTTGCCAAAGCATTTGCCAGCGTAAGCTGGCGTTCGGTGGAGGGAACGGCTTCCTCGTCCTCCTTCGATGTCGTCCAATAAGAAATATAATTCAAAAATCGTTCTTCCACACGCATAAAAATCCTCCATTCCGTGCCGTTTTACTAAATTTGCATACGGCACATAAATAAAATATCACATTTTTGAAAAAAAATGAACATTTTATGAAAAAATAGCTTGCATTTTTTAAAACCCTGTTATATAATATCATTTGTGTTCACGAAGGATATGCGCCACTAGCTCAGCTGGCAGAGCACCTGACTCTTAATCAGGGTGTCCAGGGTTCGAACCCCTGGTGGCGCACTTAGAAAGTACCGATTTTGTAGCAATGAAGGCTATGGGGTTGGTGCTTTTTTTTGTCATGGAGGGATCCGAAGCGGATAAGGCGTGTATGCCTGTCCGCTTTGTTTTTTTGAAAAAATATAAAAAATAAACAAAAAAGGTTAAAAAATTGTAAATTTTATGGTACAATAGCACTATCAATAGTTGCTATGGGGGGAGGATATGATGGGAGAGAACAGGGTAATGGAGAGAAGAAAAAAGGGACTCAATCTGATGATGAAAATATTGATTGTAGTCCTCATACCTCTGATTTTAATGGTATTGTTGGCAATTGTTGCCATTCGGTCAGTCGGATCAACAATGGCGCGGGAGCTGGTTGAACATGAGTTGAATACGAATCTGTATACCCTTAGAACGGAGCTTTCACTTCTTGCAGAAGGAGATTACAGTTGTAGCGGGGATAAGCTGTACAAGGGGGAGTACTGTATTTCCGATAATCAGGTATTCCTGGATACTTTAAAAGAAAATACGGACATAGACCTTACTATTTTCTGGAATAAAACGAGAGTCGCAACCAGCATCAAGGATGGCAGCGGAAACCGTATTGTAGGCACGGATATATCAGAAGATGTCTATCAGGAGATAATGCAGAATGGCTCCTGCTTTAGGGAAGACGTCGTGATTAACGGAGAACCCTATTACGGTTATTACGAGACGTTAAATAATACGGACGGAACACAGGTCGGATTTCTGTTTAACGGAATTGCCTCCAATGATGTACATAACATTTATTATGGAATGCTGACCAGATATACGATTTTTATGGTGTTAATTTCCGTTTTGGCCTGTGTGTTAAGTGCGGGTGTGATGATTATGATTGTCCGCTCCATGAAAAAAGTGATAGGCAATCTGGACGAGGTTGCCAGCGGCGAGCTTGGCAGTCAGGTAAACAGCAAGCTGCTTGACAGAAGCGACGAAATCGGAAATATTGCCCGGGCGGTACATGAATTGGTAATGGGAATCGGGACGATTGTATTTAACATCAGAAAATCGGCGTCGGAGCTTGATGTGTTTTCCGGAAGGTTTAAAAACAGCTTTAATACCATCAATGACTCTATTAAGAATGTCAATGTTGCGGTCGAGGAAATTGCAAACGGGGCGACAAGCCAGGCAGGCGAAATGCAGAAGGTCAATACGCAGATTGGAGAAATGGCAGAATCCATCAATGTGACTACGGAAAATGTAGACGCGCTCAAAGAAAGCACCGACGAAATGAAGCATTATAACAGCAGGCTTCAGGAGACATTGACGGAACTGGTGGAAATCAGCAGCCGTACGAGGGAATCGGTCAATGAGGTACATGAAAAAACGGACATTACCAACAAATCCGTCATGGAAATTGGGAATGCCATTCAAATGATTACCGATATTGCAAGCCAGACAAATCTTTTGTCCCTGAATGCAAGTATTGAAGCTGCAAGGGCGGGGGAGCACGGGAAAGGCTTTGCGGTGGTCGCGGATGAAATCAGACAGCTTGCGGATCAGTCCAGTGAGTCAGCAAAGAAAATCAGTGAAATCGTTGATCATCTTATTGAGAATTCCGGCACCAGCGTGGAGCGCATGAACGGAGTGCTTTCGGAAATTGGAAACCAGAATGAAAAGCTTGATATGACGCAGGAGGTGTTCGACAAGCTTAATGAGGAAGTAATTCATGTAATTTCCGCGATTGACAATATTTATACTGAGGTTGATTCCATTAACCAGGTAAAGAACGAGGTTATGAGCAGTATGGAGAACCTTGCTGCGATTGCGGAGGAAAATGCAGCCGGAACCCAGGAAACATCAGCCTCCATGGCAGAGCTTGGGGATATTATCGGAGATTGCTATACGGCGACAGGTGAGCTTGTGGATATTGCAAAGAATATGAATGAAAATATTAATAAATTCCATCTGAAAGAATAGCCGCATAAAAAGTGCCGCTGCAAAGAAAATGATTCATCTTTGCGGCGGCACTTTTTTAAGTTCGCCTGACGGTGCACGTTTCCGGTTCTGTGTGGAAAATTGTACCGGCTTTCATATTACCGGGAAGCAATCAGCTTGCAGATCGGATTACCCAGAGAGGAAAACTTTTCTTCGTATTCGGTCATGATGTTTCCGCGGTTTAATTCGACATCATGGTGGAGGTCCCTGGTAAAGGCGTCAAGCTGCCAGCCGGCCTTGGGGATTTCCTCCAGCGAAAAAGTAAATAAATCCTGATTATCCGTTTTAAATTCCAGCCACCCGTCCTTTTTGAGAATAGCATCGTAGCGTGCGAGAAAGCTTTGGGAGGTAAGCCGGCGTTTTGCATGTCGGTCTTTCGGCCATGGGTCGGAAAAGTTCAGGTAAATGCGGGAAATCTCATCTGCGGCAAAGACCTCCGTGACCTCGGCGGCATCCATGCAGATAAATTTCAGGTTCATAAGAGGGGTGAGCTCCATTTTTTGAAGCGCCCGCAGCAGGACACTCGAATAGCGTTCAATCCCGATATAATTAATATCCGGATGGGCGGCCGCCATATCCATGATAAACCGGCCCTTTCCCATACCGATTTCAATGTGAATGGGCTGTTCGGACGGAAATACGGACTGCCAGCTTCCTTTTAACTCGGACGGATTTTTGATGCAGCAGGGGCTGTTTAAAACGGCTTCGTCCGCACCCGGGATATTTCGTAATCTCATTGATGAAAAACCATGCCTTTCTTTCAAAATCACACAGGTATTTTACAATAAAACACGGTAAAAAAATAGTTTTTTTTAAGAAATTTTTAAATGAAATCCCGCCAAAAGAGGTTGCATGTATTTTTTCGAACTATTATACTGATAATAGTATGGTATCAGATTGACAGGAGTGAATTAACGTTAAAATGAGAAATAGATTAAATCGCGGAAAAGTATTCGGCAGATTCATTTGTTTTCTGCTTGGCATATTGATTTTGGCGCAGAGCGGCGCGGTAGAGGTACGGGCGTCTGAATATTGGCCGGAAGCCCCCGAAACAGCTTCCCCGAATGTCATTGTGATGGAGGCGTCCACCGGAACGATTCTCTATGAAAAGTCAAGCCTGGAGCAGCACTATCCGGCAAGTATCACGAAAATCATGACAACGCTTGTGGCCCTGGAAAATTCGGATTTGGACGAGATTGTTACATTTTCTGATGCTTCCATTGATGAGACAGAAGGGTCCGGGATTGCGCGAGACTATGGCGAACAGATGACGATGGAGCAGTGTCTCTATGCGGTGATGCTGGCGTCTGCAAATGAATGTGCTTATGCTGTCGCGGAGCATGTAGGCGGCACCGTGGAGAATTTTGTCGCTATGATGAATGAAAAGGCAAAGGAGCTTGGCTGTCAGAATACGCATTTTACCAATCCGCACGGACTGCATGACGAAAATCATTACACCTGCTGCTATGATATGGCGCTGATTGCGCAGGCTGCATATCAGAATGAAACCTTTCGTATTATTGTAGGAACGGCGCGCTACACTATCCCTCCGACCAATAAGCACGAAGAACAGACAGATTTACAGAATCACAATGAAATGCTTTATCCGTTTCAGACGAACCGCTACGTTTACGACGGCTGTACCGGCGGAAAGACCGGGTACACGCAGGCCGCGAACAGCACGCTTGTGACCTATGCGGAAAGAGACGGTCTCACCCTGATTTGTGTGGTGATGAATACCCAGTCTCCAAACCAGTGGCTGGACAGTATCAGCCTGTTCGACTATTGCTTTGATAATTTTCAGATATTAAATATATCGGAAAATGAGACGAAATATACGTCCGCAGACAAAAATAAATCGGGAACGCTCAATAATAATGAGCCTTTTGTGGATATTGACAAGGATGCCTGTATCGTACTTCCGAAGACAGCGGAATTTTCAGATGCTTCTTCAGAGCTTACCTACGATGATGTGACAAACGATACGGTCGGTACGATTTCCTATCAGTATGCGGGGCATGAGGTAGGAAAAGCCGATATTGTAAAAACCGGCGTAAAAATCGAAGAATACCGGTTTGATAATCAGACGGTGGAGCAGGAAGCGGAAAATACCGAAACGGCGGAGACAGTATCTACGATTCGGATTAAGCCCGTCACAATCATAATCGTGATCGCGGTGATTGTGATTTTGGGTGTTATTGCGCTTTTTGCCAAGAAATTTGCGGACAATTACTATATCATCCGACATAACATGGAGGTGCGCCGGAATAGAAAAAATCAGTTTCGAAAAATAAAAAGAAGAAAAGGCAGGCGCAGAAGACGCAGATAACGGAAGGAGAGTACACCGGCACGGGAGGGAGAGCGGTATGTCAGATTCCTATGCGATGAATGAAAAACGGGAACTGATTCTTAAGCGGGTCAAGGCCTTTATTGCGGAAAACGGCGGTGTGGTGAAGAAAAACCGGCTGAACGAGCTCGGCATTGATTACCGCAGAATCTTGGATTATGTGGAAACAGGGGATTTGGTTCGAATCAAAAGCGGATATTATGCGGCGGCAGACGTATTTTCCGAGGAAGAGCTGGTCGTAAGACTGTTTCCGGACGCAGTGCTTACCCTGGAGAACGCACTCTATGCCTACGGTTATATCAGCCGGAAGCCATACGGTTTTCGGCTTGCAGTGGATAAAAATACTTCGAAATCCCGTTTTAAGCTGGAATTTCCTCAGATTCTTCCGTTTTATGCAGAGCCGGAGACGCTTTGCTTTGGCGTGGAAAAAATTGCGTTCGGCGGAGGAGAGATGAACATCTTTGACCGTGAGCGTCTCGTCTGCGAATGCTTGAAATATGAGGATAAAATGGAGCGGGAGCAGTTCCGGGAGGGGCTGCTATCCTATATCAGGGATAAAGATAAGGACCCCGCGAAGCTTATGGAATACGCGAGAGAGCGCCGGGTTGCGAAAAAAGCGCAGTCTATGATTGGAGTATGGCTTTAGATGAAGCAGGGAATCATTACCAAAGAGGATTTAAAGCAAAAAAGCAGGGAGCTTGCGATACCCTTTTCCAATCTGCTGGCGGGTTACATGCTGGAGGAACTGATGCGGCGGATTTCGGAGTCGGAATTTGCGGAATATCTCTGGCTGAAAAATGACGGTATGTTCGTAGCGGAGCAATACCGGAGAAAAAATATTCTGACATTGGAATTTGTGTACCGCACAAATGAGAGAGTCATCGAGAAGGGAACGCTTGCAGCGGGACAAAAGCTGTCGCTGAAGCTTTCTTATATGATGCTTTTACAGTTTTTACAGGAAGGGCAGGCTTCTGATACCGTATGGATGGGGAAGGCCATGCTGACGCAGGACGGAGCGGAGCTTGAGCTTACAGGTGAGCTTGCGCATATGAAAGTGCCGCTTTTCATAAAGCTTACTGAGAGCACGGAGGAGGAAATCGGACTTCCAAAGGAAAAGACCCTGATTCCGGTGATGGGGGAAAAACGGGAGATTCGATACCTCTGCGCGCCCTCGGAATCCGTGCTGGCAGAGCTTTTGTACCGTATATTAAGGGATATGGAGCTGATTTCGGATATGGAGCCGTATGCGCGGACTTACTGTATTCTGGCACAGGAACCGTTAAGCGGCCGCCGTGTCAGGGAGGCGCTTGCCGGGCTGTGCCGCCGTGGCGGCCTCAAGCAGCGGGAGGAACGGGCAAAAGAGCTTTTTTCTTACCGCGGCTATACGTATATGAGGAAGCGATGGGAAAAATATGTCAGGCATCATCCGATTTTTTTGCGTGTGGGCGAGGACACTGACAAAAAGAAGGCGGTGTCCTGGGAGGCTGTCATGGACCGGCTGGAGGCGTTCCTTTCCGAAATCTGGCGCGCCGTTTGCCGGGACGAGGTATTTTTCGGGGATTGGATGCCCGATTTAAAACGGTTTCTGGATTAAATATCCCAAAAGTGTTAAAATGAGAAAAAAACGGGGGGTACTGCCCATGCAATATTTAGACGAGGCATTGGAATCGTATGCAAAAACGGATATGTATCCGTTCCATATGCCGGGACATAAGCGTGGGAAGCTGCCTTTTCCCAATCTTTATGATATTGATATCACAGAGATAGACGGATTTGACAATCTGCACCACGCGGAGGGAATACTAAAGGAAGCGCAGGAACGGGCGGCGCGGCTTTACGGTTCTTTGGCCTGTTACTATCTGGTGAACGGAAGCACCTGCGGAATCCTTGCGGCGGTCTGTGCCTCCGCCAAAAGAGGGGCGAAGGTATTAACGGCCCGCAATAGTCACAAGGCGGTTTATCATGCGCTGTTTTTGGGAGGGCTTCGGGCCCGGTATTTATATCCCCGGATAACCGCATCGGGAATTCAGGGGCAAATTACGGCCCGGCAGGTAGAGGAGGCGTTTGCCGAAGACCCGGAGATTGCCGCGGTAATCATCACATCACCGACCTACGAAGGAATTGTCTCGGATATCGCGCAAATCGCGGAGATGGCACACCGTCACGGGGCGCCGCTCATTGTTGATGAAGCGCACGGGGCGCATTTTGGCTTTGACTTTGGGTTTCCTGAAAATGCCGTCCGGCTCGGCGCAGACGCGGTCATTATGAGCCTGCACAAAACGCTGCCTTCCCCGACGCAGACAGCGCTGCTTCATATCTGCTCTGACCGTATTTCAAAGGAGGAGGTTGAGCGGTATCTCGGCATTTTTCAGACCAGCTCCCCCTCCTACGTGCTGATGGCGGGAATGGATGCCTGTATGCGCCTCGTGGAAAAAGAGGGCGCCAGCAGATTTTCGGTGTACCGAAGGCTGCTGGACGATTTTTACCAAAGCTGCCGGACACTTCGCTCTCTGCATGTTATGGCACGGGAGGACCTGAGCGGGCAGGATGCGTTTGACTGGGATGCTTCAAAATTGGTTATTTTTTCCGAAAAAAATCAAATGAGCGGAAAAAAACTACATAAAATATTAAGAAGCCGCTATCATCTTGAGCTGGAAATGGCATCGGGGGACTACGCACTCGGCATGACAAGCCTGATGGATACACGGGAGGGCTTCCGAAGGCTGGCGGATGCGCTGCATGAAATAGATGCGCAATCTCCAAAAGCATCTGAACCGCAAAAAGAATGTATTAATTTGCCGCTTATAAAAGATAAAAGCGGGTTTATTGAACAAATTTATCAGAAAAACCCGATGAAAATGCAGATTTATGAGGCATTACAGCTCCCCTGGAGGGAGGTGCCCCTCGAGGAGGCGGCAGGTCAGGTATCGGCGGATTATGTTTATCTGTATCCTCCGGGCATCCCGATACTTGCGCCCGGAGAGGTCATTACGGGAGAGCTGCCCGGACGGCTGAAGGAGTGCGCCCGGTTGGGACTTTCCGTGGAGGGAGGCGGCGGGCTTGCCTCCGGAAGGATAAAGATTGTATAATTTTAAATACTATATTATACTGGTAAGGCAGGACATATGGGAAATATCTATTACATGATGGGAAAAAGCGCCTCCGGGAAGGATACGCTGTTTCAGCGCTTGCTTGGGGAGAGCGGGCTACCTCTGAAAACGGTTGTTTTGTATACGACCAGGCCGATGCGTGCCGGAGAACGGGACGGGGTCGAGTATTTTTTCTGCGGCGAGGAGCAGGTACGGGAGTTTGAAAGACAGGGAAAAATCATCGAGCTGCGCGCCTATCAGACCGTACACGGCGTCTGGAAATATTTTACGGCGGCGGATGATCAGATGGATTTGGAGAGGCAAAGCTATCTGATGATAGGTACACTGGAGTCATATCTGAAAATCCGGGAATACTACGGAAAAGAGCGGGTCATTCCGATATATATAGAAGTAGAGGACGGGGAGCGCCTGCAACGTGCCTTAGAGCGTGAGAGAGCTCAGGAGCAGCCGCGATACGAGGAGCTTTGCCGGAGATTTTTAGCGGATGCCAGGGATTTTTCCGAGGAAAATTTAAGGGCTGCCGGAATTACAAAACGTTTTACCAATGAAGTTTTAGGGGATACTCTGCGGGAGATAAAAAGCTATATCATCGAATGCGGGGGACTTTGAGAAAAAGGAGGTGCCGGTCTTGGATATTAAAGTAAATAACGTATCGCAGGTAACGCAGGTACCGGATACCAATCAGACGGCGGCAGGGGACGGCTCCTTTAAATTTACGCTGGCAAGCGCCATCACGGACGCGGAGCTTCAGGCAAAGGTGGATTCGCTTCTTTCGGATATTACGGCGCAGGGCAACCGGATTGCCCAGCATATGGACATTCGGGATATGAAAAAATACAGGGAGCTTGTAAAGGAATTTATGAACGAGGTCGTATTCCGTTCGCACAAGTTTTCCCGTGAAAATTTCTTGGACCGCCGGGGACGCCACCGGGTATACGGGCTGATCAAGCTCATTGATTCCAATCTGGATGAGCTGGCGCAGGAGCTGGTCAAGGATGAAAAGGACCATATTTCGATTTTGAGTAAAATCGGAGAAATCCGGGGACTGCTTCTGGATATATTGACATAGCATAAATCGAAGGAACGGAGAGATTATGGCAGGTTTTAAGGGGATTATCGGGCATGAGCAGATTATCGGGCATTTAAAGAATGCCATTGCCACGGATAAGGTTTCACATGCATATATATTGAACGGGCCGGATAAGTCCGGAAAAATGATGCTGGCGGAAGCGTTTGCCCAGACGTTACAGTGCGAGCGGGTCAATGAAGCGCTTGCCGCGGCGGGCGCGGACGGAAGCGTTTCGGCGGAGGCATGTGGGGAGTGCCGCTCCTGTAAGCAGGCTGCGGGCAGAAATCAGCCGGATATTATCTATGTGAAGCATGAGAAGCCCAACACCATATCCGTAGACGACATCAGGACACAGCTCAATAATGATATTGTAATAAAGCCCTACAGCAGCGGCCGCAAGATTTATATTGTCGATGAGGCGGAGAAAATGAATCAGCAGGCGCAGAACGCCCTTTTAAAAACAATTGAGGAGCCGCCCGCCTATGCGGTCATTTTGCTGTTGACGACCAATGCGGACAGCTTTCTTCCGACCATTCTCTCCCGCTGTGTGAGCTTAAACCTCAAGGCGGTGCCGGATGAGCAGATAAAAAAATTTCTGATGGCGGACTATCAGATTCCCGATTATCAGGCGGATGTCTGCGTGGCGTTTGCCCAGGGGAATGTCGGTAAGGCAATCCAGCTTGCGGCTTCCGATGATTTTAACGAGTTGAAAAATTCGGCGCTTCAGTTGATCAAGCGTCTGCATGACATTGACCTTTATGAAATGACAGAGGCGGTCAGACAGATTGGAGCATACAAGCTGCAAATCAACGATTACTTTGATTTAATGATGATCTGGTACCGTGATGTGCTGTACTTTAAGGCAACCAAGGATGTAAACGGCCTTATTTTTAAGGATGAGGTCTATGATATAAAAAGACAGGCGGAGCAAAGCTCTTACAACGGGCTGGAAACGATTCTCGAGGCATTGAAAAAAGCGCAGGTGCGTCTGAATGCAAACGTGAATTTTGATCTGGTCCTTGAGCTGCTTCTGCTGACTATAAAGGAGAACTGACATGATAAAAGTAGTTGGAGTCCGTTTTCGGAGCGCCGGGAAGATTTATTATTTCTCTCCCGGAAATCTGAATCTAAACGTGGGAACGCATGTAATTGTCGAAACGGCGCGGGGCGTAGAGATGGGAACCGTTATGCTTGCGTCCAGGGAGGTTCCGGAGAACGAGGTAGTTTTGCCCTTAAAGCCGGTCATCCGAATCGCTACGGAGGCGGATGAAAAGGTAGTTGAGAAAAACCATGAAAAAGAGAAGGAGGCATTTAAAATCTGTCTCCAGAAAATAGCGAAGCATAAGCTTGATATGAAGCTTGTGGAGGCAGAGTATACCTTTGATAACAATAAGCTGCTGTTTTATTTTACGGCGGACGGCAGAATCGATTTCCGCGAGCTTGTCAAAGATTTAGCGGCAGTGTTCCGCACAAGAATCGAGTTGCGCCAGATCGGCGTGCGCGACGAGACAAAAATAATGGGAGGCATCGGTATCTGCGGCAGGGAGCTCTGCTGCCATTCCTACCTCTCCGAATTTGCTCCCGTTTCCATCAAAATGGCGAAGGAGCAGAATTTATCCTTAAATCCGACAAAAATTTCCGGCGTGTGCGGAAGACTGATGTGTTGTCTGAAAAATGAGGAAGAAACCTACGAATACTTAAACAGCCGTCTGCCGAATGTCGGAGATTATGTCACGACGGACGACGGCTTCAAAGGAGAAGTGTCCTCCGTAAGCGTACTGCGTCAGATGGTAAAGGTTGTGGTGCAGGTAGACGATGAAAAAGAAATTCGTGATTACGGGGTGGATCAGCTTAAATTTAAGCCAAAGCGCAGAAAAGAACGCGTCAAACTGACACCGGAGGAATTAAAAGAGCTTGCGGGACTTGAGGATAAGGGAGGAAAATCCAAAATTGACGACGCCAAATAAGCTGGTTTATGAGCATGAGCGTCTGGACGAGCTTCACCGCAACGGTTATTTTATCATTCAGGACCCGAAGCGCTTTTGCTTTGGCATGGATGCTGTTCTGCTCTCCGGGTTCGCGAGGGTAAAAAAGGGTGAGCGGGCGCTGGATCTTGGGACAGGAACCGGAATTATCCCCATTTTGCTGGAGGCAAAAACAGAAGGGGAGGATTTCACGGCGCTTGAGATTCAGGAGGAAAGCGCCGATATGGCGCGGCGCAGCGTATGCTACAACCATCTGGAGGAAAAAATTAAGATTGTCACCGGGGATATCAGGGATGCCTCAAAGCTGTTTGGGGCATCCTCCTTTGATGTGATTACCACCAATCCGCCCTACATGATAGACGAGCACGGGCTAAGCTCAGCCTCCCGGGCAAAGGCGATTGCAAGGCACGAGGTACTTTGCACGCTCGATGATGTCCTCAGGGAGAGCGCGAAGCTTTTGCGTCCCGGCGGCAGATTTTATATGGTACATCGTCCGTTTCGGCTTGCGGAAATTATGAGCGGTATGGTGGCTTACAAAATAGAACCGAAGCGTATGCAGCTTGTCTATCCGTATGTGGATAAGGAGCCGAATATGGTACTGATCGAGGGGCTGCGGGGTGGAAAATCAAGGCTTACGGTGGAAAAGCCGCTGATTGTCTATCAAAAACCGGGTGTTTACACCGAGGAAATCTATGACATTTACGGGTACTGACAGTTACAATTCCGGAAAGGAAATAAGAATTTATGTTTAATGATATTAAAATAGGACCGATTACGTTCCATATGTATGGTTTGATGATTGCGCTTGGCTTTTTTGCGGCCCTTTTGCTCAGCCTGAAACGGGGAAAAAAGAGAGAACTGGACGAAGATATCATCTGGGGCATTTTTTTCTGCGCAATCGTGGGAGGGGCCATCGGCTGCCGTCTGCTCTATTATATTGTGGAGCTGCCGCAAATCATACAGGATCCGTCGATTTTATGGGACTTTAAAAACGGCTATGTCGTGTACGGCGGAATTATCGGCGGAGCGCTTGCAAGCTTCCTTTACTGCCGCATGAAGGGCGTGCGGTTTCTGACGTATTTTGACCTCGTGATGCCGGCGGTGGCACTCGGACAGGGCTTCGGCCGTCTGGGCTGCTTTTTTGCGGGCTGCTGCTATGGCAGGGAGACGGACGCATGGTTTGGCATCACCTTCCACACTTCGCAGTTTGCGCCCAACGGGGTGAAACTGATTCCCACACAGCTTATGTCCTCGGCGGGAGATTTTATCATCTGCGGACTTTTGCTTTTATACGCAAGGCGCAGCCCAAAGGAGGGGCGCGTGGGAGCGGCCTACCTTGTACTTTACGGTATCGGGCGTTTTATCATCGAGTTTTTCCGCAGCGATTACCGGGGCAGCATCGGAGCGCTTTCCACCTCGCAGATGATATCGATTGCCGTTGTCGCGGCCGGCGCGGTGCTGTTTGCCGTAACCGGCAAAAGAAGTCAAGGAGATTGATATGGATGTAAAAGCGAAGACTCCCGGAAAATTATATTTATGTGCAACACCCATCGGCAATCTCGAGGACATTACGCTACGTGTTTTGAATACCTTAAAGCAGGTGGATTTGATTGCGGCGGAGGACACCAGAAATTCTATCCGTCTGCTCAATCATTTTGACATCAAAACGCCGATGACGAGCTATCATGAATACAATAAAATTGAAAAAGCGTACCGTCTCGTGGATAAAATGCGGGCGGGCAACAATATTGCGTTGATAACTGACGCCGGTACGCCGGGAATCTCCGACCCCGGGGAGGAGCTGGTGCGCATCTGCTATGAGGAAGGAATCGAAGTGACCTCTCTGCCCGGCCCCGCCGCGTGCATTACGGCTCTTACGATGTCCGGTCTGCCGACAAGGCGGTTTGCGTTCGAGGCGTTTCTGCCGAAGGAGAAAAAAGAGCGGGCGGCCATTTTGCGTGAGCTGAAAAACGAGACGAGAACCATCATTCTTTACGAAGCGCCCCACCGTCTCACAAAGACCTTACAGGAGCTGCTGGAAGCACTTGGAGACCGCAGAATCTCCGTCTGCCGGGAGCTGACCAAGCGTTACGAGGAAAAGAAAATCACAACCATATCGGAAAGCCTTGCCTATTATACGGAAAATGAGCCGAGGGGCGAATACGTTCTGGTCGTAGAGGGAAAAACCCTTGGGGAGGTTGCGAGGGAGGAGCAGGCTTCCTGGGAGCGCATGAGCTTAGAGGAGCATATGGCGCTTTACGAGGAAAAGGGAACGCCCCGCAAGGAGGCCATGCGTCTGGTGGCGCGGGACAGAGGGCTGAGCAGGCGAGAGGTATATCAGGCGCTGCTTTCTGCCAAACAAAATGAGTAACTTTTTTCTGGCTTACTGCTTTCACTGACGGCTGGTATTCAGTTTGCTTCTCTATACGCCTACACCGCTTGGCCCGGCTTCGGCTCCATCAGATGCCATTCCAGAAGAAACTTCAGCACCAGATGAAGTCTGCACGCCATCGGTCTGTCCTCCTGTATCACCATCCGACTGTCTGTCCTCTTGTTCTCCGTTCGAAATGGCGCGCTCCCATTCCTTTGAGTCATCTTTGGGTTTCCGGGAGGCCATAGCCATTTGATACGCCTGCGGATCATTTTTCATTAAATATTGCAGGTCTTTCAATGGCACCTTATCTCCATCCCGTATTCTTGCCGCAATTTTGCTGCAAGTTTTTAGTACGTCCATAGCCTTTTTTGTATTATCCAGCATTTGCGCTTCGGGAGAATTTCTTGCACTTTTCTTTGCCTGCTCAATTTCCATTATACTATTTTGAATTTGAATTACTTCCAGCACCTGCTTTGAAAGTATGAACTGATCCCTCTTAGCACGACCCGTCGAAGGCGATGAAGTGTCTGCTTTATTCCCGCCAAAATCGGAAGCGCGATAACTGCGAAACAAACCGCCAGCCACATTTATTTTCACTGCAATCACCTCCAGGATACTCTAAAAACTATCAGTTTGGCTTCTAAAACATGATTACTTCATGTGCTTCTTTCACGCTTAAAACTTTTAATTTATATATCGTTCATTTTTCCGCATTATTTAGAGGGCGGCAGTACTTCTTGCTGCCGCCCCTTGATTACCTATCGGCAAAGGCCGTGGCAGCCAAAAAGGATACACTCACAATCCCTTTTCTAAAGCATTTTCAACGGCCTTTTTAATGACTATACTGGAATTTGTTGCACTTGTTACTGAGTCAACGTCAATTCTTTGTTGAGAAATAATTTCGTCAATTATGGCTTCTGCGGGCTTTCCACGTTCATTCCTGTGTTCCAAAATGTTAATATTTGTAATTTCTCCATTTTGTACAGTGACTTCTACTTTAGCGTATATAAAATTCACATCATATTCCCCGATATAAACTCCATCAGAAACATCAGAAATATTTATTTCATCAAAAGTGGTTTCTTTTACTGCCGTTTTATAATCTGCAACATTTTTTAAGTAAACTGCTCCCCAAATCAGACCAACAAGGAAAAGGAATGCTACAACAGATAAAATAATTTTCTTTCGGTCTATTTTCATTTCAGGCACCTTTCAATTTTTTTGACAATCTGCGTTGGTAACTCTTTTTTATTTGCTGCACCCGCACATACAACTTTTCCTATTGATTTCATACCCGCTGTCTTAAAAAACTCGTCCATACTGCGGATTGCCCCGCTGCTTTGTCCAAATATCCATGAAAAAGGAAAAGGCGTATTACAAGAAGTCAAAAGCATATATTTCTTGCCCTTTAAACGTGGCTTAGGAAAAGTGCTTGTTTCCTCCATAGCTGTTCCTAATAATCGGTCGAATAAATTCTTAACAGGGGCAGGTACATTCGCCCAATAGACAGGAGCTGCAAGTAGAACCGTTTGGCATTTCTGTAAACACGTTATAATTTCCTGTATATCGTCCTTTTGTATACAAGTTTGTGTATTCATACAAGCCCTGCAACCCGTACAGTAAGAAAGATTTTTTTCGTACAGGTTAATTTTTGTTACATTATAGCCCATTTCTTCGGCTTTACAAATTGCATAATTTAGCATAGTTGCGGTCATTCCGTTTGCATGAGGGCTTCCTAAAATAGCAAGCAACCCTTTTTCATTCATACTCATTCCCCCTTGTCTGCAATAGAGGAATACAGCATATGAAAACCATACTCTAAAAACTGGATTTTTGATAATCCCATTGCTTTTTTTATATATTCTTCTTTATTTGCTGCAAACTGAATAAGCCCGGACAGCATACCCCAAAAATTAAAAATAGTAGGCATGATTTTCAGATTGCCACGTAAGTCGCCTTTATCTATGCCGGAGATTAAAAACTCCTTTATCTTTTCGTTTATTTCTTCCCCTATCTGATAAGTTTCTTTTTCTTCGGGGAGATAATCGTGGCTTTCAAAATCAATATTGATTTTATCTAATACCATTTTGAAGTAGAATGGAAATTCTTCTTGGTACTGAACCAACCCACGGCAAATGAAATTGTATTGCTCTTTAGTGGTTTCTTGTTGTTCCAGTGCAGAAACGATGTAATGATAAAGTTTTTTCATACTATCCAGCACTAAAATACCAACAATTTCCTCTTTGTTCTCAAAATACACATATAAAGTCGCTTTGCTATATCCGGCTGCTTTTGCTATATCGTCCATGGATGTTGCTGCAATACCTTTATCCATGAACAATACTGAAGCAGCGGAAGCAATTTTTTCCCGGTGTACGCTTCTCGGCTCTTTTTTTCTTCGTCCCATAATTTTCTTCCACCCTATAATTAAACTTTGAGTTTAATTATAGGGTTTTGAAGAAGATCTGTCAACCTTTATCGGGAAATAAATTAAAACGATAAGCTTCCCCTTAGCGTTTAATTTGTATTTTAGTATTATGGAAATAATGTGGACTGTCTGTTTCGTTTTCTGGATTTTACTTCTTTACCAACATGAGTTAATCCTCGGGCTTGTAATACATATCCAGATATTTTTCAATCAAATCAAACGGTGCGGGCCCGATGTCAAGGAGCGCCTGGTGGAAGGCAATGTCACTGTAATTGCTTCCGTATTTTTCTTTTGCCATATCTTTCAGATTTAAAAATTGCAGATATCCCACATAGTATTTCAAATAATTGGCAGGCTCCGAGATGATATAGGTATAAATTTCGGAGACGGCGTCGACGTCGCTGATTCCGTAGTCTGACCAGAATTTTATCGTGTCGGAGAGCGACCAGCCGTCGTAATGAATACCGATATCGGTCGAGGCGTAAAGACTTAACAGCGCTGACTGGTTTAAGGCGAGAAGGCTGGCAGCATTTTCGGCAAGGCCCGCGTACTGATAGGAGAGCATTTCCACGTAGGTCGCCCACCCTTCCACATACCCCGGATAATTGAGCAGGGAGCGCACCGGAGAGAGGCCGGATTCATACGACATGATGGTCTGGTAAAGGTGCCCCGGAAAGCCTTCATGGGCGAGAGTCGTAAAATACCGCATCGTGGTGGAATCCGTCTGCGCGTTGATGTAGATGGAATTGGAATCATAATTGTCAATCGGAGCCGTGATATAGAACGCGGGAGCAAGATAATCCTCCATACATTCATCAATATAGCTGACGGTAAATTCCGCCTCCGGCGCCTCGGGAAATTGCTTTCGCATCTGCGTTTTAAGATAGTTTAAGGTTGTTACGGCGTCCGTTTCGTCAAGGGAAACAGAATCGCAGGTTTCCCACAAATCGGGCTCCTCCGCAATCAGGGCGGCTGCCTCCGTGAGGTCGCGCAGACGCTGGTTACCGATCATCGTCTGAATATGCCCTATTTCATCGGAGCAGCCGGTATTATAATACACAAGGTATTCGTAATAATCCCTGCCGTCCGCAAAATAGCAGAGTCCCTTATCGTTTTTGCCGCTGCCCTTTAATTCGGTCAGCGCTTCGGCGAGCGCGTCATAGGCCGGGAAAACGGAATCCTGCACGACAGCCGCGTTTTGCGCCTTATACGCGGCACGCTGCTCGTCGGAAAGGCCCGGGACGGAATCGACCTTGTTATTAAAGCTTAAAATAAGGTAATGCGTTTCGGGGTTTTCTCCGAAGGAGGCGCACTGCTCGATGACGCTGTCACAGATTTCATCGGACATAAACAAACCAGCCTTTGCCTTCTCTTTTTCAAAGGCGGCAATCTGCTCAAAATAGGTTTTGGTCAGAGGCAAAAGCTCCAGGTAGTTCTTCACGTCCTCCTCCGAGTAAAATCGGTATTCTTCGTATAAAATGGGAAGCTGTGCCTGAATGCCGGAGGAAGGGTTTAAAAATTCGTTATAGAGGTAAAAATCGGAGGCTGAAAGCTCCGTCTGAAAATAATCTGTCAGGACTTCCAGGGAAAGGCGCTGACTGGTATTCAGGGAGGCTTCGTCAAAGCTGTCTAAGACGGTAAGCAGGTTTTCCAGCTTTGCGTCATTTTCCTTTGATGCCGTCCTGGAAACGCTTCCCAGGGTAACGGGAGCGTCGGTGATACCGTAGCTTTCCGGGTCGGACAGGGTGAAATGAAGATTTATCGTGTTTGCGCTGATTTCCGAGGCAAAGAGCTTGTCGCAAAATTCCTCAAAGGCGGCGGAGTCCGTGCCCTGGACGGATATTTCACCGGAAGCGTCGGAAGCGGCGCAGCCCAAAAGCACGGCCGGCAGCAGGAAGATACACACAAAGAGTGCAAAAAGCCGGGCGCGCCCGGAAAACAGATGTCTGTCGTGGTTAAAATTGCGGCATATCAAAATATGGATACCTCACTTTAGAAACGAAAGAACGTTTTCTTTTTAGTATATATATAAACGGACACGGTATTTTAGAATAAACGGCCCGAAATAAAAATACAATGGTTACAAAAACCGAAATCATTACTTTCGGAAAGGAAGCTGCCATGAATTATCTTTGGGCTTTTATGATACTCGTGGGTATTGTGTTTGCCGCTTTACACGGAACGCTGCCGGACGTGACGGAGGCCGCGCTCGATTCGGCAAAGGAGGCAGTGACGCTGTGCATTACCATGACAGGGGTAATGTCATTTTGGGTAGGACTGATGCGAATTGCCGAAAAAACAGGAATCATCGGAGGGCTCTCACGCAGATTAAAGCCGGTGCTGCGTTTTCTTTTCCCCAATATTCCGGAAGGGCATGCGGCAAATAAATATATCGCCACAAATATGATTGCCAATGTATTCGGGCTGGGCTGGGCGGCGACACCCGCGGGCTTAAAGGCCATGAAAGAGCTGCAGGAGCTGAACGTAAAGGAGTGCAAACGCGTGGGAAGCACCAGACACCGGGGCCCAGACATCGCCACCGACGAAATGTGTACCTTTCTCATCATCAACATTTCATCTTTGCAGATCATCCCGGTCAATATCATCGCCTACAGAAGCCAGTACGGAAGCGTAAATCCGACCGAAATTGTGGGGCCGGCGCTGCTTGCCACCATATGCAGTACGCTGGCGGCCGTTATTTTTTGTAAAATTATGTATCAAAAAAAGAAAATTAATTGATGAACATGAAAAAAGCTTTTATAATAGAAAAAAGAGGACGATATTTAATTAAAGAAGAAATCCTATGAAGGTCAGGTGGCAATATGAAGAGAAACAAAATACTGATTGTGGATGATACAAAATTATATCGTCAGTCGCTTGCTGATATTTTAAAGCAGAAATACGGGATTTTGGAAGCTGAGAACGGAAGGATTGCGCTTGATTTGCTAAAGCAGAACCGGGATTCCATTGTGGCGGTCATTCTGGATATTATAATGCCCGTGATGGACGGTTTTGAGTTTATGGAGGAGTTTAATACCCACAAAGAGTACAAATACATCCCGGTGATCGTTGCGACCACCCGGGATGATGTGGAAGTGGAAAAGCGCTGCCTTGCGCTTGGCGTATGGGACTTCATTCCCAAGCGGTTTCATCCGGACATTATCAGGTTTCGGGTGGTAAACGCAATCCGCCGCAGTAAACAGCACATATTGGAGTATGACGCGCTGACGGGAGTATATAACCAGCAAATGTTTTTCCAGAAAACAAGAGAGCTGCTGGATGAATTTCCGAACGGGAAGTTTGCGTTTATCCGGTTTGATATTGACCGCTTTAAGATGATTAATTCTTTTTATGGCGCGCGGGAAGGTGACCGGTTGCTGAAATATGTGGCGGGCTGTATCCGAAGAATTCTTAAATCCTACGAAAATTATACCTTCGGCAGGGTTGCGGGGGATATATTCGGAATCTGCGTTCAGGTAAAAGAGCCAAAGGAAGCGCTTAAAATCGCGCAGACCATCCGCGAAAGGCTCAAGGAGTACGAGAATCTTCACTGCTATCTGGAAACCTCTGCCGGCTGTTATATGATTAAGGATAAGGAAATGGATGTAAGCGCCATTTACGAGCGGGCCGTGATTGCCGCGGGGAAGTGCAAGGGTCAGTATATGCAGCATGAGGTACTGTATAATGATAAAATGGGCGAAGCGCTGTTGCGGGAGCAGATTATCATCAATGAGATGGATCAGGCGCTTGCCAATCAGGAGTTTGTCGTCTATTTTCAGCCCAAGTATGAGCTCGACGCGTATTCGCCCTGCGGTGCGGACGCGCTGGTACG
>CALWBG010000022.1 GCA_944375975.1 uncultured Roseburia sp.
ATCAAAAAAGGTCAACGTCTTAATTAACCCGGTATCTCCTGTAATGTCGGAGTCATTTTTATCAAGAACACCCGAAACATTCGCGCGGGTCGTCGCCTCCGCCGCGGAGGTCAGGTTGGACGCCTGCATGACGCGCAGCGCCGATACCGTATCCTTGCGGATTTCCCCGGTAGTCGGGTCTACCTGCCATCCCATTACCGTGTAACCGGTGGACGTCATACAGAGATTGCCCGCTCCGTCCACATAGAAAGACCCAGATCTTGTAAACAGGTTCTCGGAACCGTTATTTACGATAAAGAAGTTTGTTGTAGACTGATCCGACAAACGGATATCAAACGGATTTCCTGTCGTCTCGGCAGCTCCCGAGGTAGTAATGCTTAAGTTTACCGCACCGGTGGTTACACCAAGACCAATCTGTTTTGCGTTGACACCGCCTACGCCGGTTGTGGCGTTAGCTCCAGTGGCATTACTCGTCATCTGATATAACACATCCTGAAATACTACCGAGGATGATTTAAAAGCTACTGTGTTGACGTTTGCGATATTATTACCGATTACGTCCATTTTTGTCTGATGTGTCTTAAGACCAGACACAGCAGAGTACATTGATCTCATCATAATGAAATGACCTCCTGAAATTCTTCCGGTACTGCTTTCCCCTCTGTCAGTCAGGGAATTTTCGCCTCCTGAAAGGTCCGGCTACATAATGACAGCACCATCAATGTTGGTAAAAATGTTATTTCCGGAATCACTCTGGTCCAATGCCGTAACGACCGTTTTATTCGGAACATTCACGATAAATGCCAGCGAATCCACAATCACAAGCGATTCTTCAATTCCTTTTTCGCCCGCCTTAAGAACTCCCGTTTCCAAACGTTCACTCTGCTCCGCGGAAAGACTGATATTCCTGTCCGTCAATCGCATTGCCGCATGTTTTGAAAACTTAAGTCCCCGGCTTTCAGTAACGTCCTGTTTCTGTCTTAATATTTCCTCAAAAGAGACACCGTTCGAATTTCTCGCATCCGTGCTGTTTCGATTCAGATACCGGTCAGTTACCTGCTCTATGGAAGTAAACTGGTTCCCGATTTTGTTCATATGTATCTCTCCTTCTGTCCTCAGCCTATCCGTGTATCTTCCGTCCCGTCGCCGTCCGTGCCATCTCCCGGTTCGTCGACATCCGTTCCGTCGCCGGGCACTTTGGTTTCATCCTCATACCAGGACTCCCCAGCCAGTTCCTCCATCTTCTTAAGCAATTCATTATATTTAGTCATGGTATCATTATCAATATAGGACTTCTGATATGAATTGAGACTGTCATAGTAAGTCTTTAAGTTTTTGATATCCGACTTATCAGCCAACGTAACCACGCTTGCCCCCGGAACCGCCGCCACCGCGTCCACAAAAGCATCCGCCAGAGTCGTTGCCTCTATATATTCGGGATCCGCAACCTGATACACATCGGAAAGGGAATACAATGTACCGTTGACACTTACCTTCTGCTCCCCGTTTTCCTTTTGTATGTAATCTACAAAGCCTGCGGTTGCCGTTGTGTTTCCAGTCGATGAAGTTGTCTTAATAATGACATACTTTCCAACCAACGCATTGGCATTGCTGCTCTCAATGGTGTTCTGCATTGCAAGCGTCGCTTCCATCTGTGAAAAGGTTGCAAGCTGCGCTACATATTCCGTATTGCTTGTCGGCTCCAACGGATCCTGATACTGCATTTCCGCACATAAAAGCTGTAAAAACTGATCGTAGCCAAGCTCATTGTTGCTGGCTGCCGTGCTGCTTGTCGTAGATGAGGAATTGTCTATCACCTTTCCATCCTCTACTGCTGCTATGATTGCCATACATTTCTCCTTTCTCTCATCTTTTTTAAGCGGTAAAATCCACGGAATTTCCCTGCTCAGCCATCATCTGCGCCACAAGAGATTCCTCCTCCGACATTACGCCGGTCAATTCATCCAGCTCATTCCGGCTGATTCTCCTGAGTCTCCCGGCTTTGGATGCCTTTTCCTGTTCCTCGCCCTGATGCTCCTCCCGCTTTGCGTTCTGCTCTAAGTTCTTTTCGAACTCATGGCTTCCGACAGATACCTCCACGGCGTCTACTTTGACACCTGCCTGATTCAAACTCTGTCGCAAATCTACAAGCTGTGCTTCGAGCGCTTCTTTCACCAGTTCATTCTGGGTCAGGATATGGGCGGAAACATTGCCCTCTTTTGTGGTAACTTCAATATAAAGCTTCCCGAGATGCTCTGGATTTAACTGCATTTCCATCGTCGTCTGAGCGGCTTTCACGGTGACCTTCGTAAATTCCGTAATCTGCCGGATCATATCAAAGGCATCCAACTGGCTTACAGGCTTTGCTGCGGTTTCCGGTACGGGGATTTCCACCGCATCCGTATGCCCCTGTTCCAGCACTGCCGCATGATTCGGATTATTACCCTGGTTCTGCGCTTCCGTCTGCTTACCGCCGGAAGCTGTCTCCTTCCATGTTTCCTGCTCACCGATCTGCTGTACCGCCGCTTCCTCCGTCAAAGACTGATCATTGGTACTCATCGTCCTTTGCTGGTCTGTCTCCGCGGAAACGGAAGAAGCTCCTGTAGCTTCCCGGGCCACCAAAACGACCGCGTCCTCCACTGCCTGCTGCCCGTCCTGCTGTTCCACAGTATCTTTGGGCTGTGAAATCTGCACCGCCTCGCCGGTCTGTTCCTGCGCCGGCATTTCCATCTGAATGTCTGTGGTTTCTCCCATGGCCGTGTATGACTGCAATAATTCCTCCGCTGTCATTCCCAAATCCTGCAGGAGCTCGCTAGTGAGCGTTTTCACCTCTCCAAGCGCCGTAAGGAACTCTGCGTTGCACAAAAGCTCCGCCGGGTTTTCACAGCCCATCAGTTCTCCCATCAGTGCCGCCAACTGCTGCGGATTTACCAGGTCAGCAGCCGATATTCCAAGCAGCTCCATTGCCTGTGCAATCTGCTCATCCGTAACCCCAAGCGTTTCTTTCAAGACTTCAGCTACGTCTTTTTCGTACGATTCCAATGATTCGTTAAGCTGTTTTCCATCCATGGGTGACCCACCGTCTGACGCTTCCCTGACAGTGTTCTCCCGGTATTGATATTTCTCGTAGCTGTCCCGAGAGGCTTGGGCAACTGTACGGTCATCCGGCATTTCTCCGCCGGCGTCCCGCCCCTGCGCAAATGAAGCTCCTCCTGTCTGCGACGCCATCTGGTTTATCACCTCGGAAAACTGAATCTGAATATCCTCCTGCATCTGACCGGAAAGGGTAATTTGTCCGCTTCCGACCGCCTGCATGTTCCCAATTCCGAAAACACTGGCATTTCCCATCTTCTCTCCCTCCTTTCTTTACGGCTCTGCCGCCGTTGATATCTATTCAGAAGGCTCCATGATCTCCGTCACCCTTGCAGCGGTGTCGGTGTTCATTTGGCCCAGAATAGCACCCCTTGACTCTGCGTCCATACCTTGCAGTATCTGCGCAACCAACTCCAGGTTATCGGTCATCGTATCAAAAATTGCCGCCGCCTCTTTCGGCTTCATAGAAGAATAGGTATTCACATAGTCTGTGATTTCTTCCTCCTGGAGTGTCTGTGATACTACCTGTTTATACAATACCTCTGCATTTGCAGGGTCGATACTTTCATAATATTTCTGATATTCGGATATATCCGGCGCTACGTCCGAAAATACAACGTCCTCATAAAAGCTCTGTTTTTCCGCCTCAAATTCCGCTTCTTCCTCTTTGTAGCGCTGGAGTTCCTGCGCCTGCGCTTCCAGTTGAGCGATATAGTCCGCATTCTCGTTCGAAGAGTTCTGCGCCTCCGCAAGCTGTACTTCAAGCTCCTTGATGCGCGCAACAGCGTCCGCCATTGAACTGTAAGCGTATTCACTGTCCTCCGTCGATAGTTCCTCCACTGCGTCATCCGGCAGAATCCGATTCAGATATGGCACATCTTTTAACACAGGAGCCAAAACTTCCGAACCAAAGCCTCCCACATCCCATTTTATGAGAAGCGCAATAATGGCCAGCCAGACAATCACTATAATCAGCGAAACAAAAAAAACTGCAATTTTACTGCCCGAGCTCTCATCCCCGTCCAGGTCATCCGCTCCTGCAAGTTCAGCTCTCATCTGCTTTTTTTCTGCCTTCCGCCTTGCTTTCTCTTCTTTTCTCGCTGTTTTTTTATCAACCGCTTCCTTTTCTTCTGCCATAGCTTCCTCCTGTCCGTATTACTTTCTTACGTCTCCTGTCCGTTATCGTGATAATTATAGCTGACCAGTTCGTCAATCTCTTTCGCTTCCGTCCGCTGCAACTCCTGCTTAAATTCCTCAAAAGCCCTTTCCTTGAGCTTTTCATGTGTTTTTCGCTCAATCATGGCCTCGTTAAGCCTCTCTCTTGCAAACTCCACATTTTTCTCCGCTGCATGGACATTCATCATCTGGCTTCTCTGCTGGCTTTTCATAATATCAATCGCCCGCCGGCATTCCCTTATATCGCGCACCCGCAGACTTCCCTTTATAAGTTCTCTGGCCTGCGCCTCATACCCGGCTCTGCGCAGCATGATTTCACGCAGCTTCGCCTGTTCCGACGCAAGCTTTGCATTTGCAAGCCCATATGCCGTTTTCGCCTGATTTTCCATTTTTTCTTTAATGTCAAGGATATTCTGCATCCGATATCTGAACTTAGCCATATGAAATCAAGCCTCCTAATTCTCAAACAGCTTCCTCAGCAGTTCAATTTCCTCGTCAAAATCAAACTTTTCATCGGTTTTCTGCATAAGAAATTCATTTACCGCATCGATTTTCTGAATCGCATAGTCAATTTCGCGGTTCGTTCCTTTCTTGTAGGCTCCGATGTTAATCAAATCCTCCGCCTCGCTGTAGGTTGCCAGAACATTTTTTAGCTTCCCTGCATATTCCTTATGCTCGCTTGTGGCGATAGAACTCATGACACGGGAGATACTTTGCAAAATATCTATTGCCGGATAGTGATTTTTATGCCCAAGCTTTCTCGACAGCATAATATGACCATCCAGAATACTTCTCGCCGTATCGGTAATCGGCTCGTTGAAATCATCGCCATCCACCAATACCGTATACAGACCTGTTATCGAACCCCGCTGCGAGGTTCCCGCGCGCTCCAAAAGCTTCGGCATCTCTGAATAAACGCTGGGCGGATACCCCCTTGTCACGGGCGGCTCTCCGGAGGCAAGCCCAATCTCCCGCTGCGCCATGGAAAAACGTGTCAGTGAATCCATCATCAGCAGCACGTCCTTCCCCTGGTCTCGGAAATATTCCGCAATAGCGGTCGCTGTTTTCGCGGCTTTATTTCGAATCAGCGCCGGCTTATCCGAAGTGGCCACCACCACCACCGAACGTTTCATTCCTTCCTCGCCAAGATCCCTCTCTACAAATTCCCGGACCTCCCTGCCCCGCTCGCCAATCAGTGCGATAACGTTTACATCCGCCTTGGTATTTCTGGCAAACATACCGAGCAGCGTACTTTTTCCGACACCGGAACCGGCAAAAATACCGATTCGCTGTCCCTTTCCGACGGTAATCAGACCATCCACCGCCTTGACCCCGAGCGGAAGTACCTCATCAATAATCTTACGGGACATCGGATCCGGCGGCTGGGCTTCCACCGGATATTCATACTTCAGTTTCAATTCCGCAACGTCCGTCGGTCTCCCGATTCCGTCTAAGGTATGCCCCAAAAGGCCGTCCCCCACCGGAACGGAAAGCGGATGGTTCGTATTTTCCATAACGCAGCCGACCCCGATTCCCTCAACATTGTCAAACGGCATCAAAAGCAGCCTTTTATCACGGAACCCTACGACCTCCGCCATTACGGAACTTCCCTTATCCCTGTCTATGACGATGCGGCATAAATCATTCAGTTTTGCATCCGGTCCCACGGATTCAATCGTAAGACCGACAATCTTTACCACCTTGCCAAGACGGTTAAAATAGGTCCGCTCAGCAAGCTGAAGATATTTGTCAAATGTATGCGCCATATTAATCTTTTACACTCTCTCATCCCTGTAAGCTCAATGACCGGATATCTTTAATCAAATTCTCAAGCTGTACGCCCAGACTACAATCAAATACCCCGGAATCCGTCTCAATGACACAGTTATTTCCATCCATCGTTGTATCCGACACAAATTCCAGCTCTATGTCGTGTCCGACACGGTCAAGAATATCATCTTTATGATTTTCCAGAAACTGTACGTTGCTCTCCGCCACCTTAATACGGAATTGCTTTTCTCCTTCGATATTTAAAATCGCGTTGTCAATCAGATGCAGCAGGATTTCTTTTTTATTATTAAACTGTATTTGGATAACTTTGTTATAGACTTCCAGAATCACATCTACCAGGTCGCTCTCCATATGTTTCTGCTTTTCTCGATAGGAAACTTCTTGTTCCTCTTCTTTGCCGCGGTATTCTTCCTCAAGCTGTTTCTTTCTGTCCGCTGCCTCCTGCTCCAGCCATGTCTGACCTTCCTCTATTCCCTTCTGCTTCGCTTCCTCACGGATTTGCTCTGCTTTCGACTGTGCTTGCGCAACCAGACTGTCGGCATGCTCCCTGGCCTCTGCCAGAATTTTTTCCGCTTCCTCATATGCGGCGGTTACCATCTTTTCACTCTGCTCTGTCTGGGCAGCGATATCCTCCTGCTCTGCTGCTCCTTCCGCCTGACCTTCCGTGCCGATAATTTTCGGCCCCCTCTGCGCGCCTTTACCAAAATACTCTCCTATCAGCGCGTCAGAATTGATAACCCTTGTATTTTGATTTTCCGTATGAACAAACCACTGTTTGTATAGATTAGACAACGATCTCGTCACCTCCACCTCTGGAAATAACGATTTCTCCCGAATCCTCCAGCTTACGTATCACACTTACGATTTTCTGCTGGGCTTCCTCCACATCCTTCATGCGGACAGGTCCCATAAATTCCATATCTTCTTTTATCATTGCGGAAAGACGCTTTGACATATTTTTAAAGATAACGTTCTGCACTTCCTCGTTGGCGCCCTTTAACGCAACGCCAAGATCCGCATTATCCACATCACGCAGCACTCTCTGGATCGCCCTGTCATCAAGCAGCAAAATATCCTCGAAGACAAACATCTTCTTGCGGATTTCGTCTGCAAGCTCCGGTTCTTCGATCTCGAGAGATTCCATAATATGTTTTTCCGTAGAGCGGTCTACGGTGTTTAAAATATTTACGATTGCATCCACTCCGCCGACAATCGTGTAATCCTGATTGACCAGCGATGAAAGTTTACGCTCAAGCACACGCTCCACCTCTTTGATAACATCCGGCGATGTCCTGTCCATCATGGCGATACGTTTTGCGACATCCGCCTGCTTTTCCGGCGGCAGCGCCCCAATGACCAGCGCCGCCTGCGACGATGTCAGATACGACAAAATCATTGCGATTGTCTGCGGATGTTCATCCTGTATAAAGTTCAAAAGCTGGCTCGGGTCGGTCTTTCTCACAAACTCGAACGGGCGAACCTGAAGCGAAGCCGTAAGCTTTGTGATAACCTCCTGCGCTTTTTCGGTGCCAAGTGCCTTATCCAGGAGTTCCTTCGCGTAGCCAATGCCGCCCTCCGCAATATATTTCTGAGCCAGGCAAATCTGATAAAATTCATTCAGCACATCTTCTTTTACCTGTGGGGACACACTCCTTGTATTCGCAATTTCCAGCGTCAATTCTTCAATTTCTTCCTCTTTGAGATGCTTAAATATCTCCGCTGACCTCTCCGGTCCAAGCGCAATCAGCAAAATCGCCGCTTTTCGCAATCCACTCATTTCATCTGTAGCTGCCATAAGTTATTCCCACTCCTCATTTAACCAGTTGCGCAATAATGACGCTGCCGCTTCCGGATTTTCTTCCACGAATTTTTCAATCAGAATCCTTGTCTCTGATTTTTCATTATAACCGATATCCGCCATCTCCTCCTGAGACTCCTTCGTGGACTCGAGCAGACTCTCCACGGAAAGCTCCGGCTCCATATTCGCTGCCTTGTCTCTTCTGGTACTGCGGAACACCACATAACCCAAAAGTGCAAGGATCAGCACCACAAGTGCAATCTGCACATAATCAGAAACGCTTCTTCCACTTGAAGAATACTGGAAGATCGGTTCCTCCTGCGCAATGATTGTGATATTATCCTCCGTCAGACCGGTAGCATTCGCTATCATCGTATAGTATTCCTGGTCTACCGTCGTTCTGGTCGGTGTGCTGTTCGCCGCAATATACTCTTCAAAGGTCATGTTATCCAGCGCGCCGGATGCCCGCAGAGCGTCCTCACTGTATATCACATAACTGGTCGCAACCACAGAAATCGACGAATCATCATAATTTACGGTTCCTCCATTCGACGTACGCTGTGTAATCCGCTCATTGTTCTGGTAATTCGTCGTCGTATCCGTAACCGTGCTCTCCGTGTAATTATTATCTTCTATCACATAGGTAGTATCGTCGTTGGCATCCGTTCCCGGTGTGGCCGCAGCCCCTCCAACCGAATTCGACTCGTATTCGCTGATACTTCCAATCATACCGTTTGTCTGGCCGTCTGGCGCAGAAAACTCATGCAGTGCCTCGCTGGTCTGGTCAAAATCCATCACAAGCTCCGGCGCCACCTCTACATGATCAAACAGAGAGGAACCTACCATTACATCCTTGACCTTGCTCTTTATCTGATTTTCCGCCTTTGCCTTTACGGAAAGCTGGCTGTTTGCCGTGCCGACCGCTGTATCAGATTCTCCGCCGGAAAACAGAACGTTGGAGTTAGAGTCCAGGATGAGAACGTTATCTGTATCGTCATTGCCGAGCTGTGTCGCTATGTATTTTGCGATTCCCGCCGCCTGATCCTCGTCCATTTCTTCCTTCAACGATAAAATAACCGCCGCATAGGAGTCCTCGTCCCGTGCCAGAATCGTCCCGTCATCATTCGGAATATCAAGTGTCACGGAAGCCGACTCGACATTTGACAATGTTTCCAACTGCTCCGCGAAATGCTCCTCCAGGTACAGCTTATAACGCTTTGTCTTATCCGCCTCTGTGGAGCTGAAGCCGCCGTCAAATACATTTGATATATCAAACCCTTCTGTAGGAATATCATTTTCTCCCAGCAGAATGGAGGCCGTCGCCTCATCCCTGGCATCCACGGAAAAGGTCAGTCCGTCCTGAGAAATCTCATACGCAATCCCCTCGTCATCCAGAAGGCTTTTCACTTCTCCCGACTGGGCTGTCGTGGAACACTGGATCAACGTTACCATCGTCGGTCTGCTGACAACAAACGCAAGAATCGCCAGCGCTAAAATAATCGTAGCTGCTATACTGATCAACAGTGCTTTTTGTTTTGTATTAAACTTTTTCCACCATTCCAGTATCTGATTTCCTATCTTTTGCAATTGTTCCGGCATCTTATTTGACTCCATTCATTAGATTTGCATATTCATAATTTCCTTGTATGCTTCCACCAGCTTATCCCTTACGGCCATGGTATATTGCAGCGCCGTCAGCGCTTTTTCCCCTGCAATCTGCATATCATGCGGATTGTCCGCCTTCCCGAGCGCAAACTCTATGGTTGCCGCCTGGGCGTCTGCCTGAAGCTGATTCGTCTCATTGAGCATATTCATCGCCGAATCAAGCACCGATTGAAAGCTTTGATCCGATACATCCACCAATCGGTTGTTTTCAGCAAAAGAATTGATATATTCTGATGTAATACCTGTAAATGACGTGATATCCATATGCTACCTCCCGTTATTGTCCGATGTTTAAAGCCGCCTGCGCCATTGTCTTCGTGGCTTCAAACGCTGTCGTATTGGCCTCGTATGCTCTTGTCGTGTCAATCAGATTCGTCATCTCGGTCACAGTATTTACATTTGGATAATAAACATATCCGTTCTCATCCGCGTCCGGGTGGGATGGATCGTATTCCATTTTGAAGTCCGTCTCGGTATCCTCCGACACCGAGGTCACCTTTACACCGTTGCCCACAGCTCTGGCGCGTGCCGTCTCATAATACTGTGAAAAAGGAGTCAGTGTCTTTTCTCCAAATGTCACGATCTTTCTGCGGTAAGGCGTGCCATCCTCTGTTCTCGTCGTGTTCACATTCGCAATATTCTGCGCAATAATATCCATTCGAAACCGCTCTGCGGTCATTCCGCTTGCACTGATGTCAAACGCCTGAAATAATCCCATAAAAAACCTCCTTATTTCAATACAGTCTGTATCCTTGTAAATCCGCCGGAAATCGCATTCGTCAAGAACTGATACCGAAGCGTCTCAGATGCGAGTTCGGCAGCCTCGGTATTCTCATCCACGTTATTTCTGTCCAGACGGTAAGAGTAATTGGCGGAATCCGTATAGGTCGATACATTAAGCCCGCTCAAGTCCGTATTCAGTTCTCTGATTTGTTTATCCAGGCTGGTATAGCGTGAAGACCCGAGTTCCTTTTCCAGCACGCTTTCAAAATCAACATCCTGCCTCTTATAGCCCGGCGTATCAATATTGGCGATATTATTCGTAATTGCATTTTCCCGCAGCCAGCTCGCGTCTGCAGCTTTATCGAGTACATTAATATAATTAAATGCATTCGTGGTAATCATTCGATCTCTCCTTCCAAACGCCATTTTTCTACAGTAACTTTATTCTATTATAAAATATATCTCAAAAAGCGCAAGTGTTTTTTCGGATTTTTTCACACATCTTGTACATTTTTGTCGATTCAACACTATATCTGCGGTTTAGTCGGTACTTTTTTCCCGTATTTTAAAATAAAAAAGAATCACGGTTTTTTTGCCGCAATTCCTTTTTGTCAGACATTATGCTTTTTTTTGATTTTGTTTTTTAATTTTATCCAGTTCATCAAACACCACATCATTTAATACTTTGATATAGGTTCCCTTCATCCCCGAAGAACGTGACTCAATAACCCCGGCACTCTCAAATTTACGCAACGCATTGACGATCACCGAGCGCGTAATCCCGACACGGTCGGCAATCTTGCTGGCGACCAGAATGCCTTCCTTTCCGTCCATCTCGTCAAAGATATGGGTAATCGCTTCCAGCTCGGAAAAAGAAAGCGTGCTGATTGCCGATTTCACGATCTGTACCTTTCTGGTCTCCTCCGCGTTCTCCTCATTGACGGAACGCATCATCTCCAGTCCCACAACGGTTGTCCCGTACTCACTTAAAATAATATCATCTATATCATACTGGTCGTTCTCGCGATAAACAAAAAGCGTGCCGAGCCGTTCTCCCGCAATATCAATCGGAGTGATGATTGCCGTATACTTTTTCACATCATCCACAAATCCAAGCGTCTCCAGATTCACATTCTCCTTCGTGGAAAGGATTCCGAGCAGCCGCTCATTTAACAGTGGATCAATAAACCCTCCGACTTCGTCCACTATCAGTTCCCTGATTTCCTCCACTCCATCGCTCAAACCGGTTCCGAGCACCTTTCCTTTTTTGCTGATAACAAGGATATTAGAGTTTAAAATCTCCTTTAACACATCACAGATATCATTGAATACAACTTTGGACGAATTGTTATTATGAAGTAACTTGTTTATTTTTCTTGTTTTGTCCAGCAACTGAACACTCATACACGTGCCTCCTACCTAACCGTTCTTCTCCTTATTATGTCTTTTATTTTAGCACTTCAATTCTGAAAATTCAATATTCTGGCGCAAATTTTATAAACTATTCCGTTATTCGGATTCTTTTTCGGTGTTCTTGCGTTCCTCGACGTAACCGCACTGCTCATCGGCGCAGACAAGCTTATTTCCCTTAATTACCATATATCCGCCGCACTGAGGACATTTTTTCGCCACCGGCCTTGACCAGCTCATGAAATCACATTCCGGATTATTTTCACAGCCATAATATTTTCTGCCTTTTTTTGTTTTGCGCAGGACAATCTCTTTCCCGCATTTCGGGCAGGAAACCCCGATTTTCTCCAGATACGGCTTTGTGTTGCGGCATTCCGGGAAACCAGGACAGGCGAGGAATTTTCCATGAGGCCCGTACTTGACTACCATATTCCTTCCGCAGACATCACAGATAACGTCAGACACCTCATCCTCAATTTTTACCTTTTCCAAATCCTTCTGGGCCGCCTTCACCGCCGCATCCAAATCAGGATAAAAATTGCGCACTACGGTCTTCCAGTTTACCTTTCCCTCCTCCACGCTGTCTAACAGAGACTCCATATTTGCCGTAAAATGTTCGTCCACGATGCTCGGAAAGGATTCCTTCATTATCTGATTGACAACCTCCCCAAGCTCCGTCACATAGAGGTTTTTCGCCTCCTTTACGATATAGCGTCTTCCAAGCAGTGTTGTAATGGTGGGCGAATAGGTACTGGGCCTTCCAATTCCAAGCTCCTCGAGCGTTTTTACCAGGGACGCCTCGGTATAATGCGCCGGGGGCTGGGTAAAATGCTGCTTCTCGTCGAATTCTTTCAGACTGAGCTCTGTATTCTCATCGATGGAGCAGGGCAGCACGCCCTCCTTTTCCTTCTCATCCTCCTCACTGCTGTAGACGGAAAGGAAACCATCGAACGCTACTTTGGAAGCAGACACCGTAAATCGGTACTTTCCGGCGCCGATTTTCACATTCGTGGTCTCATAAACCGCTGCCGACATCCTGCTGGCCGCAAACCGCTTCCAGATAAGCTGGTAGAGGCGAAACTGATCCCTGGATAACGATTCCTTGACCATCACCGGCGTCCGGTTAATATCCGAAGGACGGATAGCCTCATGTGCATCCTGAATTTTTGCCCCGCCCTTTTTAGCTGTCGTCTGCTTTGCCACATAATTCTCCCCGTAGGTACCGCTGATATATTCTCTGGCCTGCGCGTCCGCCTCCTCGGAAATACGGACGGAATCCGTTCTTAAATAAGTAATCAGTCCGACGGTTCCCTGGCCTTTAATATCCACACCCTCGTAGAGCTGCTGCGCAATGCGCATCGTTTTGGAAATCGGGAAATTGAGCGCCTTGGAAGCCTCCTGCTGCAAGGTACTGGTCGTAAACGGAAGCGGCGCTTTTTTCACACGCTCTCCTTTTTTTACCTCCAGCACGTGAAATTCCTCTCCGCGGATTTCCGTCATAATGCGGTCCGCCTCCTCTTTATTGGAAATCGCGATTTTCCCGTTCTCATCACCGTGAAACTTTGCGGGCAGCGGCTTTTTCTGCCCTTTTACGGAAAGCTTTGCATCCAGCGTCCAATATTCCTCTGGGATGAAAGCCGCGATTTCTTCCTCCCGGTCACAGATGATGCGCAGCGCCACCGACTGTACCCTCCCGGCGCTCAATCCTCTCTTAACCTTTGCCCAAAGGAGAGGACTGATTTCATAACCCACCATACGGTCCAAAATTCTTCGGGTCTGCTGGGCATCCACCAGATTCATGTCAATTTTCCTGGGCTCCTTTAAGGATGCTTTTACGGCGTTCTGGGTAATTTCGTTGAAACTGATGCGCTGCGTATTCTTCTCATCCAGCTTAAGAGCCTGGCTTAAATGCCAGGAAATCGCTTCGCCCTCACGGTCGGGGTCCGTTGCAAGATATACCTTATCCGCTTTCTTTACCTCTTTCCTCAGCTTTGCCAGGATATCTCCCTTACCGCGTATGGTAATGTATTTGGGTTCAAAGTCGTGCTCTACGTCAATTCCCATCTGACTTTTGGGCAAATCCCTGACATGCCCGTTGGAAGCTGCCACCTCATAATTTTTTCCAAGAAATTTTTTGATTGTTTTTACTTTTGCCGGTGATTCCACGATTACAAGGTACTTCGCCATTCCATCCATCTCCTTTATGATTAAGCCTTCAAATCTGCCTGATATAATAATTTCTCGCCGTTTCCGCGATAAATTGTTTCCGGATAAGCCTTGCCAGAATATCCGCAGCCTCCGGCACCGTCAGTCCCGTTTCCTCCAAAACCTGTTCTAAGCTTTTAGGCCGTAAACTTAGACAACTATACACCAGGTTTTCATCTTTTTCAAGTAATAATTTCTTAAAATTTTCTGTTCCCTCATGCTTCATTCCGTATATTTTCAGCTCATTTAAAAATTCCCCGACATCAAAAAGCATTCCGGCACCCTGTCCAATCAGCCGGTTGCACCCTTCGCTGAGCGCATCGTACAGACGCCCCGGAACCGCGTAAATATCCTTTCCCTGCTCGAGCGCATAATCCGCTGTAATTAAGGAACCGCTTCTCGCCCTCGCTTCCACAACCACCACAACATCAGAAAGTCCCGAAATAATCCGGTTTCTGGCCGGAAACAGTCCGGGCCTTGGCTGCGTTCCCGGCGGGTACTCGGAAATGACGCCGCCGTGCTCTGCGATTTCCTCATAAAGCTCGCGTGAATATGCCGGATAGCAGATATCGACACCGCTGCCAAGCACCGCGAAGGTTCTTCCGCCTCCCTGTAAGGCGCCCCGATGGCCGCTTGCGTCTATGCCCTGCGCCATGCCGCTTACGACCCCGGCCCCCGATGCGGCAAGCGTATGTCCGAGCTTTTCCGCCACCGCATGTCCGTAAGCGGAGCACCTGCGCGCTCCGACGATTGCCACAAGCTTCTTTTTCATATCCTCCCTCCCCGGCAGTTCTCCCAGAAAATACAGGCTGTAAGGGGCATCCGGAATATTCCGGAGCCTATCCGGAAATTCCCGCTCCTCACGGGAGATAAATCCGATTCCCCGTTTTTCGAGGGCTTCAAAAGCTTTTTCATAGTCCCTGTTTTTGCTTTCCGCAATCTGACACGCCTGCCGTTCCCCGATACCGTGAATAGCAAGAAGCTGCTGTTTTGTCAGCCGATAGACCTCCTCCGCTGACCCTGCGGCGGCAAGAAGACAATTTCTGCTTCTTATGCCGATTCCCGGGATGTTGGAAAGCCAATACGCATAATTCATCCTCTGCCCTCCCAGAATTTTTTGTCGATGCTCCGGTAACAGACCGCCTCATTCAGATGACGCAGCTCTATCCTTTCGCTCTGCTCCATATCCGCGATTGTCCTTGCTACCTTCAATATCTTATGATAGGAGCGCGCCGTCAGGTTCAGCGTCTCATACATGTGCTCCATATATTTCTCCTGACGGGAATCAAGGCTGCAAAATTCCGCAATCCGTACCGCCGGAATCTGGCTGTTACAGCAGAAGTTTTCGTTTCGATACCGCTTTTGCTGAATATCAAGAGTTCGCTGCACTCTTGCGCGGATTTGCGCCGAAGTCTCTTCTTCCCCGTTTTTCCTCAGTTCCCCGAAACCGAGCTGCGGAAGTTCCGCGCAGATGTCAATGCGGTCCAACAGCGGCCTGCTGATTTTTCCGATATATTTTTCAATCGCCGCCGGTGAACAGGTACACTTCCGCACATCCGGGTAGTACCCGCATTTGCATGGATTCATCGCCGCTACCAGCATAAAATCCGCCGGATATTCGCAGCTTCCCCCAAGCCTTGCAAGGCTGATTTTTTTCTCCTCCATGGGCTCTCTTAAAATTTCCAGCGTTTCCTTTCGGAATTCAGGCAGTTCGTCCAAAAACAGAACGCCTCTGTGCGCGAGCGATATTTCCCCGGGCTTTGGCATTCCTCCGCCGCCCGCAAGCGCCTGCGGCGTCGCAGTGTGATGCGGCGCGCGGAAAGGCCGTTCACGCATCCAGCCGCCGTGCCCGCCTAAAAGTCCGCTGACGCTGTAGATTTTGGATATTTCCATCTGCTCCTTCTCATTCGGAGCCGGCAGTATCGTAGGAATTCTTCCGGCAAGCATGGTTTTGCCCGCACCGGGAGGTCCGATGAGCAGCAGATTATGCATCCCTGAAACCGCTACCTCACATGCACGCTTCACTGCTTTCTGGCCTCCGATGTCCGAAAAGTCCACCGTTTTTTTACCTGTTTCTTCTATATAATATGGTACTTTCGGAAGGATTTTTCCGGCACCGTTTAAGATATCCACCGCCTCCCGGATTGTACCCGCCGCATAAACCTCCATGCCGGAAACAAGCGCTGCCTCCCGCCCGTTTTCCGCAGGTACAATACATTTTCCGATTCCTCTCTCCTTCGCCTCCGCAATCATCGGAAGTACGCCGTCCACTGGCTGTAATCTGCCGTTTAAGCCTACTTCCCCAATCAGAAAAACCGCCTTTAATCCATCGCCTTTTATGTGTCCTAACGAGGCAAGCACCGCAAGTGCAATCGGAAGGTCAAAGCCCGAGCCTGATTTTCGGATATTCGCCGGCGTAAAATTCACCGTAATTCGCTTGGGAGGAAGCATAAAACCGGAGTTTTTAAGTGCCGTTCGCACCCGTTCCCTCGACTCCTTGACCTCGGAGGCCAAAAAACCCACCATTTCAAACATGGGCAGTCCATCACTCACGTCCGCCTCCACTGAAATCGGGATACTCCGGATGCCGCGTATAATTGCTGTCGATACAATACTATACAACGCAGTTCTCCTTTTTATTCCTATGTCTTATTGTGTTTTTGGGATTGCCTTGCAGCAGAAATGCTGCGTTTGATTCTTAGATGAACAAATCTGAAAACAGACGGGCTCTCTGCCCTCTGGGGGCGGCGACAAACACCGTCGCCTTATTATATCATGAATGTTTAAAAAAGCAAATCCTTATTCCGTAAAATATTTCCGAAGTTTTTCCAACGCTTTCTTTTCAATCCTTGACACGTAAGAGCGGGAAATTCCGATATCGGCCGATATTTCCCGCTGGGTCATCGGCTTATTTCCGTAAAGCCCGTAACGGTTTACAATGATAAACAGTTCTCTCTCATTTAATACTTTCGGTACCAGCTTTAACACCTTCGCTATCTGCCTCTCCTGCTCCATCTGTTCGACCACGTCGGGTTCTTCCGTCTCCACGACGTCAAGCAGATGTATCTGGTTCCCTTCCTTGTCGGTGCCAATCGGCTCGTAAAGCGATACCTCGCGCGACACCTTTTTTTTGGAACGGAAATACATCAAAAGCTCATTGTCAATGCACCGCGCCGCATAAGTGGCAAGTCTGCTTCCGTAATCCTCTTTATATGTCGCAATCGCCTTAATCAATCCGATTGTCCCTATGGATATCAAATCCTCCATATCTTCCCCGGCATTCTGATATTTCTTCGCAACATGCGCAACCAACCGCATATTGCGCAATGTCAACTCGTTTTTTGCTTCAAGGTCACCTTTTTTTATTTTTTTCAGGCAGTCGTTTTCCTGCTCAGGAGTAAATGGGGATAAGAATGTTTTCAAAACGCACCTTAAAAGCTTTATTGATACATTCTATGTCTGGGCCAGGTTCTCCGTGCTTTTCCCCATTTATTTTTCCGTGGAGGGCATTTCCTTTTCCAGTTCCTCCTTTTTTTGCTCCAGATACTCTTTTTCATAAGGGACTTTTCCCTTTAAAAGTTCATATTTTAAAAATGTGTTGACTTCGTCCTCACCACGAACGGCGAGCATAACCAACAGAAGTTCCAGCAGCGCGCGCGTATCCTCATGCAGAATATGGTACGCCCTGCCGTTCATATAATATTTCAACGCGCTGTCATCCCGGTATTGTTCCTTCTGATAATTCTTGGAAGCCGCCACACGGTCAATATACATCTCCGCCACATAGCGTATCGGCATTTTCATGCCGCAGATACCCTTATGTCCGGCACCTCCCGCTCCCTTTACCGGAGCGTAATCAATCCAGTATTCCATATGATGCTTATTTCTGCCCTTATGATGCAGCCAGGCGGAGGAATAGCCCTTATCCTCCCGTTCCGCGTTGTTCGGGCTCATATTTCCCTGATAATATTTGCAGCCCACCAGAAATTCCGTGGGTGAATATTTTGACAAATCATGCAGCAGCCCCTGTTTGTAAAGTCCCACTTTAAAGCAGCCGGCACGCACAAGCTTTTTATGATGCATAATTGTGCAAAGATGCTTCCAGGCTTTCATCTTCCAAATCCCTCTTTCTATTTTCCAAGCAAAATGCAGACGGACTGTCCCTCCGCCGCAAATAGCTGCTGATTCGCAAGACAACGCTCCTCCCGAAGAAAAGCCTCCTCCTGCGCCGTGTTCATAATCAGATACCATTTTTTCTTCCCCGGCAGCTTTGGAAGTGCAAGATGGGAAAGTCCACTGTGGAAATTATATGCCACATAGATGCTATCATCTTCGCTTCCGTCCTCACGCAGACCGTAGGCTCCACAGTAAAGCAGCCCGACGGACTGCCGATCCGCTGAAACTGAAGGCAGCCATGCATTTTCCCCGTGATAGGACAAATCCGGCAGTCCTTTTCTCCGGTAGTCGCTTTGTCTCATAGGCTCATCCGACGCAATCATCGGGTGATTTCTTCGGAACGCCGCCAGGCCGCGCACAAATTCTCTCAGCCATTCAAAACGCTCCCCCGCTTTCCAGTTCAGCCAGCCAATCCGGTTATCCTGACAATAGGCGTTGTTATTCCCGTTCTGGGAATTTCCAAATTCATCTCCCGCCTGAATCAACGGCACTCCCTGTGCAAGAAATACCATGGCGAGCGCGTTCTTTATCTGTCTTCTGCGCATCTGACCCACATATTTTTTGCGTGTTTTTCCTTCCGTTCCGCAGTTGCTGCTGAAATTCCAGTTATTCCCGTCACAATTATCCTCCCCGTTGTCCTCGTTGTGCTTTTCACAATAACTGAACAAATCGGCGAGGGTAAAACCATTATGATTTGCGATATAGTTGACAAAGCCCTGGACGCTGTGCTGCTTGCGCTGCTGACAGAGAAATTCTGAAAGCCTGCCGCCCATATGGTTTAATACCATGCGCGCGGGATAAAGATATTCATCGCTGTATACGAACAAATGCGGATATTTCCGCTTCGTCTCCAATAGCATAGGGTCAAAGCCCGTGTAAAACAGCTTTGTACGGCTCAGCAGCAAATCCTGTGCCACGGCCGTGACCGGAACCGACCCGCCAAGCAAATGAAAACCGTCCACATGGTACTCCCGTACCCAAAAGCGCAGCACGTCAAGTATCACATTCTGGTTCATCCGGTCATCGAAGAAAAACTCCATCACACACTCCAGACCGTTTTCATGGAGTTTTCGAATCAGCTCTTTAAACTCGCCTGACACATCCGAACTGCTGCTGTAGGACGCCTTCGGTGCAAAATAATTCCCCGGAACATAGCCCCAGTAATTGACACGCTCCGGCACTTCCTGTTCCTTTGGCTGAATCAGGTCCTCCTTTTTGCTCTCCCACTTCAGATATTCCGGTATGACAGGCTGCACGGGCAGTTCCATTTCCTCAAATTCATAGGCAGGCATCAGTTCCAATGTCGTTACGCCCAATTCCTTAAGATAGGGTATTTTCTCGGCCAATGCGAAAAACGTCCCTTTTTCTTTCCGCGAAAGTCCGCTTCCAGGCCCCTCATCCATAGAAAATCCCCGCACATGGAGCTTATACATCACCATCCTGCTCCGCGGCACCTCCGGCTGCCGGTCCTTCTGCCAGTCAAACTCCCCCGGTATACAGCCTCCGCAGACAGCATAGCCGTTTTTCGCGCGGCCTCTGTCGTTCCACCGCTCTCTCCCTATAATACGCTCCGCGTAGGTATCTGTGATGACCTTTCCGTTGATTTCGAAATTATATCTTAAATTCTTCCAGGAAATCCCCCGAACGGTCACCGACCGGATGGAACCCCTGCAATAATCCGCCGGCACGGTAAGCCGCGCCGTGACAGTCTGATGTTTGTCATAAAAAAGAATGTTGCAGACATCCTCCTTTTCTCCCTCAAAGGTAAATGTCACCGCATCATCTGTATGCTGCACTCCCAGTTTTTCGTAATTTCCCTCTTTTACCACGTAATCCATGCTGTCATCCACCTTTTCCTTTTTCTGCGTGCAGTTGCTTTTTTCTTATGCTCTCTGCGATTTGCGCCTTATTTTCATTATAACGTTAATTTATTGTTTTGTATAGTTTTTTCCTCTGTTCACCGGCAGATAATTATGATATGATAGCCTTGATTTCAGGACAAAATACAAAAAAAGAGAGGTAACAGTATGGGCGATAACAACCAGAATCTTGAAGACGATATCATGGTAACACTTGACCTGGACGACAGCAG
>CALWBG010000023.1 GCA_944375975.1 uncultured Roseburia sp.
CGATAATCGCCTGCTCCTCCGCAGAAGGCTGGGGGGGCTGCTCCGGCGTTGCGCTCGCCGCCGCCGTGTAAGGCGCTACGGCCGCATATACCGTCGCTTCATCCCCGGTCGCAATCGCAGCTCCTATAATCGCGGAAATATTCGGGTCCGCGGAAGCGGTACCAACGCTGAGAATCTTCGGCGATGCCCTATAGGTACTCTTATTAAACAATTCCCGGCTCTCCTCGACACCGTCCACCGTCACTACCTTCCAAAGCTGTGCCACATAGCCGGTATGCTTTGACTGGGTCACGGCGATATAACCTGCCGGATCTCCAGTCGCGACAATCTGCGTTCCCGGGTCCTGCTGGGACACAACTTCGCTCTCATAAGTCACGACGCGGTTTGACGGTCTTGTCTCTTCTCCGTAAATGTTAAAGTACAAATTCTTGCCGGAGGTATAACCTTCTATATAAATAGGGGTATCCAGATTATTGACAAACTTTAAATCCTTATAATCACCGGCGATTGCCGCGTCCATGGACGGCTTAACGTAGGTGACAATCATGGAATGGTTAAACCGCTCCGTAATCTCGAGCTCCGCCAGAATAACGGAATTATATAAGGTGGTAGAAACCTGGCACACACCGCCGCCGTAAGACTGCACGGTCTGACCGTTCTCATACGCCCCCGCAAGCTCATAACCGTTGGATGCGTCTAACGGGCCGATAGCCGCATTTACCGAAAATTCATCCCCCGGATAAAGAATGGTTCCGTCAATCAGCTCCGTCGCCCGCGCGATATTATCACAGCGGTTCTGTGTAGACGAACTGAAATTAGTCGTATAACCTCCCAGAAGATCCTGCACTTTGGAAAGCTCCTCCTTCGTGCCCTTCGGCTCGACAATCTCTGCCGCGAGTTCTATCGTTCCGTCGCTTCCGTCCCATTCTCCGCTGATATAGCTCTCAATGGACGCGATGGATTCTTCGACGTTCACCTCAATACCCTGTGAACCGCTGATAAAAACAAACTCCCCATTCTCACGGGTAAGCCCGTTATCCACAGCTTCCCGGTTTAATTCCCCGGCCTTTTCCTCCAAAAGAGCCGTTACGGCATCACGGTCCACGTTTAACGCCATATCAATCACGACACTGCCGTTTTCCAAATCCTTTTTGTCTTTATAGCGTTTAATCAGATTGCCGCTTTTGCCGACGTCCATCGCCTCCTGCACGACATTCATATCCGTAAAGGAAACGTCAAGCTCGGAAGCCTTCACCTGCACGCTGCGCTCTCCCGCCGTCAGAGTAAACACGGACTCTCCCGCGCTCTCCACATAGGCATTGACCGCATCCGCCGCTTCCTGCTCCGTCATGCCGCCGACATCAATGCTGCCGATATATACGCCTTCCTCAATTCTTTCCTCCTCCGCAGCCCACACCGCAGCAGACGGGAACGCCGCCGCGCAAATCACAAACAGCAAACCGAGGAGTGTTGAAATTCTAAGTGTTCTTTTCATATTTTCCCTCTAAAACATTCCTGTTGACTGAAATCCTTGTTGTTCATTTTATCACAAACGTCCTCTTTTTCAAGGTGCATTACCACGAATATATTTGACGAATGCATCTGTTTTTAGTATATTTTATATGAAGATAATTAATACATAAATGCCGCCAATATGGTTGTCAGAAGCATCGCGGCAGCCAAAATAATTACGATGGCAGACATCAGCTTTTTATTTTTCTTTTTACTGAAATCATACATAGATTGAATACCTCCATTTTTCAAGCACCACAGAAAGGAATGACCATTATGCCAATCCTTGGTTTATTTATTATGTTTCTTGCTGTTCTCGCAATTCTGCGTAAAAAATCCGCGCAGGCCCAGACAGACATTGAAGATCGCTTCTGGGAAAAAGAACATGCAGCCAATCACACCCGCTTAAAAGATTTAAGCAGACTACCCTATATTACCATACCCTTAGATAAATTTCCAATAGGGAAGCATGAAAATAATGAATTAAAAATTTATGAAGAAACCATAAATTTTCTTGCCGGGCAGAAAATCATAAATCTCGGTTCCAAATCAAACACGGAACTGAAGCTTACCTACGGCACGGCAAGTCTTGAGCATCTGACACAATATGAGCACAATTTTACCGTGCTGTGCCAGACGCTGGTCGGTTATGCAGAAAAGCTGATGAACCTCGGTTTCTGGAAAGACGCGCAGACCGTACTGGAATACGGTATCTCGATCGGTTCGGATTTGAGTAAAAATTATCTGCTGCTGGCGAAGCTTTACCGAAAAAACGGAGAGCCGCAGCGCATCAACGAGCTTATCGACTCCGCGCAAAAGCTCGATTCTCTGCTGAAACCCTCCATTGTAAAAAAGCTTTCCGGCATGCTTTCGGATTCCTAATGCTGTGGATTGCCCTGCCCGGTCATTTTCCCGCGGGCATCTTCCCGTACTGAAGGATGAGCCGGTCGGTCATACGCGATGCCTCGCTTTTCGTGAGGCCATCCGGGTCTTTCGGAAGCGCAATCCCGTAGTACGATGCATACGCCCGCAGATATTTTTTCTGGCGCTCCGTTGCCGGAGACTGTTTCTTTGCCTTGTACAGAAGCGGCTTCGGCACAAAATCCTCCCCATGCTCCGCTCCGTAGCACTCTTTTAATTTTTCAAATACCAGATGTGTCTCATAAGCATCGTCCAAAGCCCTGTGGGCATTTTTCTGTGCGATACCAAAATAACGGCACAGACTTTCCAAATCTTTTTTCTGCTCCTTCGGCAAAAGCTTTCTCGCCAGCTTTAAGGTGTCGGCCGCCTGACGCTCAAAGGAACGGCTGTGGTTGACCGCCCACTGCTTCAAAAAACTGTAATCAAAAATCACGTTCTGGCCCACCAGAATTTCCTCTCCCAAAAATTCCATAAACGCGTTCAGCGCTTCATCCATATTCCGTCCCTTTTCCGCCATGGCGTCCGTGATGCCCGTCAACTCCGTAATTTTCGGGGAAAGCGGCTCATTCTGAGAAATCAGCGTGCCGAACGTTTCGACCGCGCGTCCTTCCCGCACCCGGACGGCCCCAACCTCCAGAATCTTATCTGTTTTTGCATTCAGTCCGGTCATCTCCAAATCTATGACCACATAATCTTCTAACAATTTTGACTTTACTCCTCCCCGGGTGCCAAAACCCAGCGCACATTTGCCTGGTGATCCAGCGGGTCTCTGTCGGTATAATCGAACAGCGCATACAAAGGCTCCCCGCTCCGCTCCGGCAGATGCCGCAGCACCCGTTCGCGCTTTTCGGGAAACCGATAAAAAAAGCGCTCTACATGAGACTGCTTTCCGTTTTTGCAATAAAAGCGCGATACCTGTTTCCACTCACCGGCATCAGGCGCCCAACCGGGGCGGCTCTTATAATTTTCCCGATAATATAAATCAAAAATCAGGCTTTCCCGAATGACTGAAACCGCCTCCGCTGGCAGTCCGGGCACACTCTCAATAAACGAAAGTAAAATCTGTGACCGCTTCAGACGGGAATGGCTCATGCCAAAATACCCGTTTTCCTCATAAAATACCCCAAGACGCTCAAACATGGCAAACGCGCTGTCAAACAGAACGCCTAAAATTTTCATCGTAACTTCAAACTGTGCACTGTTATAGTAGACCTCAAGCAGTTCCTCCACACGCCGGATGCGCAGAAGCTGCGCATAGTCCAGCCAGTCCGTCCGAAGAACCTCATAGGGCGGCCTGCTGTGACAGACTATACCGTACTCCGCCGCGTGCTCAGAAAGATAAGAACCCTTCAGCACCTTTAAAAAGCCAAGCTGAAGCTGATTCGGACGCAGCGCATAAATCTCGTCAAACGAACGGGCAAAGGCCTCGTAATCCTCGCAGGGAAGCCCGGCGATTAAATCCAGATGCTCATGAATATTCTCCTGCTTCTGAATCTCCATGACCGCCCGTTTCAGGCGTTCCAGCTTCATCGTCCGGTGAATTTCCCGGATAGTGGCCTCGTTCGTGGACTGCACCCCGATTTCAAGCTGTACCAGCCCGGGACGCAGCGAGGCAAGCAGCTTAAGCTCCTCCTCCGTCAGCAAATCCGCCGATATTTCAAAATGAAAATTTGTCAGACCGTTGTCGTTCTCTCTAAGGAAACGCCAAATCTCCATGGCATGCGCATGGCTGCAATTAAAGGTCCGGTCAACAAACTTCACCTGAGGCACCCGATGCTCCAGGAAAAACGAAAGCTCCTGCTTCACCAGCTTCAAGTCGCGGAAACGCAGCCGCCGTTCCACCGAGGAAAGACAGTAGCTACAGGAAAAAGGACACCCCCGGCTCGATTCATAATAGACAATTCTGTTTTCAAAGTCCACCATATCCTCATAGCAGAATGGAATGCAGTCAAGCTCCAGCGGTTCCCTGGCTTCATTCACAACAATGCTTCCGCCATTTTGATACGCGATTCCTTTAATCGTGGCGAGAGCGTCCCCCGTCCGTCCCACCGCATAATGCTCATACAGACGACAGAAGGTTTCCTCTCCCTCCCCTATCATGACACCCGTCACCGCCGGATGCTCCCGAAGGAACTTCTCCGTCTCATAGGAGACCTCGGGTCCGCCCACCCATATGGGAATCCCGGGACACAGCTTATGGAATTCCTCCACCACTTCCTCGATGTGACAAATGTTCCAGATATAGCAGGAAAACATCAGAACGTCAGGCGCTTCCAGATAGATTCCGGCTAAAATATCGTCCGTCCGGTGATTTATGGTATATTCGGCAATCGCAACTGTATGCTCCCCTTCCGGCAGCATGGCATATTTCTTCGCATATGCCCTCAGACTGTAAACCGCAAGGTTCGAATGGATATATTTTGCATTCACTGCCGCCAATAAAATCTTCATTTCACCTTTAAACGCCTTTCTCGTTAAAATTCCCCAGCACTACACGATTCTTTCCGGTTTTCTTTGCCTCGTACAGCGCCCGGTCCGCCTCCTCAAAAAATGCACTGGGATTCGGATAGCTTCTGTCATATTCCGCCACGCCGAAACTGATTGTAAAGTGTGCCGCTCCCCTCGGCGTTTCAAAGGTATGTGCTTCAAATTTTCTGCGGATATCCTCTGCCCGCGCGGCTGTCTCCCGCGCGCCGCGCCCCGGAAGAATCATCGTAAATTCCTCCCCGCCGTACCTTGCGCAGACCGACTCATAGCCACCACTTTCCAGAAAAAGCCGGCTTACATACCGCAGCACCTCATCTCCGAAAGCATGTCCGAAGGTATCGTTCACATTCTTAAAGTTATCGATATCCCCTATCATAACGGAAAACCCGGTTCCCTCTCTCTCAAACACCCCCTGAAGGTATTCAAGCTCCTCATAAAAAACCTCATGGTTGTAAAGGCGTGTCAGCGAATCCCTTCTGGACAGCTCTTCCTCCACCACAAGCGACTCATTGACGTGCTTTAAAATCATGCAGGTTGCAACAATCCCTCCGATAAAAATACTGATTTCTACCAGTCTGCTGCTTTGGGGCATATAAGAAGTGTTTGGTATAAAATACAGCAAATCCGCCACATAGACCACCACCAACAGCGCCGCCTGCAACAGCGTCATCAGCCAGTCCTTATATAACGGCGTCAGCAGCATGGGCATCACCAGAATCATCGGCATCAGACGAACGCTGGTATGGACACACACCGCAATTCCGGCAACCACCGTGACAAGAAGGATCGTATACAGTGACACCAGCCGTCTGCTGTATATCTTTATAAAGCGTGAAAATAAAAGCTGAAACACTCCGACCACCAGAAACTCCAGCGTGCTCGGACGCACAACAAAGAGGTACAGATATTCCGTCCTGCTGCATTCCTCATTTGGCTGATAGAACAAAAACAAAAAAATCTCCACACCGAGCATCACCAGCGAAGCAATCCAGCACTGGAGAAAAATTTCCCGGTTCCACTCCCTGCGTTTTTGCTCATTCAGTCTTGTCTGACTTCCTATCGTTTTTAAACGTTTGCCGTCCATTGCCCTGCTCTCCTTATTTCTGTTTCCCATTATAAACCATAAAAAAAGCAGTTGCAATGCTAATAGGCGTCAGAGATCCGCCAAAACATCAGCAATGGAACGCGTCAGTATGTAATTATAGATTTCCGCCAGCTCCTTCGGTGAAACCGTCATTCCGCTTCGAATCCAGGTAAGCATGATACAGCACATGGACTGAGAATAATATTCTGCTATCAGTTCCGGAGTCAGCCACGCATATTTGGGCTGTCTGCCGGTCGCAGACTCGCGAAGCACATTCAGCAGAGTCTTTTTTACGCACGCCTTCACCGTGTTCTCAAAAGAGTTCTGCCCGTCGAGTCTGCTCACCCTGATATAAAACTCCTTCTCCTTTTTGATGTTGGTAAAAAGAAGCACCAGCGCCTCGGTCACCATGTCATTTTCCAGCAGCGGCTCCAGCGGTTTTAAAAGCTGCGTGGAAATAATCCATTCCAAAAGCTCATATTTATCCTGAAAGTGATTATAAAAGGTCGGACGTATGACGCCCGCCCTGTCCGTAATTTCTTTAATTGTTATCTTCTCAATCGGCTGCTTTAACGTTAATTCTTTAAAGCTTTCCGCCAAAAGCATATCAATCGTATCTTTTCCGCGTCGTGCCATAATTCTCCCATATCCTGCCCGCTATACCATCATCCTGCCGATTGTGATGCATCTTGCTTCCGGATCGTCGCGCAGATTCAGAAGCTCCCCTGTCTCAATAATCTTGACAAGCGGCCTAAGCGCAAAATCCTGAAAATTCTTAATCACAACACCGTGCTGCCCGTTGGACAGCTCAACCTCGCACCCGACCGGATAAACAGCCATCCTTCGCAAAAACACATTGACCAGCTCCGGGTCAAACTCCGCCCCCGCCATCGCCATCAGATATTCCATCGCCTCCGCGGGAGACATCTGATCCCGCTGCGGCCGCAGGAATAACATCCTGTCATAGCTGTCGTTCATCCGGATGATTCTCGCGAAAAGCGGGATATCTTTCCCGCTCTTTCCAAAAGGATAGCCTTCTCCGTTGTAATGCTCATGGTGCATCAGAACCCCCGCATACACCGCGGAGGAAAAATTATACGTACTTCTTAAAAACTCCGACCCCAGCCTGGCATGCTGGCGGTATGCCTCTGTTTCCTCCTCCGTAAGGGGTCTGTCCGCATTTGCCACATCATATTCCAAAAATTTTTTTCCGATATCGTGTAACATTGCCGTAATCGTAAGCCAATAAAGCTGGTCATTCGGCAGACCGTATCTGGCCCCCACCATTGCAGAGAGAACCCCCACGTTTACGGAATGATAATAGATATAGTCATCGTAATTTCGGATGTCCATCATGCTGCACATCACATCCCCGTTTCTTAAGACATCCTCCACTATATTTTCCACGGTCATGCGAAGTTTAATCTCACTAACCGGCAAATCCGCTTCCGGCGCCTCAAAAGCAAACATGTCGTTAATCAGCTTCAGCGCGCGGCACCTGACCTCAGGTGTAACCACCTGCTGTATTTCAATGCCCTGTGTAAATTCATCATCAATGTATATTCCAGGAAACCCCAAAAATTCCAGGTTTGATATGTATTCTGCGGTCAGCAGCAAGTGCCTCGCCAGCAGAAGACGACCGGCTCCGTCATAAATATCCTGACCGAGCGCCATTCCCGGTGTCAGCCTGCTCGTCGGTATGTAACGCATGTACCTTTCCTTTCCGTGAAACGATACTTTTATTTTAGCTCATTTACTCGTCAAATTCAACCGTAACAAAGTACCCCTTGGGTGTCTCCTTCACGTCTGTCACCGTCCCTTCCGCGGAACGGATGCGTTCGCTGACCGTGTAATTTGCCGACATGGCATAAGCCTTTCCGAGTGTATAGTAATATGAATTCGGGAGCTTTCCTTCCGTAATCGGCAACACGTCGCCCACCTTAAGCAATCCTGTCCGCTCCATTTTAAATTCTTCCCTTCTCATACTCCTGCTTCCTTTCCAGCTTCTGCCAAATATCCCATTGCCATGCTTTCTTTCTTATAGTATAATTCACCTGTCTTTCATTGGCAAATCTAAATTTTAGGAGATACCATAGCAGCTATGCATGCAAAAGATGATATTTTAGATAACTTTCTGTCCGCGGCAATCAGTACGCTCAACGCCGAAGAAATTTATGACGCAATCATGGATTCCCTTACAACCCTCTTTGCGCCGGACGGCCTTCTTCTGATGATGAATACCCAGACAAGCCGCTCCTGTCACGTCATTCGGCTTTCCGGGAATATTGTATGCAGCAAGGATTACTGCGTACCCTCCGACGCTTTCATCGCGGAGCTTCTAGACTCGGACGGCTTTGTGCCGGTCAACGCGGACTCCGGGCAGCTTCTTTCCCTGCTGACCGCCCGGCAGCAGGCATGGCTGAAAAACGAGAACATCATCGCTTTCCAGACGCTCAAATACCATCAGGCGGTCATCGGCTTTCTGTTTATCGCGGATAAAAGCCGCCGCTCCTGCACGCCCGATGAAATCCGGTGTCTGAAGCGCATCTGCTATTACGCCGCATATCTTTTGCGCAATGCGAACCTCTACCGCAACGCCTATTACGCTTCCATCACGGACAGCCTCACCTCTTTATATAGCAGAAAACATGCATTTGAATGTATCGAAAACGCCTGCAACGAACGGCGGCCGATTTCTCTCATTCTTTTAGACATCGATGACTTTAGGCTTTATAACGAGCTGTACGGTGCAGGCGAAGGTGACAACCTGATTTATCTCTGTGCCCAAACCATTCAGAAGTGTATCCGGGACAACGACATGGCTTTCCGCTATGGAGCAGACCAGCTTCTCATTCTCATGGACGGCTGCGACCAGTCTGCCGCCGTCGAACTTGCCTCCAGGATTATCAGGCGCGTCATCCGTTCGAATACGGCGGACACGGTCTGGAACATTACCGTCACCTGTGGTATCTCGACCTTCCCCGCCATTTCCGACAATGCCCAATCCCTGCTGCACAACACTGAGCAGGCCGTTTATTACGGAAAGCTTGAAGGAAAAGGACATCTGACCGTCTACCGCAGGGGCATGGAAAACCGCTCGCAGAACCCGGATATCCGCTCCGCTTACGATCGTGTTGCACCGACCATTTATGCTCTCACTGCCGCCATCGACGCGAAAGACAACTATACCTTTGTACATTCCATGAACGTGTCGAAATATGCGATGATTCTTGCGGAAGCACTGGGTATGAACGATACGGACATTGAAATCATCCGGGATGCCGGTCTTCTGCACGACATCGGAAAAATCAGCATTCCCGAAAGCATTTTAAAAAAGACCTCGCACCTCACGCCGGAGGAATACGAGATCATGAAAACCCATGTAGAAAATTCAACCAAAATGATACGCTATCTGCCGGACATGGATTATGTGATTCCGGCTGTGCTCGGTCATCACGAACGCTATGACGGAAAAGGCTATCCCAGAGGCCTTGCCGGGGAGGATATTCCCTACATGGCCCGGATTCTCACGATTGCGGACTGCTTTGACGCCATGACGGCGCGCAGACCATATAAGCAGCCGCTTCCGGTCTCCTATGCGGTAGGGGAGCTGGAGAAAAACAGCGGAACACAGTACGACCCCTATCTGACCAAAAAATTCGTGGAATTAATTTACGATGGAAAAATCGTGGTATAAGCGCGCTAATCGTCGTCCGACTCACGATACTCCACGTCGAGTGCCTCGGCCTCCTGTTGCATTCTCTTAGCCGTCCGTGCCGCCTTTGTGACAACCCACAAATCCGTGACGCCGTCGTAAATAAGCGCGATCCCCACAAACTGCATGGCCAGCGTGACCACGCCGAACGCGTTGACAATGCAGAGCACACCGAACACCAGACTCACAATGGCTATGAGCAGTATCGCCCACCATCTGTCGTAACCGTTCCGCTTTGTCTCAATTGCCATTTTGATATTCTGGATTCCGTGCAGCGCCAGAATCACGCCAATCACAATCGGCACTACGCTTACAATGCTCTCCGGGCTTAAAAAAATCCAGATGCCAACTAAAATGACAATGAGTCCCAGCGCGCCGGAAAACAGATGCATACCGCGGTTTCCAAAATACGACACCAGATTCACAATTCCCAAAATCACAAGCCCGACTGCAAGGGCCTTGCATACAATATCAATTGTCTGCTCTGGCCAGATGACGAGTACAAGTCCCAGTACCGTACACAGCACCGCTGAGACAAGCATATCCATTTTTACTCTCTGAAACAATTCTTTCATTCCTTCCTCCATTCCGAAATTACTGCAATCAATATATCATTATTCCCTCGGACCTGTCAAAACATAATTACTGAAAATACTTGCCCTCCCCAAGCGCATACGCTATGATAAAGCAAAACGAAATCAGGAGGAACATCAATGGGAAAAGAAGTAAAGACGAATGCCATGCGCATTCTTGACAGAAATAAAATTAGCTATGAAATCATTCACTATGAATGTGACGAATTTATCGACGGGCTGCACACATTGGAAAAAACAGGCGCCCCGGCGGAGCAGTCCTTTAAAACCCTCGTTTTGCAGGGGAAAAGCGGACAATATTATGTCTTTGTCGTGCCGGTCGCCGATGAGATTGATTTAAAGGCGGCTGCAAAATGCGTCGGCGAGAAGTCGGTTGAAATGCTTCATGTCCGGGACATCACCGCGGTCACCGGCTACGTCCGGGGCGGCTGTTCCCCGCTCGGCATGAAAAAACAGTTCCCGACAATCATTCATGCGAGCGCGGCCTCCTACCCCAAAATTTATATCAGCGGCGGACGCATCGGCGACACGATCGCGCTCAATCCCAACGACCTGCTGCGAGCCGTGCGCGGTCAGTACGCGGACATCATCCGGCGGGCTTAGCTTGTCAGCTCTGCCCCCGCTCCCTTTGCAAGATCCATGATTTTCTGAAGCTCCGCGCCCTCCACCGGCGCTTCGCCGTGGTCGGCGCGCGTTCCGTCCGCCCGGAGTTCACCCAGCATACGGGTATTTTTTTCTTTGCCCGTCTCAATCGTGTAATACCCCGCCTCTTTCGTCTGGGGATTAAAGGTCACGTAAATACGGCAGCACAGTGGAGCCACCAGTCCCTTTTCCGGGAGATCGATGCGCACCAGCGTCAAATCTTCCGCAATATCCAGCGCCATCACGGAATAATCTTTCTCCGAATAGGGGTAAAGCTTCGGCTCCTTAAACGCCTGCGCGAAAATCTCATTCACAAAGCTTTCCTTTTCGTCGCAGAGACGGTTGACAAACTCCTCACCCTCCGCAAACAGGCGCTTCGGCAGTATCCCAAATTCCACCTGCCTTTTCACAAACACCTGAAACTGTGCCGGTGTCATCTTAACCTGCTTCATTTTTGCGGCTTTCTCGTCCGCGTCATGCAGCTTTTGCACCAATTCGCTTTTCAGCACGAGATTATCGGAAAACGGGTTAATTACCATTCCATTAAGCTTTAACTCCGGTTTTACCACGATATTGTTGCATGCCGGAAACGGCATACTTAAAATCGCCTGGCTTTTCGGCTCCTCCGGAATCTGTGCCTTCGAGGTATAAACAACCAGAAACTGTTCTTCCTTTCCATTCTTTAAAAGACATGGTACCGGCTGGTCAGGCGCCTTGAGCATAGCGGGCACCAAAAGCTTTGTCGGACGAAGCAGATTGAGGACGTCAGATAAGCGTTCCCTGGTCCGTTCCTTTGCGTATTCCCGAATGGCCTCCTCCAATCTGTCATTTGTAATTTCCATTGTCATCTTTTCTTCCATTGATTCCATATCCTTTCCTGAAAAAATCCCATCCATGTCTGCCGCAATTATAACATATCCCTCATAAAAAAAGAAAGACTTTTCAAACCGGCGCGCACAGGTATTCACACAGTACCTGATACAGCTTCTGCGGCTCCACCGGCTTTGCAAGGTGGCAGTTCATCCCAGCCTCCCTGCATTTTCGCACATCCTCAACCGAATCGTCCGCGCTCATGGCGATAATCGGAATCATCTGCGCATCCTCATGGGGCACTTTACGTATCTTTCGAACCGCGGTATATCCGTCCATTTCCGGCATTCGGATATCCATCAAAATCGCATCATACTCGTAGGACGGATGGCTTTCAAACAGCTCCAGCGCCTCTTTTCCGTTCTCCGCGCAGACTACCTCGGCATTGACATGCTCCAGAATCCGTTTTGTAATCTCGGTATCCAGTGGATGATCCTCGGCGAGAAGAATCCTCCTGCCGTTTAGAATGCTTCTGATTTCATCCATCTCCCACTGTCCGTTCTCCACCTCAGGCTGTATCTCCGCCAGCTCCACCTCCAGATGCACGCGCACTTCAGTTCCGCGTCCGAGCTCACTTTTAACGTCAATACTTCCTCCCATCAAATCCACAATGTTGCGTGTAATCGCAAGTCCCAGACCCGCGCCGCTCCTCTTCTCCGTCCAGCTTTCCGTTTCCTGCGCAAACGGCTGAAACAGTATCTGCTGAAATTCGCGGCTCATACCGATTCCGTTATCGCGCACAATGTAATCCGCTGAAAACCTTTCATTGTGGGTGGCGTAGTTGCAGATGCGAAATGTCACACGTCCGCCTTCCTGCGTAAACTTTACCGCGTTTGTAAGCAAATTGAAAAATAATTGCAGAAAACGCATCGGGTCCACCATCATATTAATGTTCCATTCCTCCTGCGGAAACTCGAATGTGATGCCCTTCTTTTCGCATGCCGGCTCCATCATGGAGCGGACGGAATCCATAAACTCAGAAAAGGCATAAGGCTTTGGATGGAGATGGAATCTGCCCATTTCAATTTTTGACATATCTACCAAATCATTTAAAAGCCCCATCAAAAAGTCACTTGCACCTTTGATTCTTTCCAGACATTCCTCAACCTTTTCCGGGCGGTCCCTCTCCTCCAGACCAAGGGCCGTCGCTCCCACAATCACATTCATCGGCGTTTTAATATCATGGCTGATGCGCGACAGAAATTCCGTCTTGACCTCCGCTTCCTTGCGCTTTGCGGCATTCCTCTGTTTGACCGCCCTGCGCAGTAAAACTGCAAACACCGCTGTCTCCGCACACAGTGCCGCGGCAAGAATTATGATTGGAATCATATGCTCCAAACTCCCCTCCCCGTCTTTCTCCTTCCGCGGTGCGTTACGCCTCCGCTTTCGTATCCTTCCACTGCTGCGGCGCATCGACATTTTTCATACGGTAGAGAATGAGAATTCCAACTGCCAGCACGATTGTCGCAGCGATTCCGCCTTCCATTCCGAACGCCCCGCCGTTCCACAGCGACTTTCCTTCCACAAAAACTGTTTCCAGAACAGAGGCCGTCGTCTCATTGCCGCTTACGCGGATGCCGTAAAAATTGCCCTGTACAAAATTCCAGACGGAATGGAATGCCGCCACACCCCAGATATTTCCTCTGCGCACAAAATACAGAGAGGCAAAAATTCCGAACAATGTGAGATTGATGATTGCAAGCGGGCTGATACCGGAATTAAACAGATGCAGCGCCGCAAAAAACAGGGCGTTTACCAAAATGGCCGCCGTCATCGTGTATCTTCTCGCAATTGATACCATCAGGTAGCCGCGGCAGAGAACCTCCTCCTCCATTCCCTGAATAAGGTAGCCCAACAGATACAGCACTATAATCCCCGCCTGAAAGGTGGAGGAAATGCCCTGAAGCTTGAGGCTGCCGGTCAGCACGGCAATCAGTACCGCAGCGGAAAAAAACAGGAATCCGCCGGCTGCTCCGACGAGGTATTCTCTTAGCGCATGTTCCCTGCGAAAGCCCAACGCTCGGAGGCCTCTTTTCTGAAAAATCTTACAGAACAGGCAGACAACCACCATCATCATAATACAGGAAACCAGCATCAATATCATATAGCCGTCGGAGGCTGCAATCCGTGATGATACCTCCGCAATCTTATCCATATCACCCGCGGCGGCAGCCGATGTGTATTCTTCATTCGTAAAAAGCATCACCAGCTCTCCCGGTATCAGCACAAGCATCTGCCCAAACTGGGCAATCACAAATACCGCCACAAAAACCAAAAGCTCTACCAGCCAGTGCCAGCCCTTCTGCGCTTTCTGCGCTTCCGAAACGACCGCAGGACGCTCCACAATATCTCTCATTTTTCCAAACGCTCCTTTTCATTATTTCATTTCCGTGTCTAACCATTGTATCACAGGAACGCTATAATTTGAATAAAAAAATGAGCCTGATGCATGGTATTGTCACTTAGCTCAAGTATTTTCGTATCGCAATTAGGGTGTCAAAAGGGTGTGTAACACCATCCATATACAATATGTTGCTACACAAGCTTGTTTGCGGGAACAACATATTGTATATGGATAGCACCAAAGGTGCTTTTGACGCCCGGAGCCCATACTGCAAAAAGCGCCGCTCAGCAGCGGCGCTCTCAATATTACGCATTGAAAATGCAATTTACACAATCTCAAGAATACGACACAATGCTCACCCGTCAGCCCTCCCCCGCATAAAGCTTTCACTGAATTCCGCAGCGGGAATTGGTCTGCTGTAATAGTAGCCCTGCCCGTAATCACAGTCCATAGCCTTTATCAGCCGTTCATTTTCGGGTGTTTCGACTCCCTCCACGACCGTTGAAATCCGGAGGCATTTTGTCATATTGATAATCTGCTCCATAATCGTGCGGAAACGCTCTCCCTTCTCACCCGATATTTCAAGCAGAAATTCCCGATCCAGCTTAAGCTCATCGATATTGAGACTGCCGAGCGTATTTAAGGAGGAATAGCCGCTGCCGAAATCATCCATCGAAACTTTAAACCCGACAGCCTGAAGCTTCTTTATCTTCCCGTTCAACTCGTCCGCATTTTCCATCGCAAGTCCCTCGAGAATTTCCAGCGTAATCCACTTCGCAGAAACCCCGTATTTTTTCAGCAGTTCCGTCAGTTCCCTCAGATAGCTGCTTCGGAAAAACAGACGCTTCGACTGGTTTACGGAAATCGGAACAGGCGTAATCTCCGCATCCATCCACTCCCGAAGCTGCCGGCAAACCTTCTCCACCATATACATGTCCAGCTCCGCGCAGAAACCGTTTTTTTCAAACAGCGGTATAAACTGGTCGGGGTATATCATCCTGCCGTCGCCTGTTTTCCAGCGCACCAGCGCCTCCGCCCCACCCAGCTCTCCGGTGTGAAGATTCATCTTGGGCTGAAGGTACATTTGAAATTCCCCATTTCGCAGCGCCCCGTACATATGGCTTTCCACATAATTTTCCACTTCCTCCTTTTTGTGGAGCTCCGCGTCATAAAACCACACCCTGTTCGCCGTAAGCTGCTTTGCCCTCGCCAGAGCAAAATGTACCGAAATCACCAGTTTTTCCCGGTCGAAGGAGCTTTCCTGACCGGGTTCTGGTATGACAGCCCCGGCATACATCAGCACACGATAATTATTCTGCACGCCAGGCGCGCTGCGGCTTACCTCGTCCATGATTGCCTCGACCCGTCTGCGGACAGTTCCCCGCTCCGTATCCGCCAGCGCAAGATAAAATAAATCGGCGTTACTCCTGCAAAAAATCTCTCCCCTGGTGAGGGTATGCCCGATAACTTCCTTCACCGTGCACAAAAGTCTGTCCGCATACCGCTGCCCGAATATTTCATTGATGAACTTAAACTGACGGATATTGAGCGCGACGATACTGTACCGCTCCCGCCGTCTGCCCAGCTCGTCCAGCTTCTGGCAAAAACGCAGATAGTTGTCGCTTCCGGTTACGGCATCATGATACGCGATATAATGAATTTGCCGGTTGTAGCCGCGCATCAGCCGGTAACTGTAAATAAGCAAAAGCAGACACAGCACAAGAATGCTCACCAGAGTCACAGCGATAATCTGTCCCCTCTGATATACCGACGCAAGGATTCCCTTTCCAGCATCGACGCACAATAAGTACCAGCCGTTTAACCCGATCGGCTCAAAATAAATCCGGCAGCTTTTTCCGTTATACTGCATGTAGGAAAAAATACTCTCTTCGTTTTGCAGCGCCGCGCGTATTTTTTCCTGCTCATCGCTGTTGATATAGCCGTCGTCGTAAATCGTATTCAGCGTATCGGGCACGATGGTCTGCTGTGAGCGCACTAAAAACTTTCCCTCGGAACCAATCAGATGCATATAGCCGCTGCCATTTAAAACGGCTTCCTCATCCAGAAATCCGGCAAATACTTCTATCCTGTCACCGGCCATCAGGACTCCGGTGACCTCTCCGTTCCGGTAAACAGGTACGCTGTAAACAAAAATCCGTTCCCCGGATACCGAGTCCCAAAAAAGCCAGGATACAGCATTTTCCCCCTCATATGCCGTTTCGACCGCCGTCCTTGCTTCCCCGCCGAGTTCTCCCAGCCCCACGTTCTCTACCGCGTCCTCGTCAGGGCGCACCAAAACACCGTCCCCATTTCGATTAAAATATGCCATAATCAAAAATTCATTCTGCCGGTTTGCATCCCACAGGCTTGCGGCAAATTCTTCGGAATCGGCAAGACTGTAATCTCCCAGGAAAGCCGACAGTGTTTGCAGCGTCTGAAAATCCTTATCAATCTGCTGTAAAATTCTGTTTTTATAATCGTCTGCCTCCTGTTCCATCTGCCCCGACATCAGGGTATTGAGTGAGCGATTCAGCATTGCGGTGAAAATAATTCCGACCGTCATAATCACAACACACAGTACTAACGTGAGAAACATTCCCTTTCTCAAGCGCGCTTTTAAGAGCCTCTCATTCATTTTTGTCTCCCCAAAAGAGCCCCGGCTATTCGACCTTCTCAAAATCCTCCGCGCCGTGCTTGCACACCGGGCAGACAAAATCCGGCGGCAGCGTCTCGCCCTTATATTCATAACCGCAAATCTTACAGCGCCACACTGTTCCTTCCGAGGTCTTTGGCTGGGGTTTTTGTTTGATATGGGCATGGTAATACTCATAGGTTGCCGACGGCGTGTCCGAAAGCACTCCGCTCTCCGTCACATCCGCCACAAAAAGAAGGTGGGATCCCAAATCAACAGTCTGCACGACGCGCGCCCCGAGAAAGGCATTCGTTCCCTCCGTGACATACAAAAGTCCGTTTTCCGCGCGTTTTGCTCCGTCAAAGCCCGAAAACTTGTCCACGTCCCTGCCGCTCTGGAATCCAAATCTCTGAAAAACCGGAAACTTTGCGTCCTGCGAAAGTATCGACACGTTAAACTGTCCTGTCTTCTGAATGATCTCCGTCGTATAATTTGTCTTGTTTAACGCCAGCGTAATCCTTTTAGGCGAGGTTGTCACCTGAACCACGGTATTGCAGATGCAGCCGCTATCCTTCGCTCCGTCATTTACGGTAATAACGTATAAGCCATATGATATTTTATGCTCCGCTTCCATAAAAAATCCTCCTTTTATTCTTTTTGATTTTTTGCAAACAAGGCTGCCGCAAAATTGCGGCAGCCTTAACACCTGCTCTTTATCTTCCTGTATGCTTAAGCTTTCCAGAGGCTGTGCAGATTGCAGTAAGCATAAACCGCTTCCACCTCATCGCCCTCACACAATGCGAAGCATGCCTTCGGCTCGTCACCCGGCTTTAAGCATTTGCGCTGATTGCCGGATTTTGTCTGAAGGGAAATCCACTCGATATAATGCTCCGGCAGCATGGGATGTTCTACCTCACCGACGGTAACATACACCTTGTTCCCCTCTGTCTTATAAACCGGGACATGCTTCTCCACCGCAGCATCCGTGGTTCCCGGAATAATCTCCTTCATCTTCTGTCCGCAGCACATAACCGGCACACCATTGTTCTTTACCTCCGCAACAATATTGCCGCAGTGCTCGCAAATATAAAATTTCTGTTCCATACATGTACCTCCTGCCATATCCGGCCCGCTAATCCTTATGTGTATTTAACGTATTATCAAGAATCAATGATATTATAGCACAGGCACCGAAAAAAAAGAAGTTTTATATTACATCTTATCCCAGCAATTTTTGGTATATGTCGTAATCTTCCTTCTTAAACACGTTGAATATCACCTTTTTGACACAGGTGTCTGTCCGCAAAAATTCAGAGACAGTCTCAACGGCGATTTCCGCCGCCCGATCCTGCGGAAAATGGAAAACGCCGGTTGAAATGCAACAAAAGGCAATGGACTGGACCCCATTCGCTACGGCAAGCTCCAAGCAGGATTGATAACAGCTTGCCAAAAGATTGCAGTCCCTTTTACGAAGCGGTCCCGAAATAATCGGGCCAACCGTATGCAGCACATATTTGCAAGGGAGATTGTAGGCAGGCGTGATTTTAGCAGTTCCCGTTTCTTCCTCATGCCCTTGCGCCTGCATAATCTCGTTGCACTTGATACGAAGCTCGACGCCAGAAAGTGAGTGAACAATGTTATCGATGCAGGAATGGCAGGGCTGCCAACATCCCAGGAGTGCACTGTTCGCCGCATTTACGATTGCATCCGCCTTGAGCGCGGTAATATCCCCCTTCCACAGGGATATTCTGCTGTCGGCTTTCACCGTGGGCAATGCGGCCGCGTCTACAATTCCTCTCTGCCGGATTACCTCCGAGAGATATTCATCCTGTACCTTCAGGAAATCATCTGAGGCAGGATACGGGGGCCGGACATTGAATAAGGAGCGTAAAAGCCTCCACTGTTCCGATTCATCTTTCGGGATTTCAATTTTTTTATACTGCGGCATTTCACGCTGTAGCTCACGTATTAAATAGATTCTTCTTTCTTCCTGATTCATATTTTCCTCTTTTTTCAAATCGACACCGGAACCGCTTTGCCGTGTAAACAGATGCTTTTTATGTAATATTGATTGTTACATCTTGTATATTAACAGCGATTTGTTGTAATGTCAATGGTTACATTGAGTTTTTTACCTTTTCAGGGAACAGTACCACCGCGCCGGCGCCGCCTCACCCTGTCTGTCGGGAAAAGAAAAAGCAGCCGTTTTCTTAGTTAAAAACAGCTGCTCTCGGTTGATGTATGAATTGTTATTTACGCGGTTGTCTGCTACAGATAAGCATTTATGGTGTTACTACCGGCTTTCCTTCTTTATCAAGTAACACTGTAAAGCCTGCTGCATTTCCATTCTTGTGAAACACATAATTGACACCTGTTTCTGTATCCACCCAAATTTCCATCACATCAAGCGTCCCTTGACGGTATATTTTTTTGAAACGTTCCATCATTCCCCTCCTTCTACTTCGAATCCCGATTTGTTGCCTGGTGTTATCGGAAAATAGTATAGCACAAGCATGTGCACAAAACCAGATTTTTTCTATTATCGCGGAGGTTCCAGACAACGTTTGATATCTCTGACAACATCCGCAATGGTATATTTTTTCATTTCATTTTCCATGGCTTCCTGTATGCGCAAAAGCTTATCGTCAAGGGCCATATGGATATTTTGACCCACCGGGCAGTCGGGATTGGGGTTTTGGTGAAAATGAAACAACTCCCCTTCTCCGAGCAAATCAACCGCCAGGTACACGTCATAAAATGTAATCTTATCTATGGGCCTAACGGGCGCGGCACCGCCCGTTCCCCTTGCCACTTCAATCAGCCCGGCACTTTTTAACTGGGAGAGGAGCTTACGTATAATC
>CALWBG010000024.1 GCA_944375975.1 uncultured Roseburia sp.
GTCGTGTCGCTGGGGGATTTCTCCACAGAGCTCTGAGGCGGTCCGCATGTCGCGAATACCTCTCAGATTACGGCGTTTAAAATTATTTCCGAAAGCGGGGTCGCTGCGGGAGTGCGCAGAATTGAGGCGCTGACCGGAGAGAATGTGTTTGCGTATTACCGCAATGTCGAGGCGGAGCTTTTAAAGGCGGCGAAGGCGGCAAAATCCACTCCTGCGGCGCTGGCGGAAAAAATCGAGCACATGCAGGCGGAAATCAAGACGCTTGCCGCCGAGAATGAGTCACTTAAGAGCAAGGCGGCAAAGGATGCGCTCGGAGATGTCATGAACCGGGTTGAAGAAGTAAAAGGCGTCAAGCTGCTTGCGGCTTCTGTGGAGGATGTTGACATGAACGGACTGCGCGACCTTGGCGACCAGTTGAAGGAAAAACTGGGAGAGGGCGTGATTCTTCTGGCTTCGTCGTGCGGTGGAAAGGTCAGTCTGGTGGCGATGGCAACGGATGGTGCGGTAAAGAGCGGTGCCCATGCCGGAAACCTGATCAAAGGCGTTGCTGGCTTTGTAGGCGGCGGTGGCGGCGGACGGCCGAATATGGCGCAGGCGGGAGGAAAGAATCCGGCCGGCATACCGGAGGCTATCAGCCAGGCGAAAAACGTGTTGGAAACACAGCTTTAATTTTTCATGGAAAGGATTGGTGGGTATATCATGGATGGTACAAGAGATGAGGTATTTAAAAACAGGAGTGTCCGGCAGAAGGTGATGGGGACGATTCGTCTGGTAATCATCATTTATGTTATCTGTGTGATGCTTGCGGTGGTAGGACTGTTATCATCAGTCAATGTTTCCGAGGGGAGGGAGTTACTGTTTCTTGCAACCAGTATCCCGTTTCAGCTTATTCTTCTGGCAGTGGGCATTACCCTGACACTGCGACGGGCAAAAATGCTGGTGGATTATATTGTAAATCCCGTACAGGAACTTAGCGAAGCGGCAGGGAAGCTTGCCAGCGGAGTGTTGGATATTGAGATTGGGTATGAGTCAGAAGATGAAATCGGGGTTCTCGCGGAGGATTTCCGCAGGACAGCGCAGACACTTCATACGATTATTGATGACTTGCAGTATATTCTGGAGAAGTTTTCTGTGGGAGATTACAGCGTGCACTCAAGGTGCAGAGAGGCATACGTCGGGGAGTTTAAGGATGTAATGGATAAGCTGGTGGACACGGTAGTCCATATCAGCGGAACGCTGGCGCTTATTCGTGAATCCTCCAGACAGGTGGCGGCCGGTTCCGAGCAGCTCGCTGTCAGCTCCCAGGATTTGGCGAAGGGAGCGACCGATCAGGCAGCCGCGGTAGATGATCTGGTATCAAGCGTATCCGAGGTGGCAAGCCAGGTGGTTGCCAACAGCCAGTCCACGGATGTCGTGCACGACAAGGCAAAAGAGGTCGGAGCTGAGGCGCAAATCAGCCAGCAGAAGATGCAGGAGCTGACGGAAGCAATGAAGCGTATCTCCGAGACATCAAACGAAATCGAAAAGGTCATTGTCGAGATTGAGAGCATTGCGTCCCAGACGAATCTCCTTTCGCTTAACGCTTCCATCGAGGCGGCGCGTGCCGGAGAAGCGGGAAGAGGCTTCGCGGTTGTGGCAGAGCAGATTCGTATGCTTGCGGAGAACAGTGCAAAATCTGCCGATATGTCAAAAAGTCTTTTGGAGGCAAGTCAGACGGAGGTCGGACACGGCAATGAAGTGGCGAACCAGACGGCGGAATCACTCAATAAAGTTCTTTCAGAACTGGATCATATCATCCGGGCGGTTGCGGATATCCGTATTTCCTCCGACCAGCAGGCGGATTCCGTCAAGAAGATTGAAAATGGCGTAAAGCAGATCAGCGACGTTATTTCCAGCAATTCCGCAGCTTCGGAACAGACCTCCGCTACCAGTGAGGAGCTTTCGGCGGAAGCGGATTCTCTCGACGGTCTGGTCAACCAGTTTAAACTGCGTGAAGACGACGAGTAGGTCGTGTAAATTTCTGAAAATAAGTGCAAATACATAAAAAAAATAAATAATTACAAATAAGAGGAAAATAGTTGACGAACGCAAAATTTGTGTTATAATTCTATATAGTGCAATGAATATGACCCAAACAGTTGAATATGCACAATACGCAACTGGAGGGAGGTTAGGTGTGAGATAATGTCTAGTGTAATTGTAAAAGAAAACGAGACTTTAGATAGCGCTTTACGTCGTTTCAAAAGAAACTGCGCCAAAGCAGGTATCCAGCAGGAGATTCGTAAAAGAGAACACTACGAGAAACCGAGCGTAAAACGCAAGAAAAAATCTGAAGCAGCTAGAAAAAGAAAATACAACTAATCGTTGTATTGTAAAAGAGTACCGCGAAAGCGGTACTCTTTTTTTGAGAAATGTTTAATAGCCGTAGGCTTCTCCGATGAGCAGCACCTTGATGCGCCCCTTAATGCCGCTGCGCCTTGTGATGACTGTCTGGTTGCAGATACAGTCCGGGGAGAGACAGTCTGCGCAGACACCTGTCGCGGCACAGGGCGTATTGCGCCCGAGACGCTTGCAGTTGATGGGAGAAGCAATGTTGCGTACGCGGCTTAATGCGTCCTGTAAGTTTGTGCAGACCTTGTTCATACCGGCAAGAATGATGACATTTTCCGGGCCGTAAATTAAGGCTGCGACGCGGTTTCCGGTGCCGTCGATGTTGACAAGCTCTCCGTCTGCGGTAATGGCGTTGGTGCTCATGAAGTAAAAATCCGCCGATAGGGCATCGTGATAAAGCTTTTTGGTTTCCTCGGGTGTCTTTGCCGCGGCGCGGTCAATCAGGCGGATGCCGGGGTCATGGCGGAGCGCCGTGAGCATACCCGTGTCCTCAAGGGTCATGGAGCCTCCGAAAGCGACGCTACACCCTTCGGTCAGCCAGGAGAAAGCTTTCTTTTCAGCTTCTTCGATAGTCGGACAGTAATATCCCTCCATCTGCCGTTTCTCCAGATTCTTAATCACTGTGGCGGCAAGCGTTTCATAGTACATATCTCTTGGTGTAGTTGGATTCATACGATACCTCTTTTCTGCGGTCCGGGACCGCGTTTGTATTTTTGTTACTGTGTACTGCTGCGATTGTATTATAACATAATTTCTTGACTTTTTGTGATAAGCGGATAAAATAAAGGAAGTTGTGGCAACAGTACAGGGAGGATGGACATGAGTGAAAATTTAAAGAAAATGTTATCTTATTATAAACCATATCTGGGAGTTTTCTGGGCGGATATGTTTTTTGCGGCCGTGTCGGCGGCAATTGCCCTGGCGCTGCCGCTCGTGATACGTTATGTGACTTCTACGCTTATTTATCTGGACGCGGCGGAAATTATGCGGCAGATAAAAATCATCGGTGCGGTTCTGCTCGGGCTCGTCGTGGTGGATTGCTACAGCCGGTTTTTTATTTCCAATCAGGGCCATGTGATGGGAGCGAAGATGGAATATGATATGCGGGCGGAGATATTTGACCATCTGCAAAAACTGTCCTTTTCTTTTTATGACGACCAGAAGGTGGGACAGTTGATGTCCCGTATTACGACGGATTTGTTTGATATTACGGAGCTTATGCACCACGGACCGGAAAATATTATTTTATCGGTGATTAAGATTGTCGGCGCGTTTATTATTCTGATGAGCATTAATCCGGCGCTCGCACTTGCGGCCTTTGCGGTCCTCCCCTTTATGTTTGCGTTTGCCTACTATATGAACGGGAAAATGCGCCGTGCCTTTCGAAAAAACCGTGAGCGAATCGCTGACATCAACGCGCAGATTGAGGACAACCTTTCTGGAATCCGCGTGGTAAAATCATTTGCCAATGAGGCGGTGGAAAATGAAAAGTTCGGAAAGGGAAATGCCGGGTTTCTCTCGGCAAAGAAAAACAGTTATCATTACATGGGAAGCTTTTCCGCGGGAATGGGCGCGTTTACAACGCTGATACAGGTAAACGTGATTATTGTGGGCGTCGTCCTGATTGCCGGGGGGAGGGTAGATGTCAGTGATCTGGTGACCTTTCTTCTGTATATCAGTGTATTTACCGAGCCGGTGCGCACACTGATTGACTTTACCGAACAGTTCCAGAACGGATATACCGGTTTTGAGCGTTTTCGTGAAATCATGGCAATTGAGCCTGATATTGCGGACGATGAAAATGCACAGGAATTACGGGATGTAAAGGGCGATATTGTTTTTGAGGATGTTTCGTTCCGGTATGGGGAAAATACGGAATGTGTCTTAAACCATGTGAACCTGAATGTGCCCGCGGGCTCCTATATGGCGCTTGTCGGCTCCTCGGGTGCCGGTAAGAGTACGCTGTGCTCCCTTATTCCCCGGTTTTATGACGTGACGGCGGGCGCGGTCAAAATCGACGGTAAGGATGTTCGGAGTCTCACGCTTAAGAGCCTGCGGGACCACATCGGGATTGTCCAGCAGGACGTTTACCTGTTTGTGGGAACGGTGTATGACAATATCCGTTACGGGAAGCCGGGTGCCACAAGGGAGGAGGTCATCGCCGCGGCAAAAAACGCCAATGCCCATGAATTTATTATGTCCCTTCCGAACGGTTATGAGACGGATATCGGACAGCGCGGAATCAAGCTTTCAGGAGGCCAGAAGCAGCGTCTTTCCATTGCCCGGGTATTTTTGAAAAATCCCCCGATTCTCATTTTTGACGAGGCGACAAGCGCGCTTGACAACGAGAGTGAGAAGGTGGTGCAGGATTCTCTGGAACGGCTTGCAAAAAACCGTACCACCTTTGTGATTGCACACAGGCTTTCCACGATTAAGAATGCGCAGAGGATTCTGGTGCTGACGGATGAGGGCATCGCGGAGGAAGGAACCCACGAGGAGCTGCTGGCAAAGGGCGGTATTTATGATAAGCTTTACCGTATGCAGTTCCACACGGACAGCAGTTTCTAAAAATTCAGCCATCAGGTCACAGACCCATCGGCTGAACTGTTTCTAAAAGTTTTATGAAATCCTTAAGATGGTTTGCAAAAGTAAAAAAAGTAGAGTAGAATATATTTGTTTGTGAAGGGAGCGATACGACAATGACCAAAATTGATATAATATCCGGTTTTCTTGGAGCCGGAAAGACAACGTTTATTAAGAAAATGCTGGACGAAGTATTTCAGGGAGAGAAGATTGTCCTGATTGAAAATGAGTTTGGCGAGGTGGGCATCGACGGAGGATTTTTAAAGGATGCGGGCATCGAGATTACAGAGATGAACTCCGGCTGTATCTGCTGTTCGCTGGTCGGAGATTTCGGGAAGAATCTGCACGAGGTGCTTCATAAATTTCATCCCGACCGCATTTTAATCGAGCCGTCGGGTGTCGGCAAATTATCCGATGTCATGAAGTCTGTCATTGATGTGGAGAAGGATGAGGACGTCAAATTAAACGGTCTGGTCACGGTTGTCAATGCTTTAAAAGCGAGTAAGCAGATGAAAGCGTTCGGAGAATTTTTCAACAACCAGATTGAATATGCCACCACGGTTGTATTGAGCAGAAGTCAGAACGCTGCGCCGGAGCAGTTGGAGCTGTGTGTAAAACAGATTCAGTCTTTAAATCCCAAAGCCGCGATTATCACGACTCCGTGGGATGACATTAAGGGCGAGCAGATTTTAAAGGTGGTAGAAGGGCAGGATTCTCTGGAGATGAAGCTTCTCGCGGAACAGCATCGTCATGAGGACGAGCACCATGAGCATGAAGACCATGACCATGAGCATGGGGAGCATGAGCACGAGCATCATCATGAGCACGGGGAGCATGAGCACGAGCATCATCATGAGCACGGAGAGCATGACCATGGGCACCACCATGAGCATGATGAGAACTGTACCTGCGGCTGCCATGAGCATCATCACCACCATGCGGATGAGGTCTTTACGAGCTGGGGAAGGGAGACGCCGCATAAATTCACAAGGGAGAAGGTTGAGGATGTATTAAAAACGCTCTGTGAGACGGATGATTACGGCGTGATTCTCCGGGCAAAGGGCATGGTTGAGGATGAGAACGGCTCCTGGATTTATTTTGATATGGTTCCGGGAGAATATGAGCTGCGGGAAGGAGAGCCGGATTATACCGGAAGGCTCTGCGTTATCGGAACGGATATTGATGGCCGCAGGCTGGAGGAATTATTCGGGATTGCATAAGCACGGAAGACGGGGGCTGCCGGGTTGCATGGATTTCATTGGATATCCTGTGAGATTCATGCCCGGCGGCCTCTGCCGTATGCGGCGGCAGAAAGGAAGAATGTATGGACGAGATACCAGTATATTTATTTACAGGATTTATGGACAGCGGAAAGACGACGCTGATTAAGGAAACGCTGTTTGACGAGGGCTTTACCGAGGGAGGAAAGAGCGTTATCATCTGCTGTGAGGACGGAGAGGTGGAGTACGACGAGGCGGCGCTTGCAAAAATTAATGCAAAGCTGGTAATGGTGGAAAAGGAAGAAGACTTCACCGCGGATTTTTTAAAGGAGGTTCAGGCAAAGTATCTGCCGGAGCAGGTGTTTATCGAATATAACGGTACCTGGGGCATGGATACGCTCCTGGAGACCGAGCTTCCGAAATATTGGACGCTTGTGCAGGCGTTAGCTACCGTGGATGCGACAACCTTTGATATGTACCTTGCCAATATGCGTCCCATGATTATGGAGCAGTTGTTCCAGGCGGACGTTGTTATTTTCAATCGCTGTGATGACAGTACGGACAAAGGGAAATTCCGTCGCAGCGTCAAGGCACAGAACCGTAAGGCGCAGCTTGTCTATGAGCGGGCGGACGGCAGTCTGGACGAACGGCCGGAGGAGCTGCCCTTTGACATTTCCGGGGATGAGATTGAGATTTCGGATGCGGATTACGCGATTTGGTATATGGACTGCATGGAGAACCCGAAAAAATATGAGGGAAAGAAGATTTCCTTCCTCGCCCTTGTATACAATCCGGATAAGCTGAAAAAGGGTGTGTTTGTGCCGGGACGCTTTGCGATGACCTGCTGTATTGAGGATGTCACTTTTATCGGATTTAAGTGCAAATATCCGGGGGAGGACAAGATACCTCATAAGTCCTGGATTCACATTACGGCAGAGGTGCGCGTGGAATTTGCCCGAGAGTATAAAGGCAAGGGACCGGTACTCTATCCGGTTTCCATTGAGCCGGCTGAAAAGCCCGGGGATGAGCTTGTCTATTTTTCATGAAAACAGAGATTTTTACACAAAATAAAAGGGATTGCCGTAAGAATAAGGCAGTCCCTTTTTAAATATGTACCTGACATCATAAGCTGCTACGCATTTTTTACATCGATGTTGTTTTCCCGCATAAATTCGCCGACTTTTTTGTCGGTGCCTATGATGTGGTTTTGAAGCCAACTAAGCAGATAGTCAACTAAATCCAGCAGATATTCCTGCTGGTTGTCATCCATATCGTCGAGCTCGGAGAGGTCGATTTCAACCAGACGCTCCACGAAGGAGGTGTGCGCGCGCTTCTGGGCGTCAAGTCCCGGATAGTTGATTCGCGTCATAAGCTGTTCCTCGTCTTTGAAATGGAACTCCGTATAGTCGCGCAGCTCCGAGAGCAGGCGCATAATCTCATCGTATTTGTCGTAAAGAAACTGCTCGTGTATGAGATCGTTGGTGGCCTTTATGATTTCGAACAGGCGGCGGTGTTCGTTGTCGATTAACGGGACGCCGGTCATGAATTTGGCGGTAAAGGCAAACGGGTCATCATTTGCTTCCTCGAGCGGTTTCATTTTTCCAATCAACATATCGCTGCTTAGAATATGATTGTAGAGCCAACGCACCAGATGGCCGAGCAGCTTGTTTAAGGAAGCCTTTGCCGCCTCGGGAGAGGACGTATCCAGGGAAAAGCCGTTGATTTTTTCGGCAAAAGCGGCATGCTGCTTTTTTTGCAGCGGAAGCTCGGGATCCTGAATTTTTTCCATGTACGCCTCCTCGTGGGCGAAATGTGTGTTGACATAATCCTTTACATTGAGCAGAAGATTTTGTGCAACCCGGGTCACATCCTCCGTCTGGTCTGACAGGGTAATGGCTTCGTTTATCATTTGAAATAATCTGCGGTGCTCGTTATCCAGTTCTTCAACGCCGAGCAGGTAGTCATCGGTAAATTGATACATAGTAATCCTCCTTATCCTCCTATAGTAAAATCAGTTCCTATTATAGCATAGAAATAGCAATTTCGTACCATGTATTTATTATAAATTTATCATTTAGAGGTATTGACAAAATTACTTTATTGTATTAAAGTAAAACCTAAAGAAAAACCGTTGAGAAAGAGGAGTAAGCATATTTCGAAATGTCAGAGAGCCGCAGGCGGTGGGATTGCGGTATGGAGGGATTTGCTGAATGGACTTTTGAGGGTGGCCTGAATTTTTAGTAGGAGCCGCCGGGAACCGGACCCGTTATCCATCCGGCATGTATGATAGTACATGAAGCGAGGGGACCTTTGGTCAATATGAGTGGTACCGCGATAATAAGTAATTATTACCGTCTCAGGCAGTTAGCCTGAGGCGGTTTTTTGCGTTATTCCAATGGAAACCGGCTTAAGACACGGATTTTTCATAAATAAAAATCTGGAGGGAAAAAAATGAAAAAAAGAATGATGACAGCAGCAATGATGATGACGATGGCAGCAGGCGCGTTTGCAGGCTGTGGAAATGGAGCGGAGGCGGCGGATGGTACCGTATATAAAGTGGGAATTGTCCAGTATGTGGACGACGCTTCCTTAAATCAGATTGAAAAGGCAATCGAGGCAGAGCTTACGGCGAAGGGGGAAGAACTTGGCGTAACCTTTAATTATACCGACTATACCTACAACGGGCAGGCCGATTCCTCAACCTTAAATCAGATTGCGGCCGATTTGATTGCGGAGGATGTCGATGTGATTATTCCGATTGCGACGCCGGCGGCGATGATCATGCAGAATGCCACCGAGGATAACCAGATTCCGGTCGTATTTTCCGCAGTATCGGATCCGGTCAGTGCCGGACTGGCGGCTGCTTTGGATGCGCCGGGGGCAAATATCACCGGAACCTCGGATGCGCTTGACACAAATGCAGTGATGGAGCTGATTGTAGCGGCGGATTCCGACATCAAAAAGCTGGGGCTTTTGTATGATAAGAGTCAGGATGCTTCCGCCGTACCGATTCAGGAGGCAATTGCATTCTGCGAGGAAAACAGCATTGAATACGTGGAAAAGACGGGAACTACAAACGCAGAGATTTCCGCGGCCGTGGATGCTCTCATGGCAGAGGGGGTGGAGGCGGTCTTTACACCGACAGACAATACCATTATGACGGCAGAGCTTGCTATTTTTGAAAAGTTTATCGAGGCGGGCGTGCCCCATTACACGGGAGCGGATTCCTTTGCGTTAAACGGTGCGTTTTTGGGCTACGGCGTCAACTATACGGATCTCGGAACCGCTACCGCGGATATGGCCGTGGACGTTCTGGTAAACGGCGCAAACCCGGGAGAAACGGCAATCCGTACGATGGACAGCGGCATTGTGACTGTCAATACGGAGACGGCGGAGGCACTCGGCATTGATTACAGTGTTTTCGAGGGAATGTGTACCGAGCTAAAGACAGTTGTGACTGCCGAGGAGTTTGAATAAAAATACGTGAAACCGGAGGGGCCTATGGGTTCTATTATTACACTTTCAATCGTACAGAGCGCGCTGGAGCTGGGATTTATTTACGCGCTGGTGGCGCTGGCTCTGTTTGTATCATTTTCCATATTGAATATTGCGGACTTGTCTACGGATGGCTGCTTTACCTTAGGCTGCGCCGTCTGCGCCACGGTGACGCTGGCGGGCCATCCTGTCCTGGGCCTTGTCGCCGCGATGGCGGCAGGGGCCGCGTCGGGCTTTATCACGGCGTTTTTACAGACCAGGATGGGAATCCAGTCGATTCTGGCCGGAATTATTGTCAATACCGGGCTTTACACCGTCAATATCGCAGTGATGGGGTTTGCGTCGAATATGAACCTGTTCGCCTGTGATACGGTATTTTCCTGGGCGAAGGATGCCATCGGAGGAACCTGGTATAAGCTGATCGTGGCGGTCGTGGTGGTGGTGCTGGTCGGGATTTTTCTCGCATGGTTTTTAAATACCAGGCTTGGGCTTTCCATCCGGGCAACGGGGGATAATCCCGATATGGTGCGGGCGTCAAGCATCAACACGGGATTGATGATTACCATCGGGCTGTGCGTGGCAAATGCCCTGACCGGGCTTTCCGGCGGTCTGCTGGCACAGTATCAGAAGTCCTGCGATATCAACCTGGGAACGGGAATGGTAACGATTGCCCTTGCAAGCCTGATTATCGGCGAGTCTGTCCTCGGGAGGGGCGGGATGCCGAAGCGTGTGCTCGGGGTGGTGCTTGGAAGCTGTCTTTACCGATTTGTCGTGGCGATTGCCATGCGGCTGAATGTACCGGCGGAATGCTTAAAGCTGGTTTCCGCGTTGATTGTGGCGTTTGCGATTGCCCTTCCGTATTTGAAAAAGCAGGCGGCCTTTCTGCGGCAGCGGCGCGCGGCGAAGGCGGAAAATCAGGTTTACCTGGGGCAGCTTGCGGATGGGCAAAATGACGGAGAGGAGGAATAGAAAATGCTTTTCATGAAAAATATCAGCAAGACCTTCTATCCGGGAACAGTGAACGAAAAATGCGCTTTAAAGGATTTGAATCTCACGCTTGCCGACGGGGATTTTGCAACGATTGTCGGAAGCAACGGAGCGGGGAAATCCACACTGTTTAATGCGATTACGGGTGCGTTTTATGTCGACCGGGGACTGATTGTTCTGGACGGGGAGGACATTACCTATCAGAAGGAGCATGTCAGAAGCCGGGTAATCGGGCATTTATTTCAGGATCCTTTAAAGGGTACCGCACCCCATATGACGATTGAAGAAAATATGGCGCTTGCCTATCTTCGGGCGAAAGCTTCAAAGAACGCCTATTTCAGCCGAATCAAGGCGGCGGATAAGGCGCGGTTTCGGGAACAGCTCTCACTCCTTGACATGGGACTTGAGGACCGCATGAAACAGCCAGTCGGGCTATTGTCCGGCGGTCAGCGGCAGGCGCTGACGCTTCTGATGGCAACGATGGTGACTCCAAAAATCCTTCTGCTGGATGAGCATACAGCCGCACTTGATCCTGCAACGGCGAAAAAGGTATTGGAGCTGACGAAAAAAATTGTGGAGGAGCGCAGGATTACCTGCCTGATGGTAACTCATAATATGCAGCAGGCGCTCGCGCTCGGCAACCGGACGCTGATGATGGACGCGGGAAATATCGTGCTGGATGTCAGCGGAGAGAAGCGGCGCGGCATGACCGTGGAGGATTTGCTGGAGCAGTTTGCGCTTCGGGCCGGAAAGCGGCTGGATAACGACCGTATTTTGTTTTCAAGGGTAGAAAATTAAATATCTTATGAAAAATAGAGGAAAGCCGTTGAAATTTGACGTGTTTTCCTTTATTATGTTAAAGTATGAAAACAAATACATAACGGGCATGTTGATGTAGATAAAAATGGTGAGGAGGAAACTATGTATCCAATCGTAAGAAGAGAAAAACTGGCAGACAAGATTTATCTGATGGATGTCAAGGCACCCCGTGTCGCACAGTACTGTGAGCCGGGACAGTTCGTCATTGTAAAGATTGACGAGGAGGGGGAACGTATACCGCTTACTATCTGCGATTATGATCGGGAGGCAGGGACGATTACCATTGTATTCCAGACCGTCGGGGCCTCCACGGAGCGTATGGCGTGGTTAAAGGAGGGCGATGCTTTTCAGGATTTCGTGGGACCGCTCGGCTGTGCGTCCGACCTCATATCGGAGGATTTGGAGGAATTAAAGAAAAAGAAAATTGTCTTTATCGCCGGCGGTGTGGGGACCGCTCCGGTATATCCTCAGGTAAAATGGCTGCATGAGCACGGCGTGGATTGCGATGTGATAATGGGTTCCAAGACAAAGGATCTGCTCATTCTTGTGGACGAGATGGAGAAGGTGGCGACGAACCTTTATGTGACCACCGACGATGGCTCTTACGGCTTCCACGGCATGGGAACCAATCAGCTTCAGGCTCTCTGGGACGAGGGAAAACGTTATGACCACTGTGTTGCCATCGGACCGATGATTATGATGAAATTTGTCTGCAAGCTGACGAAGGAGCTGGGTGTGCCGACCGTGGTTTCGATGAACCCGATTATGGTGGACGGAACCGGTATGTGCGGCGCCTGCCGTCTGATGGTCGGCGGGGAAGTGAAGTTTGCCTGTGTGGACGGACCTGAATTTGATGGACATCTGGTAGATTTTGATCAGGCAATGCAGCGTCAGGCACAGTACCGGACGGAAGAAGGCAGAGCGATGCTGCGGCTTAAGGAGGGGAATACCCATCACGGCGGCTGCGGAAATTGTAAGGAAGAATAGAGTGCGGAATGGAGGATAAAAATGGACGTATTGAAGAAAGTGCCGGTTCGCGAGCAGGAGCCGCAGGTTCGTGCCGCTAATTTTGACGAGGTATGTTTGGGATATAATGAGGAGGAAGCGATGGCGGAGGCTGGCCGCTGTCTGAATTGTAAAAATGCGCAGTGCGTGAAGGGCTGTCCGGTGTCGATTGATATTCCGGCGTTTATCGCCCAGGTAAAGGAAGGCAATTTTGAGGAGGCATATCATATCATCAGCAAATCCTCCGCGCTTCCGGCAGTCTGCGGACGTGTCTGCCCGCAGGAGAGCCAGTGTGAGGGCAAGTGTATCCGTGGAATTAAGGGAGAGCCGGTTTCCATCGGTAAGCTGGAGCGTTTTGTCGCGGACTGGGCAAGAGAGCACGGCATCAAGCCGAAAAAGGCCGAGCAGCAGAATGGACATAAGGTTGCGGTCATCGGTTCCGGCCCTGCGGGACTGACCTGTGCGGGAGATTTGGCGAAGCTTGGTTATGACGTGACCATTTTTGAGGCGTTGCACGAGGCGGGCGGCGTGCTGATTTACGGTATTCCAGAGTTCCGTCTTCCGAAGCAGAAGGTTGTTGCCGCGGAGGTGGAGAACGTAAAGGCACTCGGCGTGAAAATCGAGACAAACGTTGTCATCGGCAAATCCGTTACCATTGACGAGCTGATGGAAAATGAGGGCTTTGAGGCGGTATTTATCGGTTCCGGCGCGGGACTTCCGAGATTTATGGGAATCCCGGGAGAGCAGGCGATGGGCGTATTTTCCGCGAATGAGTTTTTGACGAGAAATAACCTGATGAAAGCTTTCCTGGAAGAGTATGATACTCCGATTAAGGCAGGCAAAAAGGTGATTGTTGTCGGCGGAGGAAACGTCGCGATGGATGCGGCAAGAACAGCAAAGCGTCTTGGAGCGGAGGTACATATCGTATATCGCCGCGGCGAGGAAGAGCTTCCGGCGCGTGTGGAGGAAGTGCACCACGCTAAGGAAGAAGGGATTATCTTTGATCTGCTTCAGAATCCGACCGAGATTCTTGTGGACGAGAACGGCTGGGTGAAGGGCGCAAAGGTGATCAAGATGGAGCTCGGCGAGCCGGACGCTTCGGGCAGAAGAAGCCCGGTGGAGATTCCGGGTTCCGAGTATGAGATTGAGGCGGACACGGTAATTATGTCCCTCGGAACTTCACCAAACCCGTTGATTTCCTCTACCACAAAGGGACTGGAGACGAACCGCAGAAAATGTATCGTTGCAGCGGAGGAAAACGGAGCGACCTCCAAACCGGGCGTATTTGCCGGGGGAGATGCCGTGACCGGCGCGGCGACCGTTATTCTTGCGATGGGTGCGGGAAAGGCCGCGGCAAAGGGAATTGATGAATATTTAAGCAAATAAGCCAAACATCCCCATGGTACGGCGGAATTTCTGCCATATCATGGGGATGTTGTTCATTTAACGGTTCTTTTAATTGGGATTGTTTACTGAGCAGTTTGTAATTTCCGTGTTTTCCGCTTTGGAAACGATAGGGAAAAACATGAGTACATCAATATGAGCATCCTCCAGAACAAGATTTTTGATATTCGCATCTTTGGCGGCGCCGAAGAATCCCATTTCATCCGATTTGTTTGTCACGGTCAGATTTTTTATACAAAAACCATTTCCGTCAAATACGCCTGTAAATGGCGCTTCAGAGCTCCCGATGGGCCGCCATTCTTCCGAAAGGGTGATGTCATTTGCCAAAACATAGTTTCCGGACAGAGGGTAAGTGACTCCAATTGCCTGTAAATCACTTTCGGTTTTCAGCAGATAATATTCGTCCTCACCCAATTCCGTCGTTTCCAAAACAGCGTTTTCCTGTTCCGTTGCAGGGGGCGGGGAATCTTGAACCCCACATCCGCTGCATACAAGTATCATACAACAAGATATCGCGGCTAAAACATATTTTTTCATGCATAATCCTCCTCATTAATCAGGATGCTGTTATTCCAGATTGATATGTTTTTTGGTAATCCGGTAGCACACAATGTAATAGATGACACTCAAAATGACCGAGTAAATAATCGTCGGGGTCAGCAGCATAGTGAATATATCAGAAAACTCGGAAACCTCGGAAACCGACGAGGTATCTGCCGACATATCATTCATGAACATTACATAACCGCTGGCAATCATGATAATGGTGGATATAACCTGCTCGGCGAAGTAGAGTATAACGCCGGCGATGACCGAAGCGGCAATCTTGTGCTGTGAAAAAAGCTGGCCGATGGAGGCGCTGGTAAACACCATCAGCAGATACAGCAGGCAGGAGAAGACAGTCGCAACCAGCAGATAGAGCATCAGCGCTCCGAAATGCATACCGCTGGTGCGGTAAAACTCAGACAGAAAATAGGAAAAATCCGTCCGGAATATGGCGCCGCGGCTTGCTGCCGCAATCAGTGCAAAGACAGAGAGCAAAAGCAGCAGGATGGAGCAAAGCATCCAAAATAAAGATACCAGCAGTTTGACATTCAAAATCGAATGATGGCTGACTGGAAGGGTGTGGGTGAGATAACCTCTGTCCGAATACATGGTCCGGTAAAAATGTACGCACATATAGACATAGGTGACAATAAACAGGGCAAAAATGCCGAGCATATATGAAACCATCGCAATAACCACAAAGAATTCTCTGACCGGGGAGTCGTCCGACTGCATGGCGCTGCTTGCCATGGCAATGCACCCCAGTACGGTCACTGCGGCCATGATGGTATAAATCATCAGCATCAGTTTTGCAGTGCTTTTAAATTCATATTTGAATAATTTTCCTAACATTTGAATACCTCCCGGAACAATGTATCTACGGATTTTCCCTCCGCGGCGCGGATGTCATCGACGGAAGAAGACAGCCGGATTTGACCGTTTTGAATGAAAATGACTTCGTCGAGAATATTTTCAATATCCGCAATCAGGTGTGTGGAGATTAAAATGGAGGCGGAGGGTTCGTAATTACCTAGAATTACATTTAAAATATAATCCCTTGCCGCCGGGTCTACGCCCGCAATCGGTTCATCCAGCACATATAGATCAGCCCTGCGGCTCATCACGAGAATAAGCTGCACCTTCTCCTTCGTGCCCTTTGACATTGTTTTTAAACGGTCAGAGGGGCTGATGGAGAGCTTCTCCAGCATATCGTAGGCGCGTGCCTTATCAAAGTCCTCGTAGAAGTCTGTGAAAAAATCAATAATATCGGAGACACGCTCATTCATATTCAGGTAGGTGTGGTCGGGCAGATAGGAAATATGCTTTTTGCTCTCCACGCCGATAGGATTTTCCTTGAAATAGAGTGTGCCGGAGGAGGGTGTTAACAGTCCGTTTATCATTTTGATCAGGGTCGTTTTGCCGCTGCCGTTCGGACCGAGAAGCCCTATGATATGTCCGCTCTCGATACACAGGCTGATGTGGTCTACAGCCGTTTTGCCGCCGAAGTTTTTGGTGAGTTCTCTGCATTCCAGTAAAGTGCTCATGATGTTTCCCCTTTCATAATCTGTTGGATTAGAGAAAGTATCTCCTCATTATTTTGAAAGCCGAGCTGCTGCATCAGGTCAATCAGCTCTGTTATTTTTTCTTTTGCAATCGAAGATTTCAATTCATCAATCATGTGAGTGTCCTCCGTGATAAATCGTCCAGCGGTGCGCTGGGAATAAACAAGCCCGGTATGCTCCAGCTCCTGAAATGCCTTCTGCATTGTATTTGGATTGACCGCTGCCTCCGCCGCAAGATCCCGGACAGATGGCAGCTTGTCGCCCGGCTGGTATTTTCCGGATATAATATCCATTTCAATGCGTTCGACAATCTGCAGGAATATCGGTCTGTCAGAATTAAGGTTCCATGCCATTGTATCACCTCTCTTTTTTTGTATTAATAATATAATACAATAATACAATTGGCGTGTCAAGAAGAGAATGAAATTTTATAGAATGTTTTTGTAGTAGAATGCATAGATGGAAATTTTTTATATTTTATAGAAAATTTAGTAGAAAAAAAGAGAAATGTGTTATAAAATGTACACGTAAAAATATTTGCAGGTGGAAAAGGAGAAAGATGAAATGGAAACCAAAAACAAATATTTGTATAACGATGTAACGGAACGTTATAAACGAATGAACCGCTTTTACATTATAGCTACCAGTATTCTATGGGTAATGTATCTGGGATATTTGTGGCTAAAACAATTAAGCGGCGCAATTGGAGCTCCGCTTTTATTTGGTAATACTGTATTTGTTCTTATATTTGCAGTTATTAACGTGATGGTTTATTGCAGGGATAAGAAGTCAGAGTATCTGAAGGTGCTGGCTGTGGTGGAAATTGGAATAGAATATCTGCTTTTGGGACTGCAGACAGATGCGGAGTTTATTAACTATGCGATTGTAGGAATTCTTGCCATGCAGATTCCTTATTATGATAAAAAGGGTTTAAAGAGAGTAGGGATTAGCTATTTTATTATTGTCGGAATAGTTATTGTAGTTAGGGTCATGAAAGGAGATTATTTAAACGATGTCGATTCTTTTTGCAGGATTATCTGTATGTTTTTATTGCTGTTTGGTGTGATAAGAGTGGGGCATATCTGCAAATTATTCAGCGACCATGCGCTTGGGGCAATCGGGGAGCAGCAGGAGAAGGACCGCCGTATTTTTGAGGGCGTTGTTGCCGTTTCCAAGACCATACATGAGGAATCAGTCAGAAGCGGCAGTCTGGTGGATGAGCTGGTAAAAACCACCGAGTCGGTGGCGAACAGCATGAGGGAGATTTCAGAATCCTCCAATACAACGGCAGGAAGCATTGAAGAACAGAATAATATGACGCAGAGTATTCAGTCCGCAATCGGGGAAACCGGGGAGCGTTCCCGTCAGATGGTGGAGATTGCGGCAGATTCCAATGAGAGTATTCAGGATAATATGCGCATTATGGAAGAATTAAAGCAGCAGTCCGTGCAGATTGCGGATACCAACCATGATGTGACGGAGTCTATGGGCAGGCTTCAGGAGAAAACAAAAGAGGTAGAGGAAATCGCCGGCATGATTTTGAATATCTCCAATCAGACAAATCTTCTCGCGCTTAATGCTTCGATTGAAAGCGCGCGTGCCGGGGAAGCGGGACGCGGCTTTGCCGTTGTTGCGGATCAGATTCGCCAGCTTGCCGAGCAGACCAGGGAGTCTACGGAGGAAATTACAAGAATTATCAATGAACTGAACGAGAATGCAAACGAGGTTGTGGAGTCGGTACACGGCTCCGTCGAGGCGGCAAAAAGCCAGAACGATAAGATTCTTGCTGCGGCTGCGACCTTTGATAAGTTGGATAAGAACATGGCACAACTGGTCGGCAACATTGAGGAAGTCAACCGGCAAATTTCCGGCTTGTCCGATTCCAATAACCGGATTGTGGAAAATATTTCACATCTGTCGGCCGCGACCCAGCAGGTGACTGCGAGTGCGGAGCAGGTACATGATACGAGTGAACAGAATTTAAGCTACGTGGAGCAGGTGAGAACTGCGGTGGAGAATATCAGGAAAACCGCGGATGATTTAAAACAGTACATATAAAAATGCCGCCGGGAGGCGGCATTTTTTAGTGGCCATCTGCCCGCTGTCTGCCGATATATAATATAACGATTAATGCCAGGGACGGCATCCGTTTTCGCAAATTTGTGGGAAAACGGATGCTTTTTTATTATGGAAATATCCGTTCTGGGCAAGGGGAGAAAAATGAGTGATGAATCAGGACAGAGTGAAAGAGACTGTTCCGGTTTCCACGCACAAAAAACGGTTTCGGGAGTGGGAGCAGGAAAGCTATCGGAGAAAATATCTCGGTGCGATTTTTTTGACGATTCTTTTACAAAAAATTGCGGAGAAGGAGTGGCTGGGGGAGGATTTCGTCCCGGCGGTATATATAGGGGAGGTCATGCCGGTATCGCCATGCGCTCCTGTGGAATGTGCGGGGCGCGCTGAGCAATGCGGAGATAAAACGCAGAGGCCGCGCGCTTTTAGCGGGACGGCGGCGCCGGCGGACAGAAGAAAAATTGTCTGGACGTCGGGGGATATTCTGGAGCTGACGCTTCCGCAGGCAGGGCCGGAGCCTTCCGGTACCTACAATGCGTTTGCGATAGTTGCTGTGAAATGTTAAACAATATAAATTTATTGAATTACGATAAAAAAGTATTGCAAAACAGAAAAATAAGTGTATAATAATGGAAAAAGGAAAAGGAGAATACAGGATGCGTCAAAAAGAAATTGCGGGATGGTTAAAGGGCATTACAATGGTGCTGGCAGTGATGGGACTGGTGTTTTTTCTGATTCTGCTGCCCGTGCTGGCAGCACAGTTTCGAGCCGAGCTGCCCGAGGTGTCCTGGCTGTACTGGCCGGGACTATTGTACGGATGGGGAATCGGTGTGGTCTGTTTTCTGATTTTGTACCAGTTTTGGAAGGTTTGTGTGGAAATCGGCAGGGACAATTCCTTTTCGATGGAAAACGCGGCATCTTTTAAACATATCAGCCGGTTTGCGCTTTTGCTCGCCTTAATCTGGTTTGCGGGCATTGTGTTCCTGGCGTGCAGCCGTATGCTTTCGCCCGGAATTTTGATTTTTCTGCTTGTGGCGGTTCTTTTGAGCGCGATTGTATCAATTCTTGCAGCGGCGCTCTCACATTTGATTTTAAAGGCATATGAGCTGAAAAAGGAAAATGAACTGACAATCTAGGCGAATGAGGAGAAGACGATGGAGATC
>CALWBG010000025.1 GCA_944375975.1 uncultured Roseburia sp.
TTGTAAAGATTTCAGAATACCGAGCTTTGCATGGTACCAGGTCAGTCCTCCCTGGAAATAAACGGCATAGGGAGGCCGGATAGGCCCGTCGGCGCTCAATTCAATCGATGAGCCCTGCACGAATGCCCCCGCCGCCATAATCACGTCACTGTCATAGCCCGGCATTGCCCATGGTTCCGGCGTCACATAGCTGTCCACCGGCGCGGCCTCCTGGATTCCCTCGCAGAAAGCAATCAGCGCGTCGGGATTGCCGAAGGTAACCGCCTGAATAATATCATGGCGGCTCTCGCTTCCGTTCGGAACCACCTCAAACCCCAGCTTTTCATAAATATTCGCTGCAAATACCGCCCCTTTTAACGCACCGTTTACGACAGTAGGGGAAAGGAACAGCCCCTGATAGAAGGACTGGATGACGCCAAGGGAGGCGCCGACCTCCTTGCCGAGCCCCGGCGAGGTCAGACGGTATGCGGCGTTTTCCACGCATTCTTTTTTCCCGACGATGTAACCGCCGATGGGCGCCAACCCTCCCCCCGGATTTTTGATGAGAGAACCGACAATCATATCGGCTCCGACTTCAAGAGGCTCCCGCTCCTCGACAAATTCGCCGTAGCAGTTATCCACCATACAGAGGATATCCGGCCTGATGCCCTTGATAAAGGAAATCAGCTCCCCGATGCGCGCGACGGACAGTGTCGGCCTGGTGGCATAGCCCTTGGAGCGTTGAATGGTCACAAGCTTTGTGCGGGGGCCGATTGACTCTTTGATTTTTTCATAATCAAAGCTTCCGTCGGGAAGCAAATCCACCTGGCGGTAAGTAACGCCATATTCCGCTAATGAGCCTTTGGAGGGACGGATGCCGATGACCTCCTCCAGAGTATCGTAAGGCTTTCCTACCGGGGAAAGCAGCTCGTCTCCGGGGCGCAGATTAGACATCAGCGCAAGTGCGAGCGCATGGGTTCCGCAGGTAATCTGCGGACGCACGAGAGCGTCCTCTCCGCCGAAGCAGGAAGCATATACTCTTTCCAGCGTATCGCGTCCCAAATCGTTGTAGCCGTAGCCTGATGATACCTGAAAGCATTCCGCGCTGACACGGTTGTCCTGCATTGCCTTTAACACCTTTAGCTGATTAAATTCCGCCACGCGGTCAAAGGCATCGAAACGCTCCTTTAAGGATGCCTCGACCTGTTCGCCGAATCTGTACACTTCTCTTGATATTCCAAGCTTTTCATATTGCTGTTCCGTCAAATGATTCATGTTCTTTCCTTTTCCTTTTTTGTTTTTCCGGATGTCAATTACCTGCATCCGATGCGTCCCGTGGCACAATCCCCTTGTCCTGTAAAACAGAAAGCATGGCCGCAAGCATGGATTCCTCCCGTTGCCCATAGGACTGCCGGTCAATCCAGATGACGTCCCTCTCCCGTTTGAGCCAGGTAATCTGGCGCTTGGCGAAATGGCGCGTCTCCCGCTTGATGATATATACGGCTTCCTCCAGGGAAAGCTCCCCGTCCAGATAAGAGAGGATTTCCTTATAGCCAAGTCCCTGCATCGAAACCATGTCTTTTGTACAGCCCATATCCTTAAGCCTCTTTACTTCGTCCACCAGCCCCTGCTCTATCATTTTATCCACCCGCCGTTCGATGCGCTCATACAGCCGTGACCGCTCGTCCGTTAAGGCGAAATAGGCAAAATGGTAGGGAGAGGTCTTCTGCCGCTGCTGCTCGTTGTGCTCTGAAATTTTTCTGCCTGAGAGCCGGTAAAATTCCAGCGCGCGTATGATGCGCTTTTTGTTGTTTGCGTGAATCGCTTCGGCAGATTCCGGGTCCACGCTTTTTAGCATTTCATGAAGGTACTCACTGCCCTTTTCCTCGGCTATCCGTTCAAGGCTTCTGCGGTACGCTCCGTCGGATGCCTGTTCGGTAAAGTCAATATCGTATAGCAGCGCCTGGATATAAAATCCGGTTCCTCCCGCAATAATCGGAATTTTCCCCTCCGCGTAAATTTTTTCCAGATACCCCTTTGCCATCTCCACAAACCGCACGACGTGAAATTCTTCCTCGGGGTTAAGCTCATCAATCATATAATGCGCAACTCCCTGCATTTCTTCCGGGGTGATTTTCGCGGAGCCGATATCCATATACCGGTAGACCTGCATGGAATCCGCGGAAATGACGGCTCCGTCGATTTTTTTCGCAAGCTCCACCGACAGGGCGCTTTTCCCGACTGCCGTAGGCCCGGCCAGTATTACCAGTGGTCTTTTTTCCATGTGTTCTCCCTTCTAAAGTCCCTGCCGCGGCCTTATACAATCCGTTTGAACTTTTTTTCGATTTCGTATTTTGTCATGGAAATAATGGTCGGCCTTCCATGCGGACAGTGATACGGATTTTCCAATTCCAGCAATTCGTCGATAAGCCGCTCGGCCTCCGCGCGGCTCAAATGCTGATTCCCCTTGACGGCCGCCTTGCAGGACATGGAGGCGACCTTTTCGAGGATGGCATTCGGGCTGTCCGAACCGCTGATATTGGCAAAATCATCGAGCATTTCCAAAAACATCATTTTTACGTCAATATCCGCAAAATCTGCCGGAACTGCCGTCACCGCATATTCTTTCCCGCCGAAGGGCTCAACCTCGTAGCCGAAGGCGGCAATCTGCTCTGCGTACCGTTGCAGCATTTCAGTTTCCTCCACGCTGAGGGTCAAAATGATGGGCGGACTTAAGCTCTGTGAGGCAAACTGCTTTTGGGAAACCCGCTTCATATTTTTTTCATAAAGTACCTTCTCATGCGCGGCGTGCTGGTCAATGATAAAAAGCTTATCCTCATATTCCACCATCCAGTAGGTCTCGAAAAGCTGTCCGATAATGCGGTGCCTGCGCCTTGCGTCCTTTGTGAGGAACGACGCGGAGAGCGAGGAAAGCTCCTGCTGCTTAAAAATGGGCTCCTGCTGCGGTTTGACGGGCGGTTTATCCCCGGGGAGCTTCTCCTGCACGCTGCCCTTTGCCTCCTCCGGGACGGATGCCTGCGGCCGGTAGGAATTTTCCTCCGCCACCCGCCCGGCCATATCATCCGCGGCTTTGGCATTCGGGCGCATTTCACCCCCGGCTGCGAGCAGCTTTTCAAAGACCGCAAGATTTTCCGGCTGCGTCCCATTTTCCGTCGTTTCCGCAGATATATGCTCTATGGCCTGTCCGCTCTGCGTGTTCTGTTGTGCCGCTTCGGCATATCCTTGTTCCGCTCTCCCGGCAATTCTTTTTCGCTCAAACGGCTCCGGCCCGTTTGCGGCGGGCGGCTTTGGCTTTTCCCTGCCGCGCTCCGTCACTGGAACCTCGGGAATAAAGTCCTTGTGTGTCAGCGCGCCGCGAATCACAGAGAACAATTCACGGTAAACGTCCTCGTTGCGGGAAAACCGCAGCTCCATCTTCGTCGGGTGCACATTGACATCGAGAAGTCCGGTGTCAAAGGAAAAATAAAGTACGCAAAACGGGTACTGATGCTGCATCAGAAACCCCTTGTACGCTTCCTCGACTGCCTTTGAGAGCAGGGCGCTTTTGATGTAACGTCCGTTGATGAAATAATTTTCATAGCTGCGGTTGCCCCTGGAGACGGACGGCTTTCCGATAAAGCCTTTTACATGAAAGAGCTCCGCCTCACAGTCAATCGGCAACAGAGCGGAGGTGATATCCCGCCCGTAAATGTGATAAATCAAATCCTTTTCTCTGGAATTGCCGGAGGTATGAAGCTTTGTCTGCCCGTTGCTGATAAATTTAAACGATACGTCCGGGTGCGACAGGGCAAGCCGCTCCATAAGGTCGCTGATATAATTGCCCTCGGTCTGCGCGGTTTTCAAAAATTTGCGCCGTGCCGGCGTGTTGTAGAACAGATTGCGCACGAGAAAAGTCGTTCCCTCCGGCGCGCCGATTTCTTCCTTTTCCTTTTCCTTCGAGCCCTCGATGACGTAACGTGTCCCGGTCAGTTCCCCGTAGGTTTTCGTAATCAGCTCCACCTGGGAAACGGCAGCGATACTTGAAAGCGCCTCACCGCGAAAACCCAGTGAGGTAATGTTGAAAAGATCCTCCACACTCTTTATTTTGCTGGTAGAGTGCCTTAAAAATGCCAGCGGCACCTGGGCGTGCGGAATGCCGCAGCCGTTGTCCGTAATGCGGATGAATGAGATGCCGCCTTCTTTGATTTCAACGGTTACGGCGGTCGCTTTCGCGTCGATGGCATTTTCCACCAGCTCCTTGACAACCGAGGACGGACGCTCCACAACCTCCCCGGCCGCGATTTTATCAATGGTTTCCTGACTTAATAAGGTGATTTCCGGCATGCTTTCTCTCCTTGCTCTGATACCCTTACACGTTCCGCCAAAATCTAATTACGGCGTCTGAAGCTCGCGCCTGCCTGTTACCGTTTTCCCGCAGGGTCTTGTCTCCGGGCAGTAGCCCAGGTAATCGCATTTCGGCAGAAACAGATTTTCGGTAATCCATTTCCATTCTTCGGAATACGCACCGAGCGCGCGGCTGATATCCGAAAAAAGCTCACGGTATTCCCAATACGCGCGGTTGCAGAGCCTTTGGTGGCTCATTTCTACAAGGCTGCGCAGATTCCGCTTGTCTACAATGCTTGCGGTCATGCCAAGCGGCAGGGCATTCGCGACATCCTCCTTCGGAATACCGTAATCCTGCTCGAGGCTGCGGCATTCTTCATTGATATGCGCCATCAGCGCCTGATATTTGTCAAGCGCCTCATTGTTTCCGCGGATGGACGGCGGAATGATATAGTCAAAGCCCTTTTTCGCATAATCAATGTAACGGGTGCTGGATTGCAGCCTGGTCGGCGAACCGCCGATATGCGTGTACCATTCACGCTCGACTCTGGCGGAATATCCCGCAATTACCAGCTCGACGTTGACATATTCCATAACGCGTCCGTGGCCGGAGATAATACAGTCCATGCCACGCTTATAATTTTTTTCCGGGGCGGAAATATCCCCGCCCCAACAGACACCCGCTCTTTCGCCCATCAGGGTGATGGGATTTTTGGTTGTCTCCGGTAAAATCGTAATTGTTCCCATGATAAGTCCTTTCTGTTACCAGCGGTTTTTGAGTTTATTCTGAAGCTCGTATAGCTTGTTTAAAGCCTCAATCGGCGTCAGATTGCCGACATCCAGGTTCTTTAATTCCTCGAGGATATCGTCGTCTTTTAGCGTATCAAACAAGGATATCTGCGTTAAATCCACCTCATCCAGGCGCTCTTTTTTCTTTTTCGCGCCGGAAGCGTGCGGGGTCAGATTTTTCGTTACGGCAGTGATATCGTTGGCGCTTAATTCATCGACAATTTCCTTCGCGCGTTCTATTACGGATTCCGGCACACCGGCGAGCTTTGCCACCTGAATTCCGTAGCTTTTGTCTGCGCCGCCCTGTACGATTTTGCGCAGGAATACAATATCATCCCCCTTTTCCTTGACGGCAATACAGTAATTGTGGACGTTATTCAGTTTGCCTTCCAGCTCGGTCAGCTCGTGGTAATGCGTCGCAAACAGGGTTTTCGCACCCAGAAGCTTCGGGTTGCTGATATGCTCCACCACCGCCCAGGCGATGCTTAAGCCGTCAAACGTGCTGGTTCCCCTGCCGATTTCGTCCAGAACCAGCAGCGAATCGGAGGTGGCGTTCCGCAGGATATTGGCCACCTCGTTCATTTCCACCATAAAGGTACTCTGCCCGCTGGCCAGGTCATCCGACGCCCCAACCCGCGTAAAAATCCGGTCTACAATGCCGATTTTTGCCGAGGTTGCCGGGACATAGCTTCCAATCTGCGCCATCAGGACAATCAGCGCCGTCTGTCTCATATAGGTGGATTTTCCGGCCATGTTCGGTCCGGTGATAATCGCAATCCGGTGGCTGCCGTTGTCAAGATAGGTATCGTTGTCAATGAACATTTCGTTCGGAATCATTTTCTCCACCACCGGATGGCGGCCGCCCTTAATGTCAATCACGCCGTTGCCGGTTATCTTTGGCCGGCAGTAATTATTCTGCTCCGCCACCAGCGCGAGGGATGCAAATACATCAAGCTTTGCCACGGCCTTTGCCGTTTTTTGGATACGCACAACCTCCGCGGCGATTTTTCCGCGCACCTCGCAAAACAGGTCATATTCGAGAGCGACAAGCTTGTCCTCCGCCCCCAAAATCATATCCTCCAGCTCCTTTAGTTCCGGCGTTATGTAGCGTTCCGCGTTTGCCAGCGTCTGTTTTCTCGTAAAATAGTCCGGCACAAGCTCCCGGTAGGAGTTGGTTACCTCCAGATAATAGCCGAACACCCTGTTGTATTTGATTTTCAGACTTTTGATGCCTGTTTTTTCCCGTTCCTTCGCCTCAAGCTCGGCAATCCAGGTTTTCCCTTCCGTCTTTGCGTGGCGGTATTTATCAACATCCTCGTGATAGCCCTCTTTAATGATGTCTCCCTCCCGGACGGAAATCGGGGGTTCTTCCATAATAGCGGAATCGATAAGCGTATAAAGCTCCTCCAGCGCATCCATTTCTTCCCGGATTTCTTTTAGCAGAGATCCCTCAAATTCTCCGAGCAGCGCTTTGATGTGCGGCAGCATGCCGATGGAATTTTTAAAGGCAATCAAATCTCTCGGGTTTGCGGTACGGTAGGTCACTCTCGTAATCAGACGCTCCAGATCATAAATCGGGTTCAAATATTCCCGCAATTCTTCTCTCGTGATAGCGTTTGCGTTCAATTCCCCGATGGCATCCTGACGCCGCTCGATTTCCTCCCGTTCAATCAGGGGCTGCTCCACATAGGAGCGCAGCGTCCGCGCCCCCATGGCGGTTTTTGTCTTATCGAGCACCCAGAGCAGAGAACCTCTTTTCTGCTTTTCGCGAAGCGTCTCCACAAGCTCTAAATTTCTTCTTGTGGAGCTGTCAATAATCATATATTTTCCGGTCAGATAGGGATGAATCGACGAAATATTGCAAAGCTCGTTTTTCTGCGTCTCATAAAGATACCTTAACAGCGCCCCTGCGGCGATGGTTCCGCAGGGAAAATCCGAAAGGCCGAGCCCATTTAAGCTTTTTACCCGGAAATGCTCTTTGAGCGTATTTTCCGCGGTCTCGTCGCTGAAGTACCACGGTTCAAGCGCATAGATAGCAGCACCTAGCCGGTGCTTCATCTCATCGAGGTTCACGCCGCTCATATAAAAGCTTTCATTGCAGATAATCTCGGAGGGAGAAAATTTATTGATTTCATCCATCAGCTTCCGCTCAGAGTCCACCTCCGTCACCAGATAATCTCCGGTAGAAACATCCGCCAGGGAAATCCCGTATTTGTCCGCAAGATAAACAATGCAGAGAATATAGTTGTTTTTGGACTCGTCAAGAGCCTGCATATTGGTGTTGGTTCCCGGCGTTACAATACGGATGACCTCACGCTTCACCAGTCCCTTTGCAAGCTTTGGGTCCTCCACCTGCTCGCAGATAGCCACCTTGTGGCCGTTTGCCACAAGCTTATTCAAATAGCCCTCCACCGCGTGATAGGGAATACCGCACATCGGGGCGCGTTCCTCGGTACCGCAGTTTTTTCCGGTCAGCGTCAGTTCCAGCTCCTTTGATACAACCAGAGCGTCGTCAAAAAACATTTCGTAGAAATCCCCGAGCCGGTAAAATAAAATACAATCCTTGTATTCTTCCTTGGTCTGTAAATATTGCTGCATCATTGGTGTGTATTCTGCCACGTTTTTAACCTCTGTTTCCGTAAATTCTCATTGCTTCCGTTCCGGCGGCAGCGTCATTCCTGCCGATGGCCTCCGCGACCTTTAAGCCATCCATTGCCGCGGACATAATGCCGCCGGCATAACCAGCTCCCTCTCCGCAGGGGTAAACACCCGTGATATTGGACTGAAAATCCTCTCCCCTGGTAATCCGTACCGGAGAGGAGGTCCGGCTCTCTACTCCCGACAAAATTGCATCTTTTCTGTCATAATCTGCAATCATATGCGAGAATTGATACATTCCTTCGATAAATGACTGTTCCAGTGCCTTCGGTAAAAGTCCCCGCAGATTACAAAGCGCGGCATCTCCCTTTGTACAGCTCTCATAAGCGCCGTAAGACAGGGACGGCACGTTTTCACAGAAATCCCCGAAAAGCTGCTGCGGAATCCGGCCTTTGGCAAGCGCATAGGCGCGCTCCTCAAGCTGTTCCTGAAAGGAAACGCCCGAAAGCGGATCTTCTCCCCGCCCCGGAAAATCATCCGGAGTGACGGACACAATCACGGCACTGTTCGCGTTGTTTCCCGCGCGGTCGGAATAGCTCATGCCGTTGACGGCAAGCCGTCCCTCCTCCGAGGATGCGTTTACCACATATCCGCCCGGACACATGCAAAAGGAATAAACGCCCCTCCCGTCCGCAAGGTTCGCCGTCACCTTATAGGGGGCCGGCGGCAATTTTTGCGCCGCATCGCCGTACTGGGCGCGGTTGATTTGAAGCTGCGGATGTTCCACACGCAGTCCCACAGCAAACGATTTTGCCTGCATGGAAAGTCCGCGCTTTTTTAACATGCGGAAGGTGTCCCGCGCGCTGTGCCCGATTGCCAGAATCAGGCAGTCACAGTCCATGCACTCCCCATGATGGAAGGCTACTTTGCAAAGCTTGTTTCCACCGTCCGTAAAAATGTCGGTGACACATGTCTCAAACCGGAATTTGACGCCCTCCTTCTCCAGAAAAAGACGCATATTCCGAATGACCTTCGCCAGAATATCCGTTCCGATGTGCGGCTTGCTTTCATAAAGAATTTCCTCCGGTGCCCCGAAGCGCACAAAGGTTTCCAGTACAAACCGGTTCCGGCCCGCGGGATCCTTGACCAGTGTATTTAATTTTCCGTCCGAAAAGGTTCCCGCACCGCCCTCTCCGAACTGTACGTTGGAGGAAACATCGAGCATTCCGGTTTCCCAGAAACGCTTTACATCCGCGGTTCGTTCCTCCACCTTTCTGCCGCGCTCCGCGACGATTGGGCGGTAGCCCTGCAATACCAGCGCGTAAGCGCAGAACAGACCTGCCGGCCCGCAGCCAGCAATCACCGGCCGGCACTGATGCTCTGCCCGCTCCGGCAGACGGTAAAGCTTCTCGTCAGTTAACATAATATTTTTATCGTGAACCTTTTTGAGTATGCGTTGTTCCCAGCTGTCCGGCGTGTTTGCAGCGTTACCGTCAACGCTGTAAACGTTTATAGCATAAACGTAAAAAAGCTCCGGTTTTTTTCTGGCGTCAATGGATTTTTTGACAATCCGCCATTCCTTTAGCTGTTCCGGTTTGATTTTTAACAATTTTGTGATTTTTTGCGTCAGCTCCTCCGGACTGTGTCCGATTGGCAGCTTTATTTGATTAATCCGAATCATTCTACCCTCTTTTTTATCATTCCATCGCGTAAGCGGCCGCATGGCTTCCGGCAACCTGCCCGCTTGACCATGCCCATTGCAGATTGTAGCCTCCGCAGGTACCATCGATATCAACGACCTCCCCGGCAAAAAAGACGCCTGGAACAAGCTTTGACATCATGCTTTCTCCCTCGATTTCCCCGGTATCAATGCCCCCGGCACAGGCCTGGGCCTGCGAAAAACCCTTGCTTCCGATAATATCCACCCGAAACCGCTTGATTTGCTCTGAAAGGCGGCGAAGCTGCCGGGCCGAAACGCATTCTGCCGGAAGCTGCAAATCGATGCCGGCCTCCTTTAAAAGCACCTCGGATAATTTTTTATGGAACAGGCCAATCATGGCCTCCCCCGCCCGTTTTCCGTGGGCATATTCATAAAAACGCCGCTCCAGAAGCCGCTGCGCTTCCTTTGCATGTAGCTGCGGCAGAAAATCCAAAACGGCCCAGACCTCTTTTTTCTGCCCTAATGCCCTGGTTGCAAACCGGCTGAGCTGAAAGACGGGAATGCCGGAGATACCGAAATCCGTAAACTGTAATTCACCGCTTTCCCTTCCCGCCTCAACGCCTTCTATGTAGATTTTTATCAGAATTTCTGCACGTATTCCTGCAAGCGTCTTAAAAAATGACTGTTTTCCCTGCAATTGTACAAGTGCGGGTACAATATCTATTATTCGATGCCCGAGCTTTTCAATATATGGGAGAGCGCTTCCGTCGCTTCCTGTCTTTGGAGCCGCAAGCAACCCGGTGGCAAACAGGACGCTTTTAGCCTCAATCACCTTGCGGCTGGTCGAAAGGACAAAGCAGCCGTCCTGTCTTTGCAGGTCTTTCAGCTCGCAGGAAGTCCAAATCTCCACATCCCAAAAGGCGGCCTCCATCCGGAGTACGTCCAATACCGAGGATGCCTGTCCGCTCGCCGGATAATAATAGCCGTTTTTGACCTTGGGCTCAATGCCCATTTCCCGGAAAAACGCCACCGTATCCGAAAAACCGAATTGCCGGAAAACGGACATGACAAATGCAGGGTTTTCCCCCCTGTAATAAGGAATTCCCTGCGCTTCGTTGGTATAATTACATTTTCCGTTTCCGGTGGTAAGCAGTTTTTTCCCCACCCGGTCCATATGTTCAATGATTACTGTTTTCGCTCCACGGCGGGCGGCTGCGATTGCTGCCGTCAGTCCGGAAGCGCCTCCGCCGATTATAGCGACATCAATTTGTTTCATTTTCTTCCTTTTCCGGTATCATTTTAATTCGTATTTTCCATCGCCCATTTTAACACACCCCGGAAAAACAATCAATCCTGCATCAGCTCGAATAACTCTCCAGGAAGGCGTACAGCTCCTGCTCATCGGAAAAATACAATCCGTTTTCGATTTTGGAGAGAACCTCGTTATCCAACTCTCTGGTACGGATATTGGTTTCAAAATAAAGAGTTGCACCGTCATTGATATAGACGACAAGAACACCGTCCTCCACACCGATTTTATAGGTGCCGGGCTCCTTATAGGCAAGACTCTCCGTTGCTTCCGGCGTCTGTGTAACTGAGCTTTCCGTCTCCGCAATGACCGTCTCCGATGCCGGAGGCATAAGCGTTTCTTCTTTCTTCCATGCCGATGCGGCGAAAACCGTAATCAGGAAAACCGCCAAAGCACTTCCTGCAAAAAGGCAAATACCTACCGTTTTTTTCATACTGTGTCACCTCTGCTTTTTACGATAAGTATTTGCCATATTTTTCTTTTTATTCACTCATTTACTTAAGAAGATGAAGCCTCTGCGCCAATTTCGCCAGAAGCTGTCCCTTTGGGAGACGCAGGATTTCCTGCTTCGTAAGTCCTCTGAGCAGTAAAAGCAGCACCGCGTACACCGCCGCTCCGATAAATATCGAAAGAATTGTGGCGACGGCGTTGATGCGGAGGATGTATAAAAGCGCCTGATATACAAGCCACACCACAATGCCCATGCCGGCCGCAGCGATTGCGGGAACCAGAAAGGTACGTTTGACTTCCTGGCGGTAACCGCTGTATTTGCGGATGGATTTCGCGTTCAAAATACACATAATAAGACCAAATGCAGCGTTTGCGATGACAACGGCATAGATATTTAAATCCAGCAACAGCATCAGCGCTACAAGCAGAATCAGATGAAGCACCAGTGCAATCACCGCATTTTTAATCGGCTCCTTCATCCGGTTAATGCCCTGCAAAAGTCCGTTGGACAACGTAGACAGGGAGAAAAACAAAATTGCAGCCGCGCCGACCTGAAGCATTCTTGCCGACAGCTCGGAGGAATCGCCAAACAGAAGCTGAAGAATCGGGGATGCCAAAACGCCCATGCCGACCGTACACGGGAAGGCAATCACCATGATAAAACGGGTTGCCGTTCCCATCTGCCGTTTCGCCTCCTGCCGTTTTCCCGCCGCATAAGCCGCGGTCAGCGCCGGCACCGAGGACGCAGCCAGAGCAGAGGCGATGGATATCGGCACATTAATCAGCACTGTATATTTTCCCGAGTAAATACCGTTCCAGTCGCCGTACTGGCTTTCCGTATATCCCTGGAATGCGGCAAGATGTTTGTAAACCGCTTCATCAATCAGAGAATTACAGTTATAAATCGTACTGCTTAACAATACCGGAATAATGGTAATAATCAGGAGATGAAAAATCGACGCATAGGAATCCACGCTGCTGCGCCGCTCCTTTTTCAGCCTTTTTTTAAAGGCTCCCAGATATACCACAAGCACAAACGTGCAGAACAAGAGGGCTACCAGAGCGCCGATGCCGGTACCGAGCGTTCCGCCCGCCGCCCCGTAGGCAGCCGCGTAATTTTCCTTATTGCCGAGCAGGGCGCCCGCCTTCGCGCCGTAGGATACCAGCACATAAGCGGCCCACACGCTTACGATGGCATTCGCAATCTGCTCCAAAATCTGGGATACGGCACTCGGCATCATGGTGCCAAGTCCCTGAAAAAAGCCGCGCATAACGCCAAGCACCGCGACGATCAAAAGTACGGGCACAAGCACCTGTACCGCAAAAATACTTAAAGGCGTTTTCATCAGCGTTGTAGTGATAAATTCCGCTCCAAAATAAAGCACCAGCGATGCCATTGTTCCTGAAATTGCCCCAAAAATCAGCGCGCATTTCAAAATACGGTAGACGTTTTTCTTTCTTCCCTGAGAAATATTGGCGGAAACCAGCTTTGATACCGCCAGAGGAAGGCTGTAGGATGAAATAATCAAAAGAATATTATATATTTTAAAAGCACTGCCGTAATAATTATTTCCGGTATCTCCGATGATGTGTGTCAGGGGAATCCGGTAAATCAGCCCGATAATGCGGCTGACAATCGATGCAACGGCCAGAATCGAACCCTGTACCAAAAAGCTTGTGCTGTTTTTTCTGTTCTGTTTACCCATGCAACTAACCTCAATTTCTTCTATCTTAAAATGCCAAGCTCATTTAAGATTTCCCTCTGCTTTTCCTCCATGACAGCCGCTTCCGCCTCTGTCATATGGTCATACCCGAACAGGTGAAGCATACTGTGCAGAACTAAAAACGCAAACTCCCTGAGCATGCTGTGTCCGTAGCTTTCTGCCTGCTCTTTCACCTTATCCACGGAAATAATGATGTCGCCCAGCATGATTTCTCCCGTGTCGGGGTTAAAATTATCACTGTAATCATCCTCCAGTCCGGAAAAATCCCCCGGTGTTTCGTAGGAAAGCAACGGAAAGGATAAAACATCGGTCGGCGCGTCGATTCCGCGGTGCGCCTGATTGACGGCACGAATCCCCTCATTGTCTGTCAGTGTCAGATTGATTTCCGCCTCAAACGGAAAGCCCTCATGCTCCAGCGCAAAGTCCGTGACACGCTTTGCGGTATCTTCTGCGTCAAACGGAAAATCCGTTGTGACGTCTTCTTCCATATAAAGACTCATTTTCTCTCCATTTCTGAACGTTTTCCATACAGTCCTGTCTACAGGATTGTATCCTCTTTTACCAGATATTCCCTGATTTTTAAAAACATATTCATACCAAGCCCCGAGCGGTCATAGATTCCGCTCGCGGAAAATTCATTCAGGGTTTGGTAAATGACCATATCCTGATTCCATTCACTCGACATGGTCCGGCTGTCAAATACCTCGAATTTTTTGACCAGCCCGTCCACCATATGTACAATGGCCGATTCTATCGTGGTGGGCAGCTCCCGCTCACCGTTGTATTCGCTGATAATTCGTATGACCGATTCGGGAAAACAGCAGTTTTGCGCAATCCGCATACCGCTCTCTGGCAAGGGTTCTCCGTCCAGAATACCAATCCGGTAATAAAATCCCGCCGCGGCGCATACCTGCTCGTTGGCGCCTACAACCTTCGCACAATTTGCCGCAAGCCTCGATACGCGTCTGGCATGTTGGTATTCCTGCTTCGAAAAGCCCGAAAGCTCCCTTACCATGGGATAATCATCGTCAAGAATATCCGCAAGCACCTCCGGTACCTCAGCATCCCTGATTTTACAAGTCCCGTATACACCAAACGCAGGAAAACTACCGTTAAGGCCCCCTCGGCCGCTCCGTACCCAAACAGCTCCATTTTTACCTCCTGATAGGTCAGATAGTAAAAAGTGGCGGGAAGGACTGCGGAAAGGCAGAATATTACGGTACAGTGCCAAAAACCGGCTTGCTTCTCCCCGACAGCCTCCGCCAGAATCTGTCCAAACAGCGTCATCAGGCAGTAAAGCGCCAGCTCCTGTGCGGTAAAGCCGAGTACAAGGCAGAGGACAACGTTCCAGAAAATACCGGACGCAAGTGCCAGCTCCCGGGAACCGATAGCTGTCATAAGCATCGGAAATACAATTACCGGCTTTACGAACTCCGGCAGGAAGCTAAAGAGTACTGCCAGAAGGCAGACCGAAAGATATCCCAGCCATATTTTTTTGTAATCCGTTTCCCGGTTTTTCGAAATCCTGCGCCTGGAGCGGTTATATTCCAGTAAAAACAGAAACAGAACAAAATAGACCAACACCACAACGGCGATGCACAGAGACTGGTCTGGAAAAAGTCCGTGCAGCACGCAGAGAACCGCAGCCACCGCCACGGTTGCCAGAAACATCAGCGCCAGATTCAAAACTCTCTTTGGTACAAGACGATCATTCATCGTTGCTTCTTCTCCCGTTTCCGTTTTGAGGCGGATTTCTGTTTCTCCTCGTAATCCTCGTACGCCTTGACAATTTTCTGCACGATGGGATGGCGCACCACATCCTTGCTGGTAAGCTCACAGATGCCGATTTCTTCCACCTTCTTTAATACCTTTAACGCCACGTCCAGGCCGGATGCCGTCTGGGGAGCCAGATCCTTCTGCGTCGCGTCTCCGGTAATGACCGCCTTGGAGCCGAAACCGATTCTGGTCAGAAACATTTTCATCTGCGCCGGAGTCGTGTTCTGCGCCTCGTCCAAAATAATAAAGGCGTTGTCAAGCGTCCGCCCGCGCATATAGGCGAGCGGCGCCACCTCGATTAAGCCTTTTTCCATATTTTTCTGAAAGCTTTCCGCCCCCATAATCTGATACAGGGCATCGTAAAGCGGCCGTAAATAAGGATCGACCTTACTCTGTAAATCGCCGGGAAGAAAACCGAGCTTCTCTCCCGCTTCGATTGCCGGGCGCGTTAAAATGATGCGGCCGACTTCTTCGTTTTTAAAAGCGGTAATCGCCATCGCCATCGCAAGGTAGGTCTTGCCCGTTCCCGCCGGCCCCATGCCGAAAACAATCATCTTCTGCCGTATGGCATCCACATATTGCTTTTGTCCCAGCGTCTTTGGCTTTACCGGCTTTCCGTTTATCGTATGGCAGATACAGTCCTTATCGATTTCCACGATGGCGGACTCCTTTTCTTCCTCCAACAGAGCCAGGGCATAGTTGACATTCTGCTCCGTAATGATGTTGCCGCGTTTTGATAACTCCAAAAGCTGCGTAAATACGTCCGCCGCCTTTCGGATGCGGCGTTCCTCACCAATCAGCTTTATATTCTCGCCCCGAAGCACCACGGTCACATTTAAGGCGCGTTCTATTTTTTTCATATAAGTGTCAAACTGACCGAATACGTTTGCCATATGGTCAGTCGGTATATTCAATGATATTTCAGTCAGACTCATCCGTCGGTTGCCTTTCTTCACTCGTGATTTCGATGATTTCTGTCGGCTGATAGGAAACGATGGATTCTAAGGCTTCAATCGTTCCTTTCGCCACATACTTTTGATTCTTTCTCTCTATAATAACATTTTTTTCTATAATTTGAATACCTTTTTCTTCCAAATCGGAAATATAATTCTTCAGATTTTCGGAAGCAAGCTTTTTTACTTCCGCTTCGGTGTAGGTTTGTTCCACATTTTCGTACTCCTGATATGTCTTTTTTACGAGGTATACCGGCAGGTAAAAATTGTCGGTCATGTGAAGCTGTTTCATATCGGTTACGATTTCATAAAGACCTTCCTTTGTGTGGAAGAATGGATTTTTTATGGTGTAATTCATCACGGTAAGCTGATAATCCGTCTTTTGGTTCCCGGTCGGAACCTTTTTGACATAGGTTTCCGGTATTTCGTCCTCGTAGGTATAAACTACCCGGGCCGTGATGTCCGCATCCGCGCTTCGGTAAAGATACTGCGCCACCTCTCCGTCATCGTTTAGAATAGGCAGGCTTCCGCCAACCAGAAGGTCGCCTTTTTTCACTTCGGCTCCCGCCGTCACACAGGGCGTTCCGCTCCTTGTGATCATCTCCGTAATCACGCCGTCCTTCGCCGCCACAATATCATACACCGTATCATCCGCCTGCTCATACTGTTCCTCCGGCAGAAGGTTTTCCTGTAAATCCACCGTCATTTTTGTACCGTAAATTTTAATCGAGGTCCAGATTACTTCGGAATACCGGCTGCGCAGCCGCTCCTCCAGCCCGGCGCAGTCAATGTCCGAAATTTTCGTACCGAAGGAGGCGTTCTCCTCGGACAAAAAATCCAGGATCACTTCCTCGGAGAGATAGGAGTTGCCGTTTACCTCTATATTCCAGACAAAGCCGGACAGATAATAAAGCAGTCCGCAAAACAGCAGCAATCCTGCCGCAAAGACTTTTCTCCGGCGGTAACGGTACACCTGAAACGGCATGCCGTTCTTTTTTAAAATGGTAATTTTGGTTCTTGTTTTTTTTAAAATCGGCTTGAGCTTCCGAAATCCCTGAACGCTGATGCAAAAACAGTACCCGTCCTCACAGGGCTTTAAATTCCAGATTAAAATATCGTGATTTCCGCATAGATTGAGGAAACGTTCCGGCGCATATCCGGTTAGCCGGACATACACGTAGCCTCTGAAATATTTCATTACCGACAAAAGCATACGCTAATTCTCATACCCTATGGATTCGATAAAACCGGTAATTTTCATTTCCTCATTCGTGTAATAGTCAATCGCAAGATGTGAACCGGAAATCAGAATCCTGCAATTTTTTGTCTGAACCCTGATAAAGGAATCCTCATATTCCAGGATTCCTTTATAGTTTGATATAAGAACCTCCCTTCTGCCGGTTACCGTGACAATCGCGGCCCCAAGCATCAGATCCTTCGGGAGCTCTAAGCTGTTTACCAGTTTTTCTTTATGATTTTTCTTCATATATCACTATATGAATTTTAAGGAATGATTATTCAGAAATATATGCTCTTACTACCGGCGGGCATTCCTTTTTTTCCGCGGAAATCTCATAGGCGCGGGCTACCTGCCTGGCTGCCTGTTCGGTTTTGTCCGCGTCGTTTCCGTAAATAACGGCAAGCGTGTCCGACTGCCTTACCTCATCCCCGTTTTTCTTTTTCAGCAAAATGCCGACGCTTGTGTCGATGCTGCTCTCCTTTGTCTCGCGGCCGCCGCCGAGCAGCATGCAGGCGCTGCCAACCTCCCTGGCAAGAATCCTGTGCACATAGCCGGCCGTTTCCGCCCTGACCTCTTTTGTAAACGCCGTCCCTGGAAACAGGGAGGTATCATAGACATACGAAGCGTCGCCGCCCTGTGCCCGCACAAGCTGGGCCAGTTTCTCTAACGCTGAGCCGTCATCAATCACGGACTGCATAAGCGCCTCCGCTTCTTCCCTTCCGTCCGCTTTTCCGGCAAGCTTAAGCATCTGCGCGCCGAGGGCGAATACAACCTCCGTTAAATCTTTTGGGCCTTTTCCCTTTAAGGTGTCGATTGCCTCGATGACCTCGATGGAATTTCCCACCGCAAAGCCGAGAGGCTGATCCATATCGGTAATGACCGCCGCCGTCCGTTTTCCAGCAAGGTTTCCGATGGATACCATCGCTTTTGCCAGTGCGACGGAATCCTCGTATTTTTTCATAAAAGCGCCGTTTCCGGTTTTCACGTCCAGGACAATCGCATCACTGCCGGATGCCAGCTTTTTGCTCATAATGGAGCTGGCAATCAGCGACATTTCGTCCACAGTCGCCGTCACGTCGCGGAGCGCATAAAGCTTTTTGTCCGCCGGCGCGAGATTTGCGGTCTGACCGGCGATTGCAACACCGATTTCTGTGACATTTTGCATAAATTTTTCCCGGGAAAGCTCCGTGGTAAAGCCCGGAAAACACTCCAGCTTGTCAATGGTGCCTCCGGTGTGTCCAAGCCCTCTGCCGGACATTTTTGCCACCGGAACGCCCAATGCCGCCACAATAGGCGTAAGCACAAGGGAGGTCTTATCGCCCACACCTCCGGTGCTGTGCTTATCTACCTTAATGCCCGGGATAGACGATAAATCCAAAACGCTGCCGCTGTCTCTCATTGCCAGCGTCAAATCCACGGTTTCCTGTCGGTCCATACCGCGAAAACAGATTGCCATGAGCATGGCGGACATCTGATAGTCCGGAATGACGCCGTCGGTAAAGCCCTTTACCATAAACCGGATTTCCTCCGTGGTGAGCGCTTTGCCCTCTTTCTTTTTCTCGATGCAATCATACATTCTCATGCGCATAGTCCTCCCTTGTGTCAATATCCGTAAAATATGCTTCTTCCTCCACCGGCCAGAAAAACAGTTCGTCGGAATGCGCCCGCCAAACGTCTTTGCCTCCATGCTCTCCCCGCAGTGCTTTGAGTTCTTCCCGAAGCTTTGCGGAAAAAATATTCGGGCTGCGCGGTACGCCGCCGCAGGTCATGGTGCCGATAAGGCGGCCGCTCTGCAAAAAAGCCGTAAGAAAAGAATAAAGCAAATCGGCGTTCAGATAAGGCTGGTCCGCCTGCACAAAGAAATCGTATTCTGCCGTCGGACGTTCCTTCCCGCATGTACCGCTGCCTGACGACGTTCTTTCCGTCAGGATATTTGCATTCTCCGCCGAAAGAATTCCGCGGCGGATGCTTGAGGCAATACCGTTGTTCGCGCGGCCGCGGTTGTAGGAAACAATGATTTCCAATCCGGTCATCCGCTTTGGCATAATTTCCCGGTCTGCCATAAGACGTTCACACGCCTGTGCAATCTCGTCATACGCGGTGACCACGATAATGCGTGCTTCACACGGCGGCGTTTCCATTCGAAAAAGCTGCCCGCTGAAACGAATCAGTTCAGTCAGCCCATGGGAAAACAAAGGCTTTCCGTGGAAATCCTCCAGCAGCTTATTTGCTCCGAAGCGTCTCGCATAGCCCGCTGCCAGGTAAATCAGATTGATGCGTGTCTT
>CALWBG010000026.1 GCA_944375975.1 uncultured Roseburia sp.
TGAAGGAGCTGTCAACATTTCCGGCGAATGATTATACGGATGAGGGACAGCTTTTGGGACATATTATTATCGGAACAGAGATGGTCAGCGAGCGAATCCGCACGATTCCGGATTTCCCGGCGGGGCTTGCGAATGAATTAAAGCATTGTATTCTGGCGCACCACGGAGAGCTGGAATACGGTTCGCCGAAAAAACCGGCACTGGCGGAGGCGCTTGCCTTGAGCTTTGCCGATAATATGGACGCGAAGCTTGAGACGGTTCGGGAGATTTTTGCGAATGTGCCGGAGAATAACCAGGAGTGGCAGGGGTATAACCGCCTGCTGGAGAGCAATATCCGGCGTTCGGGAAAATAAAGCATGAGGGCATTATGCAGAAAAATGAAATTATTTCACTGAAGATTGAAGATATGGGTGTGGACGGAGAGGGAATCGGCCGGTATGAGGGCATGACTTTTTTTGTAAAGGACGCACTCATCGGCGACGAAATCCGTGCGCGTATCACGAAACTGAAGAAGAATTACGGCTACGCGCGGGTGGAGGAAATCATAAGTCCGTCGAGATTCCGTGTAGAGCCGTGGTGCGAGCTGCACAGGCGCTGCGGCGGCTGCCAGATTCAGGCGCTTGCCTATGAGCAGCAGCTTGTGTTTAAGCAGAATAAGGTGCGGGACAGTCTTATCCGAATCGGCGGCTTTGCGCCTGAGCTTGTCGATGATATCATGGATCCGATTGTGGGGATGGAGGAACCGTTCCGCTACCGCAATAAGGCGCAGTTTCCCATCGGACGAGGCAAGGACGGGAATCCGGTCGCGGGATTTTATGCGGCGCGAACCCATACCATTATCCCTGTTACGGACTGTAAGCTTGGAGTCCGGGAAAATCAGAGCATTTTGAAAGAGGTTTTGGCTTATATAAAGGAATGTCACACAGCTCCTTACGACGAGAATACGGGTAAGGGGCTTTTTCGTCATGTCCTGATACGATATGGCTTTACGACGAAGGAGCTGATGGTCTGCCTGGTGATTAACGGCACGAAGCTGCCCGCGCAGGAACGGCTGATTGAGCGACTTATAAAAATTCCGGGAATGACGAGCATTTCCGTAAACCACAATACGAAGAAAACGAACGTCATTCTCGGGGAGACAACGGAGTGTATCTGGGGAAAACCGTATATTACGGATTATATTCATCTGCGCAATACCGGGGATTTTTCCTGCGAGGGTACGGCGGTCGCCTATCATATTTCGCCCCAGTCGTTTTATCAGGTGAATCCGGTGCAGACGGAGAAGCTCTACAGCCTTGCCCTTGCGTATGCCGCGCTTACGGGAAAGGAAACGGTCTGGGACCTTTATTGCGGAATCGGCACAATCTCCTTATTTCTGGCACAGAAGGCGGGGAAGGTTTACGGGGTTGAGGTTGTGCCCCAGGCAATCCGGGACGCCAGAGAGAATGCCGCGCTCAATCAAATAACGAATGCAGAGTTTTTTGTAGGCAAAGCGGAGGAAGTCCTCCCGGAGTTTTATGAGCGGGGCGGCAGCGGCGACGGAGAGGATATGCTGCATCCAGACGTTATCGTGGTGGACCCGCCGCGCAAGGGCTGCGACGAGAAGTGCCTTACAACGATGCTTCGCATGCAGCCGGGGCGGATTGTTTATGTGAGCTGCGACCCGGCGACGATGGCGCGGGATGTAAAGAGGCTCTGCGAAGGCGGATATGCGTTAAAGAAAGTGCGGGCGGTGGACCAGTTCGGGAATACGGGGCATGTGGAGACGGTGGTTTTGATGTCAAGGGTTCAGGACTGATCCTCAAAAAAGTGCTTGATTTCTGGATTTTTCCGGGCGTTGCGCCTCCAGAGCAGGAGACCGGAATTGACTGCAAATAGCCTAGGATAAAACATATCTACTGAAATTTACAGAGGGTTGAGTGGCCGGTTTGGACGTCGTAGAATTGAGTTAGTGATTTGGATATTGGAATAGTGACGAGAAAGTATTGATTGTGTATCAGGAAGGAGGATAAATATGTTTACCGCAAAGGAACTGAACACCATCAATACCGGATACTTTGCCATCAAAAGTTCGATTGATTTAGGCTATTCCAAGGATGAAGGCGCATACCCGTTTGTAGATGGACAGTATATTCGTGGGTATTCATTTGAAGAAAGAGCATTAGAAAAAATCAGACTTTCACAATTCCCTACACAGACTTGTTCAAGGCGTATTGCTTTGACCGTGAATTTAATAAGCTGATTGACAGCGGACAGTTTGTTTTTGTAGACCATCACCTTGTACTCAATGATGAGAAGTATGTCGGACGCGATCAATCTGGTATAGATCCACATTTCGATGAAGTAAAAGTTGGAAAATGGATGTGTTTTTTCGGAGATAGGCAGTTTGTAGAAAAAAATATGCAGAGAGGCAATTGAACAGAATATCGTTGAAGAGTGTAAACACAGTAATGAGGATGATGGTGTTTCATGCTTCTATCTTAATGACGATGATATAGATGGACATAGACGCGTCATTGAATTTTTCATAAAGAATGACCTAATCCGGAAAACAAAAAAAGGCAAGCTATACAACATATCGTTCAAGCATGATACGCAGACACTTGCTGGTGAGTATGGCGATGATTACCATTCCGATATCAAGCTGGAAGAATTCGTGAATCTTGAAACCGGAGAATGGATTAGGTGACATCTGCGGAAGTGGAGGTTTATTTTTCGGTGAATAATGACATAAAAGCAATTAAAACTGAGTATGACGGACACCGATTTCGCAGTCGGCTTGAAGCACGCTGGGCAGTCTTTTTCAATGCTATCGGCTTGACTTATGAATATGAAATTGAAGGCTTTGAAATGGACGGAACCAGATATCTTCCAGACTTTTATATTCCCAGCTTGAATAGATGGTTTGAAATCAAAGACAAGCCGTTTAGTTTGGATGAGATAAAAAAGTGTGAAGAATTCTGTCGTCGACTTGATAATGAGAATATAAAGTACTCAGTCCTTATTGGGGAGCCGAATTTGTGCGCCATACGCGTTGGAGAATTTTTTGGAATACTGGAGTATGTCTGGGAATGGCCGTCTGAAAAGTATCCTGATAAGACAGAAGAGGAAGTTGCTATTGCAGCTATTGTAGCAGGCAAGGCAAGATTTGAATTTGGCGAGAAGACGGATGTTTGATATTCTATAATAGCGCCAAATCAAGGCACTTGGTGTTGGGTAAGGAGGAATCCTATTTGAGACAGAAAAAAGATGAAATAACCATCCGTTCCAGCGCAGCGGAATATCTGACCTATGTTGCCTCTATCGGCGACCAGCAGAACAGCATCGAAATGCGCTATGAGGATGAGAATATATGGCTGACACAAAAAATGATGGCCACACTGTATGACGTGGACGTTCGTACAATCAACGAGCATATCAAAAAGATTTATTCGGACTCAGAACTTGAGGAAGATTCAACTATCCGGAATTTCCGGATAGTTCAAACCGAGGGTTCACGTCAAGTGACTCGCGAGACAAAGCATTACAATCTTCAGATGATTATTGCTGTTGGTTTTAAGGTAAACAATGAGCGAGCAGTGCAGTTTCGTAAATGGGCTAATGGTATTGTGAAGGACTACACTATCAAAGGCTGGGTCATGGATGATGAGCGTCTGAAAAATGGCGGATCTGTGCTTACAACAGAATACTTCGACCGATTGCTTGAGCAGATTCGTGAAATCCGTTTGTCGGAGCGTAGGTTTTATCAGAAGATAACGGACATCTATGCAACGGCACTTGACTATGACCGCACAGCGAAAACGACAAAGCTATTTTTCGCAAAGGTGCAGAATAAGATGCATTATGCGGTACATGGACATACGGCAGCAGAGCTGATTTATGAACGTGCAGATGCCCAAAAGCCACATATGGGACTTACCACATGGGCATCAGCACCGGAAGGGAAAATTGTAAAAAGTGATGTCAGCATTGCAAAGAATTATCTTTCAGAGCAGGAAATGCGCTCTTTAGAGCGTATCGTTTCTGCATATCTGGATTTGGCAGAAGACCGTGCAGAGCGACATATTCCAATGACGATGGAGGACTGGGCGAAGCGACTGGATTTATTCCTGATGGCGGACGATAGAGAAGTCTTGCAGGATTCAGGTAAAATCACAGCAGAGATTGCCAAGGCAAAAGCTGAGACTGAATTTGAAAAATATCGTGTTGTTCAGGATAGATTGTTTATGTCTGATTTTGATAAGTATATGCTGGAATTAGAGGGGAATGCGAAGAAATAAGTCCTTGCTTCCGGTAGGTGACAGGTCGAGGCAGATGGGACTTCAGACTTGTTCCGTCAGAGCGAAGTCTTGAGGCGGTCGGCAAATCTGTGGATTTGCATATTATATGCAGGAAGCTGTAAAATCCCAATGGAGTACCAGACAACTTGAGCGTCAGATAAATTCTTTCTTTTATGAAAGGTTATTATCCAGTAAAAATAAAGAGCAAGTTGCGAGGCAGAAAAGAATAACGTTTGATGGATTTCACTTTAGAATTAATGTTGCATTTTATAATTATATTTTAAAATTGGGGACTTAATACATCAGGATTTAGGGCAGATGGATGTTCACTATTATGAACGAGAACTTATGAATGAAGGAGATAATCCGCCGATTGGTATTGTTTTGTGTGCAGATTAAAGTCAGTCTGTAGTTAAGTATACGTTGCCCGAAAATGAACACAGATTTTTGCTTCGAAATACAAATTGTATTTACCAAGTGAGGAAGAATTGCTGTGGGAATTAAATCAGGAATATTATAGCTACAATGTATTTGTGAGAAAGGCGCTGCATGATAGGTATTAGTATAGTTTGATTTAAATTGTCTTGACGGAGGCAGGGGGTATATGAAAATAGGGGCTTATCAGTTTCAGATTACAGGTGATATTGCGTCAAACTTTCAAAAAATAAAGCTGGCGGTTTTACGGGCCTCCCAGGAAAATATCCGCATATTGATTTTTCCGGAATGTTCCCTTACGGGCTATCCGCCGCATGATATTGCAAGTTCGTCTCTTTGCGATTTTGAACAGGCAATATTATGCTGTGATGAATTGGATAAACTTGCAAAAAAACATGAAATGTATGTTGTTATAGGCGCTATTATGAGGGAGAATGATAATTATTACAACAGCGCGATTGTTTTTACGCCGATGGTGGAAAGGTATGTTTATCAAAAAAGGGCATTATGGGGATGGGATAGAGATAATTTCCACCCTGGAAATCAAACTGGGGTATTTGAGGTTCACGGGATAAAAATCGGGATTCGGATTTGTTTTGAGATTAGGTTCCCTGAATATTTTCGGGAGTTATACCGGGAAAGAACAGATTTGAATATTGTTATGTTCTATGATGTATCCGATAATGATGATATCGCACGATACGATTTGATGAAAGCACATATCAGAACGAGAGCAGTTGAAAATGTGTGTCATACGTTGTCTGTCAATGCAACTGGTCCGTATCAAACTGCACCTACTGCAATTTATGACAGGTCCGGCAATACGTTAATGGAACTGAAACGAAACACGCCAGGTTTACTTGTTTACGATTTAGTCTTATCAGAACTGGATTTTGGTGAATGTGGAAGGAAAGAAATATCTGACATTTTTCAAAAAGGGAAATCTGAATATGATAAAAGGCTTTACGATGGATGTTGAGCGGCTAAAAAATCTGGGTGAAGGTAATTACTTATAGCCTAACTATCACATGTTGAGTGTGCCGTGTTACTTTCAAGACAGTGAATTATAATGTAGCGAAGAGACTGTTTCATTGCTTGTTGATAAGCCAGATGAATATTTTGATTTACCAGATTAACATTGATAAAATAGATGTTATTTGTGGCATTTCTCTTGGTGGAAAAATCGTTCACGAGATATGGAAAAGCGGCAAGATAAAAATGTTAAATCTCATTATAGATGGAGCACCTTTGGTGAAATGTCCGAAGCTTGCTGTGAATATCATGATAAATAATTACAAAAGTATCATACATAAATCCAAACTCAGAGATGCTAAGGTTATTGAAAATCACAAGAAATATTTTCTTCCGGAAAAATATCTGGAAAGCTACTAGAAAATAGCAGATTTAATTACCGACAAGTCTGTAGAAAATATGGTAAACTCGGTTTTTGCGGGAGGAGAGCTTCAAGGTGTCAACAATCAAAGCAGATCGTTTGTTTTAAGGGAGATATACACTGTTACAAGGTGATTTATCAGCCGGAAAGATGGATAAAGGTTGTAAATGATTTTTTGAAAAACAAGTAAAAGATTGTAAGCTGGCTATAGCCGTTTTGTTACTTTTGTATAAGAAAGGAAGCATAGTGTTAGATATCTTGATTGTAGAAGACAATATAGAAATAGCCGCTTTGCTATGTGATTTTTTAAGAAAAGAAAATTATGTGGTGAGCATTGCGGATACCGGAGAAAAAGCAATTGATATATATGAAAAGTATGGCGCGAAATTAATTCTGCTTGATATTATGCTTCCCGGCATGGATGGATTTGCGGTTTGCTCTAAAATCAGGGAGAGCTCTAACACCCATATCCTGATTGCAAGTGCCAAAACAGAGAAGAATGACAAGCTGAAGGGGTTAAATTTAGGTGCGGATGATTATATTGAAAAGCCTTACGATATTGATATTTTGATTGCCAAGATTAAGGGGATTTTTAAGCGGAAGTATGCGCAGGAAGAAATCGTGGAGGGAAATATTCGCTTAAATACCGTAAGACGGGACTTGTATGTAGATAACAGGAAAGTTGATGTTACGGAGAAGGAATATGAGCTTCTGAAATTATTGATGGAGAATAAAAATGTCACCTTAAAAAAGGAATATCTTTTTTCTACAGTCTGGGGAAGCGACAGCGATTCGGAGCTACAGACTTTGACAGTCCATATTAAGTGGCTTCGGGAAAAGATTGAAGAGGAGCCGAAGAAACCGGCGCATATCATTACAGAGTGGGGAGTTGGGTACAGATTTGAGTAGGTATAAAGGTTTTGTCTGCCTGATTTTAATCATAGAAATGATTCTGGTACTGTCCTGCAACGGTCTGTACATATATCAGAACACAAATAGCGGCGGAAGACTGTACCGTGTGGAGGCGAAGCATGTTGTCCGGGAGATCGAGGCTCAGAACCTGTCGGAAGAAGAAATCGCTTCTCTGGATTTATCGAAATATGAAACGATTATTAGTGTCAGCAAATTTTTGCCAGGCGAAGCCTGCAATAACGATTATGTAGTAGAAGAAATAGGCGGTAAATTGTATCGCATTGAATATCGCATAAATAAAAGCGGTGAAATGCTTTTTTTTATCAATGGTGCGTTGCTTGGCATGATGCTTGTGACCGGCATTGTATTTTTTTATGTGTATCAAAAGGTTTTAAAACCCTTCCATGCCATGAGCAACCTGTCTTACGAACTGGCAAAAGGAAATTTATCTATGCCTGTAAAAGAAGAAAAGAGCAAGCTGTTTGGACATTTCCTTTGGGGGATGGATATGCTGCGCGAGAAGCTGGAGGATAACAGAAACAGGGAATTGGAATTTCAGAGGGATAGAAAGACGTTGATTCTTTCTTTATCACATGATATTAAGACGCCCCTGTCGTCTATAGAGCTGTATTCGAAGGCGCTGGCGGAGGATTTGTATGATACGCGGGATAAAAGAGACGAAGCCCTGCAGGGAATCACAAAGAATGTGAAAGAAATTAAAAAATATATAGACGAAATTGTCACTGCTTCCAGAGAAGATTTTCTGAATTTGGAAGTGGCACAGGGTGAGTGCTATTTATCAGAAATCATCAGAGCAGTGGAAATTTATTACAGAGACAAGCTGGCTGTCATTCATACGGAATTTGATGTGGCTGAGTTCTCCGAGTGTCTGATAAAAGGGGATAAAAACCGTTTGCTTGAAGTACTTCAGAATATTGTGGAGAATGCCATGAAGTACGGTGACGGTAAAAGAATCCGCATTTACAGTGAGGATGAAGAAGACTGTAAACTGGTACATATTGAGAATTCCGGCAACAGATTGAAAGAAGAGGAATTGCCCAATATTTTTGATTCCTTTTATCGCGGAAGCAATAGCCACGGTGTGAGAGGAAACGGGCTGGGATTGTATATCTGTAAGACCCTGATGTGTAAAATGGACGGCGAGGTTTTTGCGCAGATCAGAGATGAGAATTTCAGAGTGACGGTAGTGTTGAGGAAGGCATAAGACAGAAGGCACTGTTACAAAACAGCAGTTTCAAATGCAACTGTTTTGTAACAGTCCTTTTTGTATTTAAGGATTATTTAATAAATGCTCCTGTATGATGGGTTCATAAGAAAGAGAGAGAGAGGAGTATATATGCTACAACATCAATACATGTTTTTCCGTATTCTGAAAAGAGATTTAAAAAGAAAAAAGACAATGAATGTCATACTGTTTTTGTTCATTGTGCTGGCAAGCATGTTTGTGTCCAGTGGAATCAATAATGTGGTAACGATTATGAACGGCACAGATTACTATTTGGATAAGGCCGGTATAGGTGACTATGTCATTATTACCATGGGTGACAACGCGGTAGGCGCTCTGGACGAAATGCTCGAAACGGAAACGGCAGTACAGGACTATCGTATGGAGCGCGTGGTATTTGGCGCACAGGGTGATATTACGGCAGAAGACGGTTCCTCCGTGGAATGTAAAAATACCACGATTTATCAATCCATAGAAAATTCGGCAATTACCTTTTTTGATATGGAGAACGAGCCGGTTACCGGGGTGGAACCGGGACATGTTTATGTGTCAGGCAGTTTTATGGAAGCGAATGGTTTTGAGAAAGGAGACAGAATCCGTTTCAGGCACAGTGGTGTGGAGGGGCTGGAAATGTCCTTTATCCTTGACGGCAGCATAAAGGATGCACTGCTTGGCTCTGATTTTATGGGAAATACAAGATTTCTGTTAAGTGATGAGGATATGCGGAAACTTCTTGAGAATGAAACCATTTACAATCATTACAGAGGTGAAATCTGTTACATTGATACGGATGATATTCAGGAAATGAAGGCCGCAATGGCAGATGTTTCGAATGTGGTTTTTGACGGCGCACGCTCTACCATTAAAATGTGCTATGTCATGGACATGGTTGTGGCATTCGTCATGCTGATTTTAAGTGTCTGCCTGATTATTGTATCCTTTGTAGTATTAAAATTTTCCATTACATTTACGATTACGGAGGAATTTCGTGAAATTGGCGTGATGAAAGCAATCGGTCTTTCCAACGGGAAAATCCGGAGCTTATATATTGTAAAATATTTGATGCTGGCGATTGTCGGCGCCATCATCGGTTTCATTGCCAGTATTCCGTTCGGCGGGCTGCTGCTGGACTCCGTCAGCAGAAAAATGATGCTTGGCAGTGATCATGCGATTTTGCTTAACATGCTGGGATCCGTTTTAGTGGTGTGTGTTATCGTTCTTTTTGCATGGATTTATACGGGAAAGGTGAAGCAATCTTCTCCGTTGGATGCCATCCGCAGCGGCCAGACCGGAGAGAGATACCGCAGTAAAAGTGTTCTGCGGATTCATAAATGTCCTGGGGGAAATGCCTTTTATATGGCTGCAAATGATATTTTAAGTAATCCGAAGCGATTTCTGACGATAATGATTTCTTTTGGGCTTTGTACGTTATTTGTACTCATGCTGGTAAATACGACGGCAACCATGAAAAGTCCGAACCTGATTACGATGTTTGGAACGGAAAGTGATCTTTATGTGACGGATGTTGCGGATGTTATGGACTATATGAATACAGGTTCTAAGGAAGGTATGCAGGAGCACCTGAAAGAGATGGCAGAGAAGCTTGGTGAGGATGGAATGCCGGCAGAACTGTGTATTGAATTACAGTATAAGTATCATATTACATTTGACGGAAACAGGTATGTCCTTACCTGTCAGCAGGGGATGAATACGGAGATTACAGAATATGCGTATACTGAGGGAATCCCGCCGCAGAATGAATACGAAATTGCCATTACCCCGCAGATTTCGGATCTGACAGGAGCAAAAATCGGCGACACTATGACCATTCATTATGGTGGGGAAGATATGGAATGCATGGTGACGGCATATTTTCAGACGATGAATTTGCTGGGAGAAGTAATCAGACTTCATGAAAACGCGCCTACGGATTTTCGATATATTTCCAGTGCAATGTCCTATCAAATTGATTTTACGGACAATCCGTCGGAGGAAGAAATTGAACTCCGAAAAGAACGGATTAAGAAATTATACAATAATGATAAGGTTATGAATGTTACGGAATACTGTATTGATTGTACGGCGGTGGCAGACACTTTGGAAAGCGTACAATTTCTGATTCTTGGAATCACGCTTGTGGTAGTCATTCTGGTTACCATTTTGATGGAGAGAAGCTTTACCGTGGATGAAAAGAGCCAGATTGCAATTTTAAAAGCAATCGGTTTTAAGGATGGCGCAATTATTAGGTGGCATGTATATCGCTTCGGACTGGCAGCACTGATTGCAGTGGTTGTGGCAGCGGCTTTGTCGATTCCAATGACAAAGCTTTGTATTACACCGATTTTCGGAATGATGGGCGCCGGGGATATTGACTATCATATTGACCCGTTGCAGATATTCATTGTATATCCGGGTATTGTGTTTGTAATGACAATCTTTGTGACCTGGATTACGGCGTTGTATACCAGGGCAATCAAGAGCAGTGATACGGCAAACGTTGAATAAGAAATGGAGGATAAAAATGGCGGCTTTATTGGAAGTAAAGGATTTATGTAAAACATATGTTGTCAATAAAAGACAGAACAATGTATTAAAAAATGTGAATTTCTCGGTAGAAGACGGTGAAATGGTGGCAATTATGGGGCCTTCCGGTTCCGGTAAATCCACACTGCTATATGCGGTGTCGGGCATGGATGGAGCAACCGGCGGAACGGTTATGTTTGACGGTAAGGATATTACAAAGTTAAAAGGCAAAGAACTTGCTGCACTTCGTCTGGATAAGATGGGATTTATTTTTCAGCAGATGTATATGATGAAAAATTTAACAATTTTAGACAATATCGTATTGCCTGCAATGGAAAGCAAAAAGACTTCGGAGAGTAAAAAGGAAAAGCTCATGCGCGGTGAGGAGCTGATGCGGAAATTGGGTATTATTGAAGTGGCAGATAACGATATCAATGAAGTATCAGGAGGTCAGCTTCAGAGAGCCTGCATTTGCAGAAGTATGATTAACAAGCCAAAGGTTCTGTTTGCGGATGAGCCTACCGGTGCATTAAACAGAACCGTATCTGACGAAGTGATGGAAGAACTGGCGAAATTGAATAAAGAAGGCACTACCATAATCATGGTTACTCACGATGCCAAGGTGGCAGCGAAATGTTCCAGAGTCCTTTATATTGTGGATGGTACTATAAAAGGAGAATATAAAAGTCCGTCAGAACCAGAGGCACAGGAGAAGGACAGGGAAAGAATGTTAAATAATTGGCTTATGGAATTGGGTTGGTAGAAATGGAATGTGATGAAATATCTGACGCCAATTACAACTATCGTGGAAATTCCTACGGTGCTCTCCGGCGTTTATGGAATGAATGTGGATGAAAGATGCTGTTGCTCTGTATCATTACGATGCTGTTTCTGCTTATAGTGCTCTATGGTGTTTTATCGGCGATTTCTATGTTCATATATAGGCAACTGTCCTTTTGAGGATATCAAGGGGGTGGTGTATTGTACAGGAGATAAAATATAAAATAAAATTTTTTTTGCCTCAATCACTATTCACTTTTCACACTTATCCGGGATAGCAGGTATGAAATTTTGGATTACAATTGAGGATTTTGCTTATATACTTGAATCACAAAAACATATATGTTACTATATATGTAGTTATATGCAGATATACAGCATTGCACATAATCATCTTGATGAAGTAGTGAAATTTTTTGCTGTCATATCTGCCCCTCTTTATTTAGTGATAGTACCATCATATTATGAGCCTATTGATATAGGTTTAATGTAAATTTATCTAAGAAAGAGGTGATTCCGTTGGTTATCGAAATAAGTAGCATACCCTTTTATGTCAATTTTAAAGAATGGAGGTATTTCTATGAAAAAATTAAGCAAATTAATAAGTCTTGTACTGTGTCTCTCTTTACTCTGTCCTACAGTTGCTTTTGCCGCAGAAACGAAACAAATTACGGAGTCACCCAATATGCAGGATATTCTTATTGATTCAACCGATGACTATTTTATTGTTGTATCAATTCCTGAATCTGAAGTAGAATCATATCAAAACCGTTTAGATTCCGACCCTGAATTTCGTAAAAATGAAATTCAACAAGCCCTTGGTAAATCTTCTGCCACTTCCCGTGCATTACCTCCGGGACCTATCGAATATCAAAGTTATATGTACAAAAGTGATATTAAAGCAGTTGTCGATGCTGCATCAGGATCTGGTGCATTTGATAAATGGCTCACAGGTCTTGGATGGACGGTCTCTGCAGCTGACATTGCAGGTCTAATTAAATTATCAAAAAAGGCTAACATTTTTATATTCGCTGCAGATATACTGGGAACACTAGCACAATGGGCTCAGCAGGAACGAGAAGAATGGTGGAAAGAGGCTTATAAAGACATCATTAATGGAACTATTTCGGCAGTACGCTATACTATTGTACAGAATACGACAGAATATCCAAAAGTATGGAGAGTTTTTGAACGTATATAAGGGATGATTGATATGCATAGTAATAAGATTCAAAAAATTTTCCATTATATAATAGTCCTTTTACTTATACTTCTTTGGTCTATTATGATGTTCTTTCCAGAGTATATAGATACTATGAGCTTTAAGGTGTTTTTTTCTGTTTCAATCGCGTGCACTATGATTTACTCTTTCTGTAGGAAAAAATACTTTCCTATGCAACGATATTGTAAAACGGAAAAAATTGTCTTTGCTTTCTTAATTATATTACTTTTTTTTAAGTTTATATTTATATAAAGTTGTCTGGTAATCCGTATCCCTGTTCTGTATATAAAAGCAAAAAAACCGTGTATCAACAATGCAGTGTGCATGACGGATACACGGTTTTCCTTCTGAATTATTCTTCAACCCGAATTAAATTACTGATATAAGGGCGCTTGCCCGAAAGCACATCGTCATAAAATCCCTGTTTCCAATCTACGTAATCAACGCAATCCTGCAGCTCTTTGATAGAATCCAATAAAGCTTCGCGTTTTTGAGCAAGCATTTCTTTTCGCTGGGGAATGGTAGACTGCCCCTGCAAGCATAAGTCCAGATAGATTTTCATTTCCTGAATACTCATACCGCACTTCTTTAAGCAGACAAGGTCTTTAATCCACTTCAAGTCCCGGTCATCAAAAACACGGTGGTTATTGTCGTCGCGTTTGACATTCGGAATCAGGCCCTCGTTACAGTAATATTTCAAAGCCTGATAAGTCATATTCGTTTCCTTACAGACTTGCTTCATCGTATACATAACGGTATTTCCCCCAATCTTTTTGAAAAAACCTCTTGACCGGTTGTAACAACCGGAGAATATAATCGGTAGTATCAATCGGAAGTGACAACCGAATTATAACATAATCAAAACAATGATGCAAGGAAGGAGATGCGCTATGGTATTCTATTTTACCGGCACAGGCAACAGCCTGTATATTGCGAAGCAAATAGAAGAAAATCCTCTGAGTATACCGCAGGTTATGCGGGGGAAACAGCGGGAATTTACAGCAGACAGCATCGGTATCGTTGCGCCTGTTTACGGGCATGAGGTTCCGCCTATGGTCAGGGAGTTTATGAAAGAATTCGTTTTTCACACGGACTATTTCTATATGATTCTGACTTATGGAAACCGGCATGGCGGAGCCGCCGAGCTGGCGAAAAAGCTTTGTGATGAGTGCGGTATTTCGGTCAGTTACATTAATGTCATTATGATGGTGGATAACTGGCTGCCGGGCTTTGACATGAATGAACAGAAAAAAATTGACAAGGGAATTGATGAAAACCTGGCTGTAATTCTGGCAGATTTGAATGCCCGCAAAAACATGATTGCAGAGGTAACTGATACGGATCGTGCCGCGCATCGTCAGTTCCTTGATAACATGAGCCGCATGCCGGCGGATGTGTGGCAGCACCTTCTGCGGGTGACAGACGCCTGCATTGGGTGCGGGGTCTGCGAAAAGGTATGTCCGGCCGCATCCGTTCATGTAGTGGATGGCAAAGCCGTTCATATTCCGGGGAACTGCCAGACCTGTCTGGCCTGTGCCCATGCCTGTCCGCAGAAAGCAATTCAGTTGACAATTCCGGAAAAGAATCCGGATGCACGCTATCGTAACGAGCATATTTCTTTGAAGGAGATTGTGGAAGCAAATTGCCAGATTTCAGAAAAAATGGAAAATCAATAAGGAGGAAACGACAATGAACAAATTTACATTTTCTTATCCCACAAAGGTATATTTTGGTGAAGGGAGCGCGGCGGAGGCCCTCGGTGCAGAGCTCGGCAGGGTTGGCGAAAACGTCATGCTGGCTTATGGCGGCGGCTCGATCAAAAAGAACGGTGTCTATGATGAGATCAAGACAATTCTTGAGCAGGCAGGTAAAAAGGTGGTGGACTTCTCCGGAATTATGCCAAATCCTACTTATGCCAAGGTACAGGAAGGTGCTGCGCTTGTACGTGAACATCACGTGGACTTCATTTTGGCCGTGGGCGGCGGCAGCGTGATCGACTGCTGCAAAGTGGTTTCTGCACAGGCGGTGATCGACGAGGATATTTGGGATATGGAGTATGGCAAAGGCAAATTTCCTGCGGCCGGAATTCCTATGGGCGCGGTTGTCACCGCTTCCGGCACAGGCGCGGAAATGAATGCGGGGGCAGTAATCACTTACGAGGAAAAGAAATGGAAGGGCCCGGTTTTCGGAACAGGTGCTGCCTTTGCCGTTCTCGATCCGGCATATACGATGTCCGTACCTCCCATGCAGGTTTTATCCGGGACATTTGATACGTTAAGCCATGCAATGGAAACTTATTTGGGAAGCTCCGATCAGGATAACGTGTCTGATGACGTGGCGCTGGCAATCATGCGGAATACCGTCGTCAATATGCGCCGCCTGCTTGTGAATATCAATGATATGGAGGCAAGGAGCAACCTGATGTGGGATTCTGCCATGGCGGAGAACGGAATACTCAAATGCGGTCGTCTTACCGATTTTCAGGCGCATCAGATGGAACATCAGCTGGGGGCCTATACTGACTGCAACCACGGGCAGGGTCTTGCGGTGATTCATCCCGCTTATTATCGTCATATTGTGAAAGACGCGCCGGAAAAGTTTACCCGGTTTGCAAAGGAAGTGTTTGGCGCAGATACAGCAGAAGAAGGAATAGAAGCTCTGGCTGACTTTATCAGGGAGTGCGGGCTTCCCACGAGAATGGGAGAACTCAAATCGAGAGTAGAGATTACGCCTCAGATACTGCGTCAGGTGGCTGATACCTGTAATATTATTAAATGCAATCCCCGAGAGCTCAGCCGGGATGAGATTTATGAGATTCTTATGGAGTGCTTATAAAGGATACAGCGAACGGCAAAGGATCGAGGGTGAAAATGAGAAAAGAAGGTTATATCGTGCTGCTTTGCATGGGCTTGCTTATTTCAGTCCTATTCGGCGGCTGCGCACAGGGGGAGCATGAGCCTCCGGCAGCGGAAACTGTTTCCGAAAAAACGGCTTTTGAGGAAGAAAGCGGGCAGACAACCGAAACTTTAAAATATGAATATGACACGAGGGAGCTTTATGCCAAACGGGATGAAAATCAGATTTACGGGGTGATATATGTTCCGCAGGGCGCGGGTGAGAAAATGCCGGCGCTTATCTTTTCTCATGGCTTTGGCGGTAACTATCAGGTTGGCACGCAATATGCCAAAGCCCTCGCCGAAAAAGGATATGTGGTCTATTGCTTTGACTTCTGCGGCGGGAGCCCGGGAAGCAGGAGCGACGGCTCCACCCTGGAAATGTCTGTTTTTACCGAGCAGGCGGATTTGGAAGCGGTGATTCGCATGATGCAGGAGCAGTCTTATGTGGACGAAGAAAATATTTTCCTGATGGGAACAAGTCAGGGAGGTGCCGTGTCGGCGGTCACAGCCGCGGCAAACAAAGAAGAAATCAAAGGGGCAATCCTTTTGTACCCGGCTTTTGTGCTGGTGGATCACGCAAAAGAACAATTTCAAAGCGTGGAAGATATTCCGGATACCTATTACCTGATGTGGATGACGGTGGGACGTGTCTATGCAGAAGGACTTCTGGATTATGATATTTATGAGGCGATTTCCGCTTATGATAAAGATGTTCTGCTGATTCATGGAGATGCCGACAATATTGTGCCCCTTTCCTGTTCGGAAAGGGCGGCAGAGGTTTATGAATCTGCCCGGCTGGAGGTCTTACCGGGAGCCGGTCATGGATTTTACGGAAATGACGCAGAACAGGCGATCAACTGGATGCTGGAATATTTGAACGAACATGTAAACTGATAGGAAGAAAGGATGGTACGATGAAAAAACAAAGAGGCATATTTATACTTGTCGTGGCGCTGGTTCTTGGCCTTGCGCTGGCAGCTTGCGGCAGCAGCAATTCTTCTGTAGATTCTTCTCCCTCTGCGCCAGCCGCGAGTGAAACAGAAACCGAAACCTCCGAAGCGGTTCCCGCAAGTGAAACGGAAACCGAAGTTTCCGAGGCGGTTCCCGAAACAGAAAACATTTTGATTGCTTACTTTTCCAATACGGGCAATACCGAGGAAGTGGCGCAGAAAATTGCCGAATACACGGGCGGCAGCCTGGCTGAGATTCAGCGCGCCGAGGAATATGGGGATTTGCAGGAGGAAGCCGAGGCAGAAATTCTCGATGGCGTGCACCCGGAGATTACGGTATCCGTGGATAACATAGCGGCTTATGACACCATTTTTGTGGGTTATCCGATATGGTGGGATGAAGCCCCGGCGATGATAGCGACGTTCCTTGCGGACAATGACTTTTCCGGCAAAACAATTATTCCGTTTTGCACCAGCGCCAGTGATGATATAGACAACAGTCTTCACATTTTCCATGAGCTTTGCCCGGATGCCGAGATTGCAGAGGGGCTTACCGCGAATAATCCGGATGATATCGAGCCCTAGCTTCGTGAGCTTGGATTACTGGAATAAGGGAGACAATGGCGGGCGGATCAGGAACAGTGCGATTGGAATTAGTGGATGATGAAGGAGGTCACAGTGAAAATGAGTAAGAATCTGTTAAAAATTTTGGGCATATTTTTTTCTGCTATGCTGGCTCTTTCTTTGGGGGCTTGCGGCAGCAGCAATCAGAATAATACGGAGGATACACGGCAGGAGAATCAAACCTCGGCCCCGGCAGCAGAGACCGGGAATGATGTTGACAGCAGCACGGAAACAGGAACTGTCGCGGAGGCCGGCAGCGGAAATATTTTGATCGCATATTTCTCCGTAATGGAAACAGACGGTGTGGATACGGTAGCCAGTGCAAGCCGTGTCGCAGTGGACGGGGAGGTTTTGGGAAATAACCAGTATATCGCGCAGATTATCCAGCAGGAAACGGGCGGAGAGTTGTTTGCGATCGAAACCGTGCAGGAATATCCCACGACGCATGATCCGCTTTTGGAGTTTGCCTATAACGAGAAGGCTGAAAACGCAAGACCGGAGCTTGCGGCACATATAGAAAATCTTGACAGCTATGATGTGATTTTCTTAGGTTACCCCAACTGGAATTCGGATCTTCCCATGCCGCTGTATACATTCCTTGAGGAATATGATTTTAGCGGCAAGACCATTATTCCGTTTACGACTCATGGTGGAAGCGGATTTTCGAGAACGATTCAGACAATATCTGAGTTGCAGCCGAACGCGACGGTCATTTCTGACGGTCTTGCTATTTCCCGCAACAGCGTATCAGACGCGGAAAGCGATATCATAGATTGGGTGAACGGACTGAATTTGACCACGGAATGATGATTGGCTATACTGTTTCCTTTTTTTATAGAATAGTAGGTTGCTTTTGAGAGACCCTTCTTGAACAGCGCGTAGGAAGTAATATTTTTTTGTGACATTGTTTGAAACAGGGGATCATAGCTTATCACAATCTGATTCACCTCCATTTAGTGTATGAAATAATTGTATTTTTATACTCGGATATTGAAAATGTATGAATATCCGAGTATAACATATGAAATGTGAAACAAAACAGATTTCGCTGATTTGCAATCAAAATGCATTAAGAGCGCGGTTGCAAAAGGACATAGAGGCTGGAATCAGAAAGCCGGATATCATTTTGGCGCTGTAATGCTATCATTTGTTTAAGGGCAGGACCGTTTTTGGTTCTGCCTTTAAATATTATGAAAAACTGTTTCCCAGGATAAAATGAGAGAAAAAGTCAATAACGTTTTTTCGATTGACAGAGCGTAAGCGAACTGTTATAGTCTCTTTTGTTAGTTAAAACTAACCAAAACAACAGACGAAATATGGCAGCGCCAAAAAGCGTTGCAGCATGATAGAAAATGCGCAATGTGAGAGCATGTAAGTCCGGTTTAAACTCCCATGTTACGCGCTTTTTGCTGCTTTTTCGGAGTAAAAGGAGGGTACTTTATGAAAAAATATGCTTCATCCGTCATTCTGGCGGTGTTGCTTTTGATTTTTTCGGCAGGGTCGCTGTTTGTCGGCGTGATTGATTTGAATCTGACGGGACTTCTGACGGGGGAGATTGGACAGTTGGAAATATTCCTTGTTTCCCGCCTGCCGAGACTCCTGGCAATTTTATGTACCGGAGTCGGAATGAGCGTCGCGGGACTGATTATGCAGCAGCTTTGTATGAATAAATTTGTCTCCCCGACGACCGGGGCCACCATATCC
>CALWBG010000027.1 GCA_944375975.1 uncultured Roseburia sp.
ATAATCAGCGTCCGGTCCATGACCTTTACCTCGAGCGCCTGTTCAAGGTTCTTAAGCTGCGCCGGGGAAAGCTCATCATCACAGACAATTCCGGTTGCGCCAAGCCGTTCCGCCATTTCCTTAATTTCGGCAACCTTTCCCGTACCGACATAGGTGCCGGGATGCATCAGCTCCCTTTTCTGAAGCAGTCTTCCGACCACGGCAGCCCCCGCCGTCTTCACAAGCTCCGCCAGCTCGTCCAGGGAATCCTCTCCAAAATCCCGCAGGGAAAACTCCCCGCCGTCATCGTCCGTGCCCGAGACTCCGACAAGAATCACACGCTCCTCTGTTTCTTCGATTGCAAAACCTTCTGCCATAAATCCCTCCCCCGCGCTTGCACGTAACACTTTTATTGCGCCGATGTGTCAGATTCCGTGGAACCTGCGGATTCCGTCGTCTCTTCAAGACTGCCCTGCAGTTCCTGCACCTCCCCGGTGCTCTCCTGTGTCTGACGATTCTTTAAAAAGATATATTCTCTCTGCGCCGCCTCATCCTCCGGGTAAAGCGTCACGTACTCCTGCACGACGCTCCATGCCTTCGCAAAATCTCCCGTATACTCACAGGCAATAATCTGATTCGACATCAAATCCTTTTGGTTCGTAACTTCCTCCATCGCCAGTCCCTGATTGATATAATCAAGCGCCGCCGTATAATTTCCCTTTTCCATCTCGATTTCCGCCAGGGCATTCATCGCCACGGAATCCGCCGTCCCGGTCTGCACGTATGCCTGATAATATTTTTCCGCATTGGCAGAGTCACCCTGGGCCTCATATACCTGCGCAAGGTACAGATTTGCCCTGGAACTGTCCTTTTCCAGCGCTGCCGTAAGCTCCGTCTGCGCGTTTTCATACTGCCCCAGCAGATAGTAGATTCTTCCCCGCCAGGTAAGCTGGTCCGCCGAATTTCCCTTAATCTCAAATGCCTGATTTAAGTATTCTTCCCCCTCGGAAACCATATTATGAGTGGCGAGATTTTCATAAATGCCAACATAAAGCTCAAAATCATCGGAATTGTATTTTACGGCGTTGTTAAAATCGGAAAGGGCGCTCTCGCTGTCACCGTTCTGTAGCTTTAAACACCCTCTCAGATAATACGCGTCGCCGTTTTTATCATCATAATCGAGCATCGCCTGATACGTGGCAAGCGCTCCCTCTGTGTCGCCGCCCGCATACTGCGCCGCCGCCTTATAATAGCAGATGTCAATTTCAAGCTCCCCGATTTCCCCCACACACTGGGAAAGAGCACTGTTAAAGGCCGCGACCGCCCCTTCGTAATCACCGCTTTGCATGCTGTTGATACCGATTTTCCGGTAAGCCATCTCATTCTCGAGACGTTCGTTCGTACAGCCCGCAAGAAGCGCGGCGGCAAGCGCCGCCCCGGCAAGGATATATGGTAATCTGTGTTTTCTCATATAATTTTTATAATTCCTTTACTCCATACTGTGCCTCTGCCCATACACCAGGGCATACCACGAGTTAATTATAGCAGTATCCCCGGGAAAATACAATTCTCACTTCACAGCCTCTTTGATGACCCGCGCCGCGTTCCGCCAGGCAAGCCCCTCCAGCATATCCTCGCTCAAACCTCTCCGGTGCAGTGCATGAAACAGCAATTCCATTCCGGTACAGTCCGAAATTTCAAACTGCCCCTCGATTCCATCAAAATCCGTCCCGATTGCGGCACATTCCGCACCGCCCACACGAATCAAATGCCTGACATGGTCACACATCCGCTCTATGCGGCTGACCTTATCCCCTTTTTTTCCGTTTAAAAAGGCAGGCGCAAAGTTCAGCCCCGCAACGCCGCCGTGCTCCGCCAGCACCCGAATCATTTCATCCGTCAGATTCCTCGTTGCCGTGGCCAATGCCCGGCAGTTGGAATGGGACGCCACAAAGGGACCCTTCACAATGTCGGCAACCTCATAAAATCCGCCGTCCGACAGGTGGGACACATCCACAAGGATTCCGCGCGTTTCCATATAAGCAACCGCCTCGCGCCCAAACTTTGTGAGCCCCCGCGCCATTTCCTTTTGATCTGCGGAGTGAGGGTATCCCAGGCAGTTTGCATCGTTCCAGGTCAGGGTGATTAAGCGCACGCCCATCCGGTAAAACCGTTCGATATTTTCTATTTTCCCGGATACGGGATGGCCGTTTTCTATCGTAAGGAACGCGGATATTTTCCCTTCCGACCAGTTTTTCTGCAAATCCGCATAACAGCGCGCCGGGGCGATGGTGTCCTTGCAGGCTTCCATCGTATCACAGTATACCCGATACATTCCCTCTAACGCCTGCCCGGTCTGCTCCATGGAAAACCGGCCGCTTTCCTGTTCGGGCGAAAACCAGCTGTCTTCCCTCTTCTGCGGCAGGAACATTGCAAAAAACTGCGCTTTTGCCCCGCCTTTGCGCAGTCTTTCCACATCGACCATCGTCCCGCGAAGACGTTTTGCTGTCTTTTCTCCACCAAGCCATGCCTTAGCCAAAGTGTCACAGTGCATATCAATATAATTCATATGATTTGTTTTTCATCCTTTCTTTTCTCCCGGTACTATTTTATTCCGCAGGATAAGGAATAACAACCCGATATAGATACGTCTATATCTTCCATTACCAAAAAAAGGAACTCACACCGCAAGGTGCAAGTTCCTTTTTTGTAATGGCCGTATTTTTACAGATGCCAAATATCCTCATTATACTGCGCAATCGTACGGTCAGAGGAGAAGAATCCGGCTTTGCTGATATTGACAAGCATCTTCTTCGCCCACGCCATGCGGTCCTCGTAATCCGCGTAAATGCGCTCCCTGGTCTTTACGTAATCCCTGAAATCCGGAAGCGTCATGAACCAGTCCTTATTCAACAGCTCGTTATAAAGGCGCTCCAGGTTCTCCCTGTTGCCGACTGCCATCATCTCATCGCTGACAATAAAGTCAATCGCGCGCCTGATGTCCTCATCGTTCTCATAGTAGCTTCTGGAAACATAATCCGCTTTTTCGTAATGTGCAATGACCTCCTCGGAGGACTCGCCGAAAATGTAAATATTGTCATCACCAACAAACTGATGCATTTCCACGTTTGCCCCGTCCATCGTTCCGATGGCAACCGCGCCGTTGAGCATAAACTTCATGTTGGAAGTGCCGCTTGCCTCCTTGGACGCAAGAGAAATCTGCTCGTGAATATCCGCAGCCGGAATCAATTTCTCCGCCAGGGTTACATTGTAGTTCTCTACCATCACTACCTTTAAGTACGGAGAAACCTCCGGATCGTTCGCAATCAGAGTCTGTAAGCAGAGAATCAAATGGATGATGTCCTTTGCAATCACATATGCCGGAGCCGCCTTTGCACCGAAAATTACGGTAATCGGACGAACCGGTTTTTTCCCTGCCTTAATTTCAAAATATTTGTGGATGACATAGAGCGCGTTCATCTGCTGTCTCTTATACTCATGCAGTCTCTTAATCTGAATATCGTAAATAGAGTTATCGTCCAGCTCAATGCCCTGTGTCTTTGCGAGATACGCCTTAAGCTCCGCTTTCTTTGCGCTCTTTACGGCAAGCAGCTTCTCAAGCACAGCCGTATCGTTCACGTAAGCGCCCAGCTTTTCCAGCTCTGCCGCATCCTTCTTGTAGCCCGTTCCAATCAGGGAGGTAATTAACTCCGCAAGCTCCGGATCACAGTGCAGCAGCCAGCGGCGGAAGGTGATACCGTTGGTCTTATTATTAAACTTCTCCGGGTAAATCTTATAGAAGTTATGAAGCTCGGTATTCTTCAAAATCTCCGTGTGAAGATATGCCACGCCGTTGACACTGTAGCCGTAATGAATATCCATATGCGCCATATGAACGCGTTTCTCATCATCGATGATTGCCACGGACTTATCGTCATATTTTCTTACCACGCGGCTGTTCAGCTCATAAATAATCGGCAGAAGCTGCGGTACAGCCTTCTCCAGGAAATGCATCGGCCATTTTTCAAGTGCCTCCGCGAGAATCGTATGATTCGTATACGCACAGGTCTTTGTCACAATCTCAATCGCCTCGTCCATCAAAATTCCGCGCTCCATCAAAAGACGGATTAATTCCGGAATCACCATGCTCGGGTGCGTATCGTTAATCTGAATCACAGCATACTCGTTTAATTTGTGAAGGTCGCCACCCCTTGCAAGCGTCTCGTCAATGATAAGTCTGGCCGCGTTGCTGACCATAAAATACTGCTGGTAAACACGCAGGATTCTTCCTTTATCATCGGAATCATCCGGATATAAAAACAGGGTCAGGTTTCTTGCAATGTCCTCTTTATCAAAATCAATGCCCTCGCCAACCAGACTTTCGTCTACGGTTTCCACATCAAATAAATGCAGCTTCGTTGTGCGGTTATCGTAACCAATTACATCAATGTCATATAATCTGGACTGTAAGGTGAAACCGCCGAACTGAATCGGGTAGGTCACATCTGTTCTGGTCAGCCAGCTCTCTTTCTCAATCCACGGATTCGGCGTTTCATTCTGCAGATTGTTTTTAAATACCTGCTTGAACAGTCCGTAATGATAATTTAAACCAACACCGTCGCCGTTTAAGCCAAGGCTTGCGATGGAATCCAAAAAGCACGCCGCAAGACGTCCGAGACCGCCGTTTCCAAGAGAAGGTTCCGGCTCAACCTCTTCGATTTCCGCAAGGCTTTTTCCGTTGTCGGCAAGCAATTTTTTTACATCCTCGTAAATGCCGAGATTGATCAAGTTATTGGATAATAATTTTCCAATCAAAAACTCCGCGGAAATGTAATACAGCTTACGCTTTCCCTCATTGCTGACTTTTTCCTCTGCCATTCCCTTGGTCATTTCGAGCAATGCATAATAAAGCTCCTCATTGCTGCACTGTGCAATCTCTTTTCCGTATCTTTTGGATACGATTTCCTGTAACTTCATGTTTTCCTCCTTTTCTGCGCAGCTTCGTGCGCGGCCATAACCTTGTTTCCCCAACATTACTTTTTATTTTGCAGATAGATTTCGCATTTTTTCGCAAAATCATTGTTTATGGCATTATTATATGTATCGGGGCACGATTTTTCTTGTAATATTACGTCAAAAAGTGGTACAATCCTATCATGAATATCTTAGAATATGAAAATTACCAGGAAAAAATTCCACATGGGGACCCGCTGTTCCCTTACATCACCTATCTGTGCTCCATTCCGCTGGACTTTAATTACGTCCCGGTTCACTGGCACGACGAGATGGAGATTATCTATATCAAAAAAGGCCGGGGAACGATTACCGTCGATTTCACGCAGCACACCGTCACCGCAGGAACCATCGCTCTCATCCTTCCGGGGCAGCTCCATTCCATCGGACAATCCGACGGAGCGTCCATGGAATACGAAAATATCATTTTTCACCCGAACATCCTGATTTCGAAAAAAACGGACACCTGCAACACCGACTATTTTCTTCCGCTGCTCTCCGGCAATATCCCGGTACCGCTGCTCTTTACGCCGGACAGCCCGCATTACGGGGAAATTGCCGCCTGCGTGGACGCCAACGATGAAATCTGCAAAACCTGTCCGCCCGGCTACCAGCTTTTCATTAAAAGCCAGCTTTTCATGCTGTTTTTTATTCTGTTTCATAAATGCCGCTCGAAAGAACTGCCGGACGGCAGCCAAAATTCCAGGGACCGCCGTTCTCTCGAAAAAATGAAGCTGATTTTAAAATATATCGAAAATAATTATATGGAAAAAATCACGATTGAGGAAATTGCGTCAGAAGTCGGAATCAGCAAATCTCATTTTATGAAATATTTTAAGGGAACTATGGGAACATCCTTCATTGAATATCTCAACGAATACCGGCTCACCATGGCGTCCCGGCTTTTACTGTCCTCCGACTCCTCCATCCTCGCCATCGCCTCGGAGGTGGGCTTTGAAAATCTGTCTTATTTTAACCGGACTTTTAAAAAGCGCTTCGGGCAGACACCGAGAGAATACCGTAAAAAACAGCAAACGTCCGAATAGCCCAAAACGCTCAAAGACTTCCCGTCACACAAACGGAATGAGATAATATCCGATGACGCCGCTTGCGATGCCGAATACCGCGCCCGCAATCACGTCGCGCGGCTCGTGTACGCCCCCGACCACACGGATCACTGCCAAAAGCACACCCGCCGCGCCCAAAAGCAAGCCTGCCGCCGGGCAGCGGACAAAGACGGTCACGGCAATGACAAACACGGAAAATACATGCCTGCTCGGAAAGGACTTTCCCTTAGTCTCCTTTGAGAGCACCGGCGGGATTTTAAATTTTTCATAGGGCCGCGGCTCGTTGACAATCCTGCGGAAAACGGAAACCACCACGAACGATACGGCCGGTACCGTCACCGCCTGTAATAACAGCGCGTCTTTTTTCACCAGCAGCAGACATAAATAAAGCGGATAACAGAAAAATACAAGCCCCGTAAGTCCCCGGTTGATCCGCTGCACCAGCAACTTTCTCCGGGGATTTTTACGAAGCGCCTCCGTCATGCTAAGATACTGTTCTTTTTTCACTCTTTTCCCCCGCTTCCCGCCGCTGCCAGAAACGCCCCGATAAAAATACAAAAATCGGACAGGTTAAAAATGACATTCCGAAAACGTTTCGGGCCGGCATTAATTCTAAAATAATCCACGACATACCCTTTCGTATAACGGTCATAAAGGTTGCTTAAGCCCCCGCCGAGAAGCAGGGCCATCCCGGTCTTTGCCAATCCGCGCCCCGGCGTTTTTAAAAGCAGATAGCAGAGCGCCGCGGCAAAAATCATCAGCGCCGTGTGGATGACACGAAGCACTCCGGGACGCTTCTGTAAAAAATTGAGCGCCGCCCCCCTGTTATAATATTTCTCAATCAAAATCCTGCCGCGGCACCGGGCATGGGCTTCATTTTTCACATATTTTTTATCCATATAGCGCTTCACAAAAAAATCCCCGATAAAAACCACCGCGGCAATCAGTAAATATCCCATAAAAACCTCCCTTCCAACGACTTTTTTTCATTATAACCGCTTTCTTAAAAAATGAAAAGCAAAAGCCTCCAAAGTGCCCGAAAATCAAGCATAAAAGACTTGCACCAAGCGTTCATCAGAGGTATCATAATGCTATAATGAAACATACTTTGGGGAGGGAAAATCATTATGATTATTAAAAATGCTCTTGTATTTACCCTGGATGCGGGTTTTGTTGCAAAGGACATCGCAATCCGGGACGGGCTCTTCGCCGACGCTTCCGGCGCTGCTCTCGAAAATGAAACGGTTTTGGACGCAGAAGGCAACTACCTGATTCCCGGACTGGTAGACATCCATTTTCACGGCGCCAAGGGTGCGGATTTCAGTGACGGGACTCCGGAGGCGCTGGATACTATCGGGAGCTATGAGGCATCGCAGGGCGTTACCTCGATTTGTCCCGCGTCGATGACCTTATCCGAGGAAACGCTGCTCACTGTCTGCCAGACCGCCCGGGACTACCATGAGCGCACAAAGGATTTGTCGATGTCCAGGCTCTGCGGAGTTCACCTGGAGGGACCTTTTATTTCCATGGAGAAAAAGGGCGCGCAGAATCCCGCTTATGTGAAAAAGCCTGATATCGCCATGTTTGAGCGTTTACAGAACGCGGCAGGCGGTCTGGTACGGCTGATTACGATTGCACCGGAGGAGGAGGGCGCGGAGGAATTTATCCGCACGCTGCACGAACAGGTGCATATTTCCGTCGGCCATACATGCAGCGATTACGACACCGCCATGAAAGCGTTCTCCTTAGGCGCTGACCATGTGACACATTTTTACAATGCGATGCCGGGCTTTTCGCACCGTGCTCCCGGTGTGTTCGGGGCAGCGTATGACTCCTCGCACGTCATGCCGGAAATCATCTGTGACGGTATCCATATCCATCCCTCCGCAGTCCGCGTCGCTTTCCAGGTTTTCGGAAAGGAAAGGATGATTTTAATCAGTGACACGATGCGCGCTGTAGGTATGCAGGACGGAACCTACTCCCTCGGCGGCCTACCGGTCACGGTAAAGGGACACTTGGCCACCCTGGAGGACGGCACGATTGCCGGCTCCGCAACCAACCTCATGGACTGCATGAAAACAGCGGTTTCCATGGGAATCCCGCTCGAGACGGCGGTGCGCTGTGCTACGTACAACCCGGCAAAGGCAATCGGGGTGGAGAACATCTGCGGCAGCATCGAAAACGGCAAACACGGAGACTGCGTACTGTTATCCAAAGAGGACTTATCGGTGCAGAAGGTTGTGCTCAAAGGACAACTCCTTGACTAAACGTGCGCGCCAGGCGCACGTAAAAAACGGAGCGGCTGCCTGCTGCAGCCGCTCCGTTTTTTACAGCTTTATATTCTACTCTATCTCCCCAATACCCGGTTGCGGTATTCGTTCGCCGAGACACCCTCCTGTTTTTTAAACACTCTTGAGAAATGCGCCAAATCCAAAAATCCAACCCGCTCCGAGACATCCCCAATCCGAAGCGACGGATCCTTTAACAGCTCCTTTGCATGTTCTATCCGCACATGATTTAAAATATCCGAAAAGCTCTGTCCCGTATGACGGTTCAAAAGCTTACTCAAATGCCACTGGCTTACGTAAGTCTTCTCCGCCACCTCGCCAAGTGTCAGCTTCTGTGTATAGTTTTCCTCGATATAACGCAGCGCATTTTTCACAATAAAGCTGCTCGAAGCGCTCTCATGCTCCCTTTCTGCCGAAGCCTCTCCCTGTCTGTCGTCTTCCTCCCCGGTAATCCCCTTTTTTTTCAGATTTTTGCACATCACGCCGATGGCTTCTTCCAGCTCCTCCATGTTGGACGGTTTTAACAAAAACCGGGTGACCCCAAGGCGTATGGCCTCCTTCGCGTATTCAAAATCACGATACCCGGTGAGCACACAGACCTCCATATCCGGAAACTCGGAATTGATTGCCGCAATCATCGAAAGTCCATCCATCTCCGGCATACAGATATCCATAAAAACGATATCAGGCCTCTTCTCCTCAATCAGAGTTTTTCCCTCCAGCCCGTCATTTGCGGCCGCCACCACACGGCAGTTCCACTTTTCCCACGAAATACTTCTGGAAAGCCCCTCCACAATAATCGGCTCGTCATCCACAAGCATTACTTTATACATTCTCCACTCCCCCGCCGACTTTTTCTCTCTGACAAATTTTATCCTTTGACCGCTCCCGCTGTCAATCCCTTGATAATATTTTTCTGGAGCAGGACATAGACAATCATAACCGGAATTACAATAATGGTGACCGACGCCGCCATCAGTCCGAAATCCGTCCCGTACTGGGAGCTGATTTCCTCCAGCAGCGTGCAGACCGGGTAATTCTGCTTATGCCCCGCAATCATAATCTTTTGTACGAACAAGTCATTGTAGGACCACAGGAAGCTGAAAATTGCCACGGTTGCCAGGGACGGACGGCAAAGCGGCACAACAATTCCCCCAAATACCTGGAATACATTCGCCCCCTCCATATAGGCCGCCTCCTCCATCTCCAGTGGAATACTTTGCATAAACCCAATCATCACGATAACCGCAAAGCTTAAGTTTCCCGCAATCTGCGGCAGGATGACCGCGGTCTTTGTCCCAAGAATCCCCCACTCGATAATCATTTTGTAGACGGGAATAATCGTGGCAAACGCCGGAAACATCAGACTCGCTACGATGAGGCTTCGAATCAGCTCCTTTCCGCGAAAACGGTATCTTGTCATTCCAAACGCCATCAGCGCCGACAAAAACATCACGCCGATTGTCACGCATCCCGAAATAAGAAAGCTGTTTTTATATGCATTGAGCACATTGAGCTTGGTAAACGCATTTTCATAATTCATCAGGCTCCATTCCTGTGGAAGCGCAAACGAGGAACGCAGCACCTCCGCAGACGGTTTGAAGGAATTGAGGACAACCCACACAAACGGAAATACCGTCAATACCGCCCAGAATATAAGAATAGCATAAATGACCGCCATGCCCGCACTGACCTTTTTTCGTTTTCTGCGCACCGCTGTCACATTGACCGCTGCATCCATTTACGCCGCCTCCCTTCTTTTTACTCTCCTACGCTTTCCAGTCCCCGTTTCCTCCCGGTCCGCAGTAAACGCTCCCACGCCCTTTGACACGACAATGCCAAGCACTACGATTAGCAGCGCCTGCGTGGACGCATAATCATAATTATTCAGCCCGTATGCGGTTTGATACATATATGTTCCCAGAAAATGCGTCAGCCCCTGGGGCGCACCGTTCGGTGCAAGCACCCACGGCAGGTCAAATACCTTAAGCGCTCCGGTAACCGCCAGCGTCACAGAGGTGAAGAATACTGGCTTTAAGCTCGGCAGCGTGATATAAAATACCTGTTTAAACTTACTGCACCCGTCAATCGAAGCCGCCTCGTATATATCATCCGGAATATCCGACAGACCTGTCAGAAGAATTACAAAGTAAAAACCGATGTAACTCCAAAGTGTCGGAATACAAATCATCACAAATGCCAAATCCGGCCCCAGCCAGAGTACCGGCTCCTTTCCGAAATGCTCCAGAATCTGGTTTAACATACCTCCGTTATAATTATAGAACAATTTGAACAACAGACCGATTGCCGTTGCCGAAATCACTACCGGAAAAAAATAAACAGTGCGGAAAAACTGCTGGAACCTTTTAATCTGCGATACCATGACTGCAAGCACAAACGCGATGCCAACCTCGAAAATGACAGTCAGAATCATCATTTTTAATGTATTTGTCAACGCTGACCTGACATCCATATCCGTCAGCAGCCTTTTGTAATTCTCCAATCCGATAAATTTCCAATCCTGTCCCGGCATCCGCACGACTGCCGACATCTCATAAAAACTGTTCTTAATATTTTCCACAAACGGAATGTAAAGAAAGACCAGCAAAAACAACAGACCCGGCACCAAAAACAACAGCAGGGGCCATTTTTTCTTATATAGCATCTTCCTTCCACCTTTCTTTTTCCCGTCATCAGACAGGTTTTTGGTATAAAAACAGAGGGGCCTTGCCCGAATCCCCTCTGTCTTTCATTGCCGCGAACACGCTTACTGCTCTGTGGATGACTGAATAATTGCGATAGCCTCGTTGATTGCGTCCTCCGCCGTCATCTGGCCGACAGACACCTTAACAATTTCGGAAACCAGGGTTTTATAGGCGTCGCCGATTCTGGAATCCGTCGGAGCCACAATTGCAGACGCGCTGCTGGTGTAGGCTGCAATGGACTCCGCGAACGGCGTCGCGCCTTCCACCGGCGTTACCTCAACTGCCGCCTGGGAAACAGCGCCTGTCGCCTCCCAATACTGCTGCACACCCTCCTGAGAGGTATGCGCCATAACAAATTTTACCGCCGCATCTCTCTTGTCCGGGTCATCCCACGCCTTACGGGTAATATAAAAACCGGAAGAAATGCCGCCAACGATAGTATTCGCCTCCGCCTTCTGGTCGGGAACACCCGGAAACGCGATGACTACCGTATTATCCGTGTCTTCGATATTTCCGGCATACCAGGAACCGTCCAGCTGCATTGCCGCTTTTTTATCCCGGAAAAGCTGCCCCGTATAAGCATCGTCCACCGTATCAGTATCCTCCGGAAACGCTCCCATCTCCCGAAGCGTCTGGAACATACTAAGCCCCTTAATCCAGCCCTCGGGAGCCGTTGTCGGGACAGCGGTGTATTCGTCAATTCCCGATGAATACAGCATCAAAAACTCAATCCAGTAATGCGGAACATTATTCAGGGAGCAGGCAATCGGAATGATTCCATTGGCCTGAAAAGTCAGGATTGCCGTCTCCAGCGACTCCCAGTCCGTGGGAAGCTCCAGATCATACTCGTCAAACAAATCTTTGTTGCAGTATAAGCCCTCCCAATATCCCGTCGTCGGAACCGCGCGCTGCACACCGTCCGTATTCTTTGCCGCATCCAGTGCGGAATCGAGCGTATCTTTCGCATAATCTGGATATTCTGCACGGATTTCTTCAATGGAAACAAGCTTGCCTGTCGCAACGATACTGTCTGCCGTCGCATCGGTAAAGAACTGAATCACATCCGGCTCGTTGCCGACACTAAAATCGGCATTGACGGCCGCTTTCCACTCCTCATCCGAGGTTTGCGAATTGTCCTCAATGGTTACATGGCTGTTTTCTTCCATAAACTTCGCATTGATTGCCTCATAGGTCTCCTTATTCGGATCCGTTCCGCCAAACATGGAAACGGTCTTTAAAGTAACCGGATTCGGCTCAGACGCGTCATTCCCCCGTCCGATTCGGACACTGCCGCGTCATTGCCCGCATCCGCCGCCGCATTCGGCTGGCTGCCGCACCCCGCCGCAAGCGAAACGGTCATTGCGCCCGCCAGCAGTAACGATAAAAACTTTTTCCCCATAACAAAAACCCTCCTTGTGATATGACTTGTAAATGTATTTATCATTTACTATATTCATATTATAAGAGCAGAATTGCCAAAAAGCATTAGACTTACTTGACATTATTTGTTCAATCTTGCCATGTTGTTTATTGTATCCGGCAAATACCGCCGTTATTTTAACGGAATATCATTTTCCTGCACATGATAAGGCAGACAGATGGTCGAAATAGTTACCTGTTCCTCATTCTGTACGATACTGAGTCCATATTCCTCCCCGTAAACCAGCTTAATTCTCTTATTGACATTCTGAATGCCGATTGAGGTATGGCGGCCTTCCCTCTGCGGTATCTGCGCTTCATCTCCGTCCAGAATTGCCTGTATTCTTTGTTTTTCCTGCTCGGTTATTTTCTTCCCGGTATTGCGCACCTCCAGATACACGTACGCTTCGTTGTGATAAATCCGCAGATGAATCACTCCGTTTTTCACCGTCTCGACTCCGTGCACAATCGCGTTTTCCACAATCGGCTGCAAAATCAGCGGCGGCACCATCAGATAAAGCAGGCTTTCGTCAATTTCCTTTTCAATTTGAAGCCTCTGTCCGAAACGCATCGACATGATGTAAAAGTAGGCGTCCGTGCACGAAAGCTCCTCCGCCAGGTGGATTTCCCTCGCATTTGCGCGGTTCATTCTGTAATCTAAGACCGTGCCGAGCGCCTCTATCATCTTTGACACGGTCACATCCCCGTCCATCCGTGCCTGCCAGTTCATCATCTCCAGCGTATTATTGAGAAAATGAGGATTAATCTGCGCCTGCAGCGCCTGAATCTGCGCGTCCTTTCTTGCTAGCTTCTCATCATAGACACAGTCAAACAGATATTTTACCTGCCGGGACATACTGTCAAAATGTTCCATCAGATACTGAAACTCGCAGTTTGGCATCGGCTCCCCGCCCACGACGGCACCGATTTCTCCGCCCTCAACCCGCCGGGATGCGTGCAGCATCCTGTCAATCGGAACGCTGATCTGTCTGCGCAGAAAATATATGACATAACCGACAATCGGCACAAACAAAAGCAGGAGCGCAAACACAACGGCATAAAATTCATAAAGCCCTTCATACAGTTCACTTTTCTTTGCAAAAATCATAACGCCGATGTGATAATTGTCTGTCCGCTGCTGATACAGATAGCCGTTATACTCCCGGTTTTCCTTCCGCACAATTTTGCCGTTTTCTCCCTCGCCATATTCCCCTTTCAACTGCTCCGCCAGCTCCAGCCTCCCGTTGTTTTCCGTGTTTTCCCCGGTGAAGTCCAACACATCCTCCGCACAGTTCATGCACACCACCATATTGCCGCGGATGTCTGGCTGCACATCCCGGAATACCTGATTTTTATCCAGCTCCACCACCATCGTTCCGTACCTGCGGTAGTCCGTCGTCGTATACAGATTGCGCACGATAAAAATTCGGCCGTCCACCACCCGTACATAGGTATAGGAAGAATCTGTTTCCATAATGTCAGTAAACGCCGGCTGAATTTCCTGCACATAGCTCTTATAGGAAATCCCGACGCGGGAGGAAAAGCACTCCGGGGCTTCCTCCTCCTGAATAAAATCGTAGCAGTAATAGGCGTACATCGGAAAACGCTCATCCAGATAGAATTTTCCTTTCAGGCTGCTGTTTACCTCCTGCAGATAATCTGTTTTCGTATAGGTTCCGGCCTTGAATTTTTTCCATGCATTTTCCCATGTTTTTTCATAGGAAGGCTTCTGGCAAAGGCTCACGGCATCCTCTATACGGATACTGGCAAAGGACGCGACATTTACCAGCTCCTCCTCCATCAGCCGCTCCGTCTTTTCCACAATCCCATGCTGATAAAAAAAGGTAGTAAACGCAAAAAATACTGCAATGGGAACACCCCAGCACAGTATCATAAAGGTTAAAAGACGCTTATTTAAAGATCTCGGATGCTTTTTCATCGGTTCGGCCCCGCTTTCCTCCGTTTTTATCCATTATAGCAGAATGACCGCGGAACGGCTATCCCATCCGGGAAATTGCCGGCCCGCGGTTTGTCTGATCATAAACCAAGAAATTCCTCATAGATTTTGCAGATTCTGCGCGCGTCAGAGAGCTCCGGCATCTCACAGAAAATGCGGAGCAGCGGCTCCGTTCCGGAAAATCTTGCAATCACCCAGCCTCCGTTTTTAAAATACACTTTGCTGCCGTCCAGATAGGAAACATGCTCTATTTCCTCCGGCAAATCCGGAAGCCGCTTTTCCTCCATCAGTATTTTAAATATTTCGGCCTTCTTTTCCCGCGTAAAATGATAATCCCGCTCCTCCATATGGATTTTACCGCACTCCGCATGAATATCCTCCATAATTTCGGAAAGCTTTCTCCCGGTTACGGCAAGCATTTCCACCAGGAGCGCCGCCGCATAGATGCCGTCTTTTCCGTTAATGTGTCCGTGTACCGTAAGACCGCCCGAGGACTCCCCGCCGATAATTGCTCCCGTCTCGCGCATCTTGGCGGACACATACTTAAAGCCAACCGGAACCTCGTAACACTTTTCGCCGAATTTCTCCGCAACCCTGTCTAACATGTGGGTAGTGGCAATATTGCGCACCACGGGACCTCTCCAGCCGCGGAATTTTACAAGATAGTAGTACAACAGCACGAGAATGTCATTCGGGTGCAGAAATCTGCCCTTATCATCCACTACACCGATTCGGTCTGCGTCGCCGTCGGTGGCAATACCGATATCAAACTTTTTTTCCACCACATAATTCTGCAGCGAATGGAGCGTCGCCGCCGAGGGAGCCGGAAGCTTGCCCCCGAAAAGCGTATCGTGCCTGTCATGGATGGTGGCGACCTCACAGCGGGCGGTCATCAAAATCGTTTTTAACGCCGTTTCGCTGACCCCGTACATCGGGTCGAGCACTACGCGAAGACCCGCGCTGCGGACAGCATCCATATCCACCGCTGCGATAATATTGTCAATATATTCATTCAGCGGATAGATTTCTTCAATGTAGCCCGCCCTCTTTCCGGTCTCATAATCCATGCTCTCCACCTGCTCCGGCAGAATATCCGAAATATAGGCCTCCAAATCCTTCGTCTGCATTTCGTCCGCATCACGGCCGCCTGCAGTAAACACCTTGATTCCGTTATATATGGCAGGATTATGGCTCGCCGTGACCATCAATCCGTACGGAAATTCGTGCTTCATCACATAAAACATCACCAACGGCGTCGGCGAGGATTTGTTGATAAGGTACGCCTTGATATGCGCCGCCGCGAACACTTCCGCCGCCCACTGCATCGCTTCCTTTGAGAGAAAGCGCCTGTCATATCCCATCACGATTCCCTTCTCCGCCACGTCCTCGCTTTTCATCTTATTGACCAGCCCCTGCGCGAGAAGCCGGATATTTTCTTTTGTAAATCCATCCCCGATAACGGCTCTCCAGCCGCCGGTTCCAAACTGTACTGCCATAGAAAAACTCCCCTCTCTTTCGTGCTATTCTTTCTTCTATCGCATAATCACCCGCAACTGATGCCAGGTTGCCGGGGACTGCACCAAAATACGGTTCGCTTTTTCTCCGTCCAGATAGAGTTCCTTTACTCCCTTCATCACTCCGTCCGGATTTTCCACCCGGATTTCAAATACCGCATCCCTCCACTTTCTTCGCACCGAAAATTCCTTCCAGCCGGCCGGGATACAGGGGTCTATCAGCAACTCCTCAAACTGCGGGCGGATGCCAAGCATATAGCGCGTTGCGGAAAAATATGCCCAGCCGCCGCTTTCCGTCATGAACGGGTGGCGCGCCCTTCCAAAGGCGGTGTGATCCGGCCCGACAATAAACTGACAATAGGAATAGGGCTCCGATTCCCGGATTTCAATTTTATCATTCTGGTAATACGGACAGAGCGCGTTGTAAAACTTCTCTGCGCGGTCCCCGCGCCCCAACACGCACTCTGCGGCCCACGCCCAGGGATTGGGATGCGAGAAGACAGCGCCGTTTTCCTTCAGTCCCGGGTACACCCTTGTCACAAAACCGATATCGTCGTCCGGCACGGTATAGGACGGCGCGTTGAGCAGAAGACCGTACTCCGTATACAGGTAATGCTCCACACTGTCCATCGCACGGATTCCCTTCTCCTGCCCCGCCGCGCCGGAAAGCACCGCCCATACATTTGATTCCAGATGGATTTTTCCCTCCTTATCCTGCATGGTGCCGATTTTTCTGCCGTTCTTTGTCACGCCCCGGATAAACCATTCACAATCCCAGAGCTTTTCGTCGCAAACCCTCTGCACCTTAGCCAGCATGGCCCGATAGTTTCGCACATCCTCCCTGCGGCCCAAATACTCCGCCAGCTCAAGAAAATTGCGAATTGCCCAGAAATGCAAAAAGGTCACCATGGCGCTCTCTCCGCCCCCAAGGTTTAAACAGTCGTTCCAGTCGGCCCGAAGTCCTTTGCAGATGCCGCTGCCCCCGACCTGTTCCGCAGAAAAATCCAATATTTTTTTCATATGCTCATAAACGGTGCCATCTCCGCCGTCCGCATAGGTTACAACCTCATCGACAAAGTCGGTTTCCCCTGTCTCCTTTACGTACTCTATAATGGAGGGCACCAGCCAGAGCGCATCGTCGGAGCAGGCATCCTCTATGCCGTGCACGATATCCGCACGGTTTACGGTCGGCACAACCGTCGGTGAGCGAAACGGCTGCTTTTTTCCCTTCTCCTGCGGTTCAAACCATTCCGGCTGGAACAGATGCAGCCCATAGCCCCGGGAGGTCAGGCCGCGCAGCAGTTCGATAATTCTCTGCCTGCATCTTTCCGGGTTGGAATGCGGAATCGTCATAGCGTCCTGCGCTGTATCCCGATAGCCAAGTCCTGTTCTTCCGCCCACCTCGATAAACGACGCAAAACGGGAAAACATAATATTAATCTCCGCCTGATACAGATTCCACGTATTGATAAGCGTGTTCATTCCCTCGTTCGGCGTCCTTATCTGAAGTCTCTCAAACTTATCGTCCCAGTAACCCGCAAGCTGCTTATATACCTCGTCCACATTTTTCATATCGGAATATTTCGCGCGGACTCTCTCCCCCTCTTTTCTCGTGCCTTCCCCGAGCATAAAGATCAGGCGCACCTCCTCGCCCGGTGCCAGGACAATGTCCTTCTGCAAACTTCCGCAGTGATTGTTTCCAAGCTCGCTGGAGCCGCTGCAGCGCCCCGCCTCCACCGCGGCCGGATTGTCCTCGGTGCGGTACGCCCCTATAAATTTATCCCTCACACAGTCAAAACCGTCAGGGGCGGCATTCATCGTAAAATACTGGTATCCGAACTGCTCGTAAAACAAATCATACTCAATGATACCGTCCTCGTAGGAGGAACCCGCACAATACAGGCTCATCTGAAAGTTCTGATTGTCAATCATGACATGATGGAAGGAAAACTCACAGTAGGAAAACACGGAAAGCCTCCGCACCCGCTCTGTATTGTTTTTCAGCCTCACATCCCACAGCTCCACCGCATCGTCCATCGGTACCACCAGCGTCTGCTGCGCCGAAATTCCCTTATAATCGCACGCATAGACCGAATAGCTCATGCCGTGGCGGCAGGTGTACGCCGCCTTATCCAAAGGCTTACCCACCGGCTGCCAGGATATGCTCCAATAATCGCCGTCCCCGGCATCCCTCACATACACATAATGGCCCGGACGGTCCATCGGCACCGCATTTGCCCGGAATCTGGTGATTCGGTGATATTCCGGCGATTTATAAAACACATAGCCCCCGGCCGTATGGTTGACAACCACGCACATATCCTTTACTCCGAGATAATTTGTCCATGAAACCGGAACATCCACGCGGTCTATCACGTATTCTCTCTTCTCCTGATCAAAATGTCCGTACTGCATAAAAACCCCCTCGTTTTCTTTCTACAGTCATTATAAAATCAACGCAAAAGGTACGGTAGAGCCAGATATGTCATAATTTTCCTTTTCTTGTGCGTTCTCACGCAGGGGGTATTTCCCGCAGCGTAAGGCTTTTGGCGCTATAATAAAACAGGGCTGCCGCCCGGCTGAATATATTCAGCCGGTACGACAGCCCGCTTCCCGGTCTGTTCCTACAGCACCTTCTCCAATTCCTTAATTACAATCTTAAGCGCCTTGATTCTCGCGTACCTCTTATCCACAGACTCCAATATGTGCCACGGCGCATACGTGGTACTGGTTTTCTGCAGCATTTCGTTGACGGCTTCCTCATAAGCGTCCCACTTTTCCCGGTTCCGCCAGTCCTCCTCCGTAATCTTCCACTGCTTCTCCGGCGTGTTCTGCCTCTCGTTGAAGCGCGCAAGCTGGGTGTCCTTGTCAATCTGCACCCAGAATTTCAGGATAACCGCGCCCCAGTCATGCAGCTCCTTTTCAAACTCATTAATCTCATTATAGGCCCGCTTCCAGTCATTCTCCGAACAAAA
>CALWBG010000028.1 GCA_944375975.1 uncultured Roseburia sp.
CCAAGTCATTGTGCGTGACATCGGCATCACGGCGGAGAGCCGTCTCGGGGAAACGCCCGCGGTCGCGGCGCTGGAAGATGAAGATTTTTCAATGCTTCCGGTAAGAAAAAGCCATTCCAACAAGGGAAGCTTCGGCAGACTGCTGATTATTGCTGGCGGCATCAATATGGCGGGAGCCGCCATATTGAGCGCAAAGGCCGCCTATGCCGCCGGCTGTGGTCTGGTGCGTGTGCTGACCCCGGAGGAAAATCGCATTATTTTACAGTGCAGTGTGCCGGAGGCAATTCTTACGACCTATACCGGCAATACTCCGGGGGACAGTGTCGTTTGCGAGGCGCTCCGCTGGGCCAACGGAACCGTTTTGGGACCGGGACTTGGAACCACGGACGGCGCGCGGCTGCTGGTAAAGAATGTCTGCGCTATGCACCGTGCGGATCCTTCTGTTCCGCTTGTTTTGGACGCGGACGCTTTAAATGTGCTTGCAGCCAATGAGGAATGGATGAAGGGACTCGGTGAAAACGTCATTTTTACGCCCCACCTGGGAGAAATGAGCCGTCTGAGCGGTATCTCCATTGCAGGGCTTCAGGCGGATTTGCCCGGCGCTGCCGCAGCGTTTGCCGAAAAGAACGGCGTAGTATGTGTTTTGAAGGATGAGCGGAGTGTTACCGCCGTCCCGGGCGGACAGACGTACCTGAATTGTTCGGGCAACCATGGAATGGCAACGGCAGGCAGCGGCGATGTCTTAAGCGGTGTCATCGGTTCCCTTTTGGTACAGGGGCTTCCAGCGGCTTTGGCGGCTCCGCTCGGCGTATACCTGCACGGGCGGGCGGGGGATTTTGCCGCCGAAGAGATTGGCGCCTGCGGACTGACGGCCTCCGCGCTCGTGGAGGGAATCCGCCGGGTAACAAAGTGAAAAATAAATTTTTCACTCGCAAGTTTGTGTCTGCGCATTGCTTGACAGCAAACTTGTTATGCACGAAAAGCAGTGCGGAAAAGAGGTAAAATATGCTTCCGGTAGGGAAGCAAACCAGAGGTGAGGAAAAGAATGAACAGGTACAGCAGAGTGCATGCAGAAATCGATTTGGATGCAATTCTTTATAATATGGAATCCATGCGCAAAAATATTTCGGAAAAGACCCAAATTATGGCGGTCATCAAGGCGGATGGCTACGGTCACGGCGCGGTTGAGATTGCGGAGGCGATTGACCATCTGGATTACCTCTGCGGCTATGCCGTCGCGACTGTGGAGGAAGGGCTGATCTTAAGAAACCACGGTATTAAAAAACCGATTTTGATTCTGGGCTATGTATTTCCCGATCAGTATACCGATATGATAAAGGCGCAGCTCCGCCCGACCGTATTTACCAGGAAGATGGCGGAAGAGCTTTCCGTGGCGGCGGGCAGTATCGGACTGGACTGCCGGATTCACTTTGCCGTTGACACCGGGATGAGCCGGATCGGTTATCAGGTGACCCCGGAGGCGGCGGATGAGATGGCACGGCTGGCGAAACTGCCGCATATTATGGTAGAGGGGATATTTACCCATTTTGCTAAGGCCGATGAGACAGACAAGACGCCTACTTACCGGCAATTAGAGCTATTTGACAGGATGAATAAAATGCTTTTGGAGCGCGGCGTAAACATTCCGATTCGTCATTCCTCCAACAGCGCCGGAATTGTGGAAATCCCGGATGCCAATATGGATATGGTAAGGGCGGGAATCACGCTGTACGGCCTTTGGCCTTCCGATGAGGTTGACCACGGAAAAATCAGCCTGAAGCCCGCGCTTTCCCTGATTACGCATGTGGCATATGTCAAAGAGCTTGGGGCAGGAAGGGAAATCAGCTACGGAGGGACTTATGTCACTTCGGAAACGCGCATAATCGCAACCATTCCGGTGGGCTATGCGGATGGCTACGCGCGGGGGCTTTCGAATCGGGGGGAGGTTTTGATTCACGGCAGACGGGCACCCATACGCGGAAGAGTCTGCATGGATCAGTTTATGGTGGATGTAACGGATATTCCCGGTGTAAAGAACGGGGATCAGGTGACTCTCATCGGACGCGACGGGGACGAATGCATAACCATGGAGGAGCTCGGTGAACGTTCCGGGCGTTTTAACTATGAGTTTGCCTGCAATCTCGGGAAAAGGATTCCGCGCATATACCGGCGCGGCGGGCGCATCGTCGGCACCCGGGATTATTTTTCGGAATAGATAACAGAAAATGGAATACACCCGGTAAAATTGGCAATACTATCCGTAGACAGTAATGATTTGATTTTACTGCCATAAATAAAAAAATGGAGTGGAAAGTATATGGTGATTCGACGTGGTGATATATTTTACGCGGATTTAAGGCCGGTGGTTGGTTCCGAGCAGGGCGGTGTGCGCCCTGTATTGATTATACAAAATGACGTGGGAAACAGGCACAGCCCGACGGTCATCTGCGCGGCGATTACCTCCCAGATGAACAAGGCAAAGCTGCCGACCCATGTGGAGCTGGATTCCCGAAAATATGATTTGATGAAAGATTCGGTTGTCTTATTAGAACAGCTCCGCACGATTGATAAAAAACGTTTAAAGGATAAAGTGTGTCATCTGGATTCTCAGATTCTGGGAGAGATTGACAAAGCACTTGAGATAAGCCTGGAACTGTATACATAAGTCTTTGTATCGTAGAACTTGACGGATACCAGCCGAAATGTTATGATTTCAAATATTTTGGCCGGCAGTCGGCAGGTTTGTTTCATGGAAAAGGAGAGTAAATTATGGACGACGGTGGCAGTCCCACGATGGGGATTTTCATTCTTGTGGTTTTAATTCTGTTTGATGTTGTGATATTCGGATTTCTTGCCGCAATGCGGAATCTGAATGAGACAGCGGTGGAAAAGATGGCAAAGGAGGGAAATACGCGGGCGGCGCTGCTCATAAAATATGCAGATAAAACAGAGCGCTATACGCATGTGTGCCATCTGACGGTGTTTCTGGTACATATGCTGGCCGGAATTTTTCTCATACCGCTGTTTCGTCTGATATTTTTAAAAACGGCAGTTCTCGGTGTCGTTTTTTCCATACTTGCTGATGTGCTTATTCTGGCCGTGCTTCTTTTGATTGTGGTGACAGCCGGGATTTATACACCGGAGAAGGTTGCGGCCAGACAGCCAGAAACCTGGGCATTGCGTCTGGTCGGGCCGATACATATTCTGCGGATTATCTTTACGCCGCTTATACTGCCGGCGGATGCGCTTGCAAATCTGCTGTCAAAGCTGTTTGGAGTCGACCCGCAAAGCGATACGGATGACGTGACCGAGGAAGAAATCATCTCCATGGTCAACGAGGGACATGAGCAGGGGATGCTGCTTGCCAGCGAAGCGGAGATGATCCACAATATTTTTGAATTCGGTGATAAAGAGGCCCGGGACATTATGACGCATCGCAAAAATATCGTGGCGCTTGACGGCACCATGAAATTTGCCGATGCCATTACCTATCTGACAGAAAATAATTATTCCAGATATCCCGTTTATCTGGAGAATATCGACAATATCATCGGTATGCTGCACATTCAGGAGGCGCTGGCGCTCAGCCAAAAGCCAGAGCTTGGTGACTGGCAGATTAAAGATATAAAAGGGCTGGTAAGAGAAATTGCTTTTATTCCCGAAACACGCAATATCAATACGCTTTTTACGATGATGCAGACCGGGAAAAATCACATGGTCATTGTGGTGGATGAATACGGACAGACCTCCGGGCTGGTCGCAATGGAGGATATCCTTGAGGAAATTGTCGGAAATATAGAGGACGAGCATGACGAGGAGGAACCGATGATTGCCCGCCAGCCGGACGGAAGCCTCCGCATGGACGGTATGGCGCCGTTTGACGAGGTCATGGAGGCGCTGGGTACGGAGCCGGAGGAAGAGGACGAGGATTTTGAAACCCTAAACGGCTTTTTAATTTCCCTCATTGATAAAATTCCGAATGACGGCGAGGTGTTTTCAACGACAGCTTACGGATGGCTGTTTGAAATCCTTTCGGTGGAAAATAAAATGATACGCACCGTGCGGGCGACAAAGCTGCCGCCGGAGGAAAATACTTGCCAGTCTACCGAAACGGTGGTAAAATAAAACGTATTTTGAATCAGTATACATGTCAGGAGAGAGGAAAGGTTATGTCAGGACATTCGAAATTTGCCAATATTAAGCACAAAAAAGAAAAAAATGATGCTGCAAAAGGAAAAATCTTTACGATTATCGGAAGGGAAATCGCTGTCGCGGTAAAGGAGGGCGGTCCGGATCCGTCAAATAATTTCAAGCTTGCCCAGGTCATTGCAAAGGCGAAGTCTAACAACATGCCCAACGACACCATCGAACGCGGCATTAAGAAGGCTTCCGGAGAGGGAAACGCAGTAAATTACGAATATTGTACATACGAAGGTTACGGTCCCAGCGGCACGGCGATTATTGTAAAGTGTTTAACGGACAATAAAAACCGTACCGCGGCAAATGTGAGGAACGCGTTTACCAAGGGACACGGAAGCATCGGCACGCAGGGCTGTGTATCTTATATGTTTGACGAGAAGGGGCAGATTATCGTGGCCAAGGAAGACTGTGAGCTTGAGGCGGATGATTTGATGATGCTTGCCCTGGATGCAGGAGCGGAGGATTTTTCCGAGGAGGAAGACAGCTTTGAAATTGTGACGGCGCCGGAAGAATTTGAGGCGGTGCGCGCGGCGCTTGAGGCGGAGCATATTCCCATGGCGCAGGCAGAGGTCACAATGATTCCGCAGAATTATGTTGAGCTGACCGCCGAGGAGGATCTCACCAATATCAACCGCATTTTGGATTTGCTGGACGATGACGATGATGTTCAGGAAGTATATCATAACTGGGATGAATAAAAGTGCTGCCGCCAGGCGGCACTTTTTTCTATAGTGTAACAGTTCAGCCCGCGCCATTCGCAAAGCCGCGCCAAAGGCGCTTCTCCGCTGCTTCGCAGCTACTTTGCCCATAATTGGGCGCTCCGCTCATAAGCTGCACAACAAGCAACTTCATGCAAGCATGATTTGCTTGTCATACAGCTTATGGCTGAACGGTTACTCTATATGGGGAAAAGTATAAAAAAGTTATGGCATTATATAGGAAAATGGTATATGATTATTAACAGAAGAATTTTAAAAGGAGCTTGTACTTACGATGGAGAATGACTACAGAATTGAGACAAAATGCATCCAGTCCGGGTGGAAACCCAAATGCGGAGAGCCCCGGGTGCTTCCGATTTACCAGAGTACGACATTTAAATACGACGACAGCGACCAGATGGGGAAGCTGTTTGATTTGGAGGCAGAGGGCTATTTTTACACCAGACTGCAAAATCCGACGAATGACGCGGTGGCGGCAAAGATTACGGAGCTTGAGGGCGGAGTGGCAGGTATGCTCACTTCTTCAGGACAGGCGGCGAATTATTATGCCGTATTTAATATCTGCGAGGCGGGAGATCACCTTATCTGCTCCAATACCGTTTACGGCGGGACCTTCAATCTGCTCGGAACCACAATGAAAAAGCAGGGCATTGAGTGTACCTTTGTAAATCCTGATGCCTCTTACGAGGAATTGTGCAAAGCGTTCCGTCCCAACACCAAAGCGGTATTTGCAGAGACGATTGCCAATCCGTCGATTGTTGTTTTAGATATCGAAAAGTTTGCCAAATTGGCCCACGACCACGGGGTACCGTTGATTGTGGATAACACCTTTGCAACTCCGATAAATTGCCGCCCGTTTGAGTGGGGTGCTGATATTGTGACACATTCTACCAGCAAGTACATGGACGGGCATGCCATGGCGGTCGGAGGCGCCATCATCGATTCCGGGAATTTCGACTGGGAGGCGCATGCGGATAAGTTTCCGGGTCTGACAACGCCGGATGAGTCGTACCACGGAATTATTTATACCCAAAAATTTGGAAAGGCTGCGTATATCACAAAGGCAACCGCACAGCTTATGCGGGATTTGGGTTCTATCCCATCGCCGATGAACGCGTTTTTGCTGAATGTGGGACTTGAGACTCTGCACCTGCGTGTGCCGAGACACTGTGAAAATGCGCAGAAGGTGGCCGAATTCTTAAACGGTCATGAAAAGGTAGCCTGGGTGAATTACGCGGGGCTGCCCGATAATCAATATCACGCGCTTGCCCAAAAGTACATGCCGAACGGAACCTGCGGTGTGATGGCGTTTGCCGTCAAGGGGGATCGGGATACGGCCGTTCGTTTTATGGATTCTCTGAAGCTTGTTTCCATTGTGACGCATGTGGCGGACGCGCGTACCTGCATTTTGCATCCGGCAAGCCATACGCATCGTCAGATGACGGATGAGCAGTTAAAAGAAGCGGGCATTGCACCCGATTTGATGCGTCTTTCTGTCGGCATAGAAAATGTCGATGATATTATTGAGGATTTGAGTCAGGCATTAGCTGCGATTTAAAAAAATATAGAGGAGGTATTTTATGAAGAAGATACTTTTTGCAGCATCAGAATGTGTTCCTTTTATCAAAACAGGGGGGCTGGCAGACGTTTGCGGGGCGCTGCCGAAGGAATTTGATAAAAATGACTGGGATGTGCGCGTAGTGATTCCGAATTATAGCTGTATTCCGGAAAAATACCGCAGTCAGTTTGAGTATGTAGCTCATTTTTATATGAGTGCGGGCACGTATATTACAAACAAGTATGTCGGTGTTCTCCGCTATGTTTTAGACGGTATCACATATTATTTTATCGATAACCAGGAATACTTTAATTCTCCGGTTCCCTATGGTGATGTCCGCTACGATATAGAAAAATTCGTCTTCTTCGATAAAGCGGTTTTATCCATTTTAAAGCAGATTGGCTTCCGTCCCGATTTGATTCACTGTCATGACTGGCAGACGGGATTGATTCCGGTTTATCTGAAAAATGAATTTCAGGCGGACTCCTTTTACTGGGGTATCAAGAGTATTATGACCATCCATAATCTGAAATTCCAGGGAATCTGGGATATCAAGACAATGAAAGGGCTGACGGGATTTTCCGCATCTTTGTTTACACCGGATAAACTGGAATTTAAAAAGGATGCCAACATGTTAAAGGGCGGCCTGGTATATGCAGACTATATTACGACGGTCAGCGATTCCTACGCGCAGGAGATTCAGACGGAATATTACGGTGAAGGTCTAAACGGCCTGCTTTCCGCGAGACATTTTGATATGCAGGGAATTGTAAACGGAATTGATTATGAGGTTTACAATCCGCAGACAGACCGGAAAATTTACACAAATTACGGCCCGGAGGACTTCCGAAAGAAGAAATACATGAACAAAGTAAAGCTTCAGGAGGAATTGGGGCTTGCGGTTGACAAAAAGAAATACATGATTGGTCTTATTTCTCGGTTGACGGATCAGAAGGGCCTGGATTTGGTCAACTACACGATTGACCGGATTGTGGATGACTATACGCAGCTTGTCGTGATTGGAACCGGTGACCCTCAGTATGAAAACATGTTCCGCCATTACGCATGGAAATACGGCGACCGTGTTTCCGCTAACATCTGTTATTCCGACGATTTGGCGCACAAGCTCTATGCCGCTGCGGACGCGTTTTTGATGCCGTCCAGGTTTGAACCCTGCGGTCTGACGCAGCTTATTTCTTTCCGCTACGGAACGGTGCCGATTGTGCGGGAGACGGGCGGTCTTAAGGATACTGTCAAGGCGTTCAATGAGTATGAGAATACCGGAGACGGTTTTTCGTTCTCCAATTATAACGGCGAGGAAATGCTCTCCATCATCAATTATTCCAAGCATATTTTCTTTGACCGCAAAAAGCAGTGGAATCAGATGGTTGACCGCGGTATGGCAAACGATTATTCGTGGAATCAGTCGAAGTTCAAATACGAAGGTCTCTACAATTATCTGCTTGGATGTTAGACTTCCCAATAAAAAATAGTGTCAGGTGTACAGGGGGCAGCGTGGTTTGTGGCGTATAGCTTCCTGTCGCTGACACTGTGCCATGTATAAGAATAGATAAGATTGCAGATATTAAAACAGGATGTATCCGGGCGGTACATCCTGTTTTTCCTGCCTTTCGGAAGCTTGCAGCGTCCGGATAAGGGATGCGGAGCGGATTCCGGCTTTCTGCCGGAAAAGCGCAAAGACGGGATTTCGGACAATCAGAAAGGAAAAATTCATGGCGGAAAAAAATCAGGAAAAGAAAAATGAGGAAATCAAAGAATTTGGACAGGTTAAATTAAACCGTATTTCGCTGCTCACGATTATCGGGGAAATCGAGGGGCATGACTGCCTGCCCGCAACGGCAAAGACTACAAAATATGAGCATGTCCTGCCCAAGCTGGCCGAGCTTGAGGATAACCCTGAAATTGAAGGTCTGCTGCTTTTGCTCAATACCGTGGGCGGGGATGTGGAGAGCGGCCTTGCAATCGCGGAGATGGTTGCGTCCATCAGTAAGCCCACCGTATCTCTGGTGCTCGGCGGCAGCCATTCCATCGGCGTACCGCTGGCGGTATCCACTGACTATTCCTTTATTGTGCCTTCGGGCACCATGGTCATCCATCCGGTGCGCATGAACGGGCTGATTATCGGGGCGAAGCCGACCTACGATTATTTTAAACAGATGCAGGACCGCATTCTTCACTTCATCAGCACGCACTCCGGGGCTAAGGAGGAGCGATTGGAAAAGCTGATGATGAATACCGGAATCCTTACCAAGGATTTGGGCACGATTCTTGTCGGAAAAGAGGCTGTGGAGGAAGGTCTTATTAACGAGGTGGGCGGTATCTCCGACGCTTTTGCCAAGCTGCACGCTCTGATGAAAGAAAATAGGAAAGCTTAAAAACCAATTAATGACAATCGGTCTCAAATATGTTAAGATAAAATATGTATGCGAAAGAACGTTTAACGACGAAACTACGAGGAGGAGACAGATATGTCATTATTGCAGGCGGTACTGATGGGACTGATTCAGGGATTGACGGAATTTCTGCCGGTCAGCAGCTCGGGGCATCTGGCAATCTTTCGAATATTATTTGGGGTAGATACGGATACGGGAATGCTTTTTGATGTGCTGCTGCATGTGGGTACGCTGGCGGCAATCTGTTTCGTATATTACAAAGACGTGTGGAAGCTCATTGTCGAGGGCTGCTGTATCCTGCGTGATGCCGTGGTCAATGTCGTCCTGTTTTTCAAAAACAGAACGGGAGGAGGTCAGGAGCCATATCGGAGAATCGTAAACAGCAGCTACCGCAAATTTGTCATGCTGCTTTTAGTATCTACGATTCCGACGGGAATCATCGGGATAGCGGGTGCCGACGCGGTGGAAAAATCCGCAGAGATTCTTCTGATACCGGGCATCTGCCTTATCGCAACGGCGGTACTGCTTGTGATTGCCGATAAAACAAAAGACGGCGGCAAACTCCCCAAAAACGTTACCTATACCAATGCGTTCGGCATCGGAATTGCCCAGGGAATCGCGACGCTGCCGGGGCTCTCACGCTCCGGTACGACGATTACCGCCTGCCTTATAAGCGGCTTTAACCGTAATTTTGCGGTGAAATATTCGTTCCTGATGTCGATTCCGGCAATTTTGGGAGCGCTGGTGCTGGAGCTGAAGGATTACAGTGCCGCTGCCATATCCGGAACGGAGATAGTATATTACATCATAGGAATGCTTGTTTCCGCGGTGGTGGGATATATCTGCATCAAAACAATGCTTGTCATTGTGCGGAAAAAGAAGTTTATTGGTTTTGCCGTTTACTGCCTGATTGTGGGAGCGGTTTCCATTGGCGGTTATTTTTATATGGCATAAACCGCAAAGATTAGGATTTATTTTGGAGGTAACGCGTTGGCATCGGGGAATAGAAAGAGTTCATCTTCCGGAAGGAAAGCATCGTCCGGCAGAAAGACGAATTCGGGACGGAAAAGAAGCAGTAAAAAACAGCAGGAGCGGGAGGCGGAGTTTACCAGAGAGGTAATTCTCTGGCTGGTTGTGGCTGTATCTTTGCTGCTATTTATCAGTAATTTTGGAATCGGCGGGGCAATCGGCAATACGGTCAGCCGTTTCTTTTTCGGGATTTTCGGAATCATTGCCTATGTATTTCCGATTGTGCTGCTGGTCGGAACCTTTTTCGCTGTCTCCAATCGGGGAAATAAGGTTGCCGTGATAAAAATACTGGCAGCCTGTCTTTTTGTCGCATTTCTGTGCCTGTTTATCGAACTTGCAATGGACGGTACCGACACCGGAACGGCGTTGGAGGCATACCACTACAGCTATGAAACAAAATTTGGAGGCGGCCTGATTGGCGGTTTCCTTGCTTCATTGCTCTGCCCTAATTTCGGACTGGCGGGCTCTTATGTCATTGACATTATTGTTCTGATTATCGCGCTGGTTCTTATTACGGAGCGCTCGGCGCTGCGGGGTATGCAAAAGGGCGGTAAGAAAGTGTACGAATCGGCCAAGGTCAGCAACGAGAGGCACCGGGAACGGGCAGCCCAGCGCAGGGAGGAACGCGAGCTGCGCAGAATGGACCGCAAGGTGGAGGGCGTTGCTTTAGACACCCGTATCATACAGGAAAAGCCGGACAAACGCTCTGAAGAGATCAGTGAGCTTGTGGCGGAGGAATATATGGAACTGCCCGAGATTAAAGAAGAGAAGCAGGTAACTCTCACCTCGGGAAGAAAACAGGAAGAAGCATTTCTGCCTTCCGCTTTTTCAGACGAGGCGTTTGCAGCGCTGGAAGAGGAGCCGGCTCCTGGTGATGAGTTCGAACTGCCGCAGGAGGAAACTCCAAAGACAGTGGAGCCTTTGATGACCGAGAAACCGAAGGAGCCCACGCAACAGCCGGTACATCCGCTCCCTCCCGTACATCGCCAGCAGCCCGATATGGATATTCCGGTTTCTGAACCCAAGTCCGAGAGAAACTATGTATTTCCTCCGGTTACGCTTTTAAAAAAGGCTGCGGGAAAAACAGGAGACAGCAAAAAACAGCTTCAGGAAACCGCGATGAAGCTTCAGCAGACGCTAAAGAATTTCGGCGTAAATGTAACGATTACCAATATAAGCTGCGGACCCGCGGTCACAAGATATGAGCTTCAGCCGGAAATGGGCGTGAAGGTCAGCAAAATCGTAAATCTTGCTGACGATATCAAGCTCAATCTCGCCGCTGCGGATATCCGGATTGAAGCGCCGATTCCGGGAAAAGCGGCCATCGGCATTGAGGTGCCCAATAAGGAAAATGTAACGGTTTCCTTCCGCGAGCTGGTAGAGTCTGAGACCTTCCAGACGCATGCCTCCAAAATATCCTTCTGCGTCGGCAAGGACATCGGAGGCAAGGTCACAGTGGCGGATATCGAAAAAATGCCACACCTTTTGATTGCCGGGGCGACCGGTTCCGGTAAATCGGTGTGTATCAATACTATTGTCATGAGTATTCTATACAAGGCTGACCCAAAGGAAGTAAAACTCATTATGGTAGACCCGAAGGTGGTGGAATTAAGTGTTTATAATGGAATTCCGCATCTTTTGATCCCGGTTGTGACAGATCCGAAGAAGGCGGCGGGGGCCCTGCACTGGGCGGTTTCCGAGATGACCGAGCGCTATCAGAAGTTTGCGGAGGCGAATGTCCGCAACCTTAAGGGCTACAACTCCAAAATCGAGAGTCTGCCTGACGTTTCCGGCGAGCCGAAGCCTGAAAAAATGCCGCAGATTGTCATTATTGTTGACGAGCTGGCGGATCTTATGATGGTGGCGCCCGGTGATGTGGAGGAAGCAATCTGCCGTCTGGCTCAGCTTGCGCGGGCGGCCGGTATTCATCTGATTATCGCGACGCAGCGTCCTTCCGTCAATGTCATTACGGGCCTGATTAAGGCAAACATGCCGAGCCGTATCGCCTTTGCGGTGACCTCCGGCGTGGATTCCCGTACGATTCTTGACATGAACGGAGCCGAAAAGCTGCTTGGAAAGGGCGATATGCTGTTTTATCCGCAGGGTATGCCAAAGCCCATGCGCGTACAGGGTGCTTTTGTTTCGGATAAAGAGGTTGCGGACGTTGTGGAGTTTATCAAAGAGCAGAACGGACAGGTGACCTACAATGCCAGCGTGGAGGAACACATGAATAATGTCGAGACCGGCAATACCACAGTAGCCATCGGTTCGGATTCCGGGCCGGGAGACGGCAGAGACGCTTATTTTGCGGAGGCGGCAAGGCTTCTGATTGATAAGGAAAAAGGTTCCATCGGAATGCTCCAGCGCTATTTTAAGGTTGGCTTCAACCGCGCTGCAAGAATTATGGACCAGCTTGAGGAAGCCGGAATCGTCGGTCCCGAGGAGGGAACAAAACCGCGCCGCGTTTTGATGACGAAGGAGCAGTTTGAACAATATGAGGAAGAATGTCTCTAAAGGGGCAAGAAGGAGGATATGATGAAGACAGATATTGAAATCGCACAGGAAGCAACGATGGCACACATTACAGAGGTTGCCGAAAAGCTTGGAATCCGGGAGGATGAGCTGGAACTTTACGGAAAGTATAAAGCGAAGCTTTCGGATGAACTCATGGAGCGTGTGAAGGATGAGCCGGACGGAAAGCTTATTCTTGTGACTGCGATCAATCCGACACCTGCCGGGGAGGGAAAGACCACAACAAGCGTTGGGCTGGGTGAAGCCTTCGGCAAACTTGGGAAAAAGGCGGTCATCGCGCTGCGCGAGCCTTCGCTTGGCCCCTGCTTTGGGATTAAGGGCGGCGCCGCCGGCGGCGGATACGCTCAGGTAGTTCCGATGGAGGACTTAAACCTGCATTTTACAGGAGATTTCCATGCGATTACTTCCGCAAATAACCTGTTGGCAGCGCTTCTGGATAACCATATCCAGCAGGGCAATGAGCTTGGCATCGACCCACGCCAGGTAGTCTGGAAACGCTGTATGGATATGAACGACCGTGTGCTGCGCAATATTGTTGTCGGGCTTGGCCGGAAAATGGACGGCATGGTGCGCGAGGATCATTTTGTCATCACCGTTGCGTCCGAAATCATGGCGATTCTCTGTCTTGCCGACGATATGCATGATTTGAAGCGAAGACTAGGAAAAATCATCGTGGCGTATAATTTTGCGGGAGAACCTGTCACGGCAAACGATTTAAAGGCGACAGGGGCAATGGCTGCTCTCTTAAAAGATGCCTTAAAGCCAAACCTCATCCAGACACTTGAGCATACACCCGCAATCGTACACGGCGGCCCGTTTGCAAACATTGCGCACGGCTGCAACAGCGTCCGCGCTACAAAGACAGCTTTAAAGCTTGCCGACTATGTGATTACGGAGGCCGGCTTTGGAGCTGACTTAGGAGCTGAGAAATTCTTTGATATTAAGTGCCGCAAGGCGGGACTTACACCGGATGCGGTTGTTCTGGTCGCAACCGTGCGCGCGCTGAAATACAATGGCGGTGTTGCGAAGGCAGACCTTGGAACCGAAAATATAGAGGCATTACAAAAGGGAATTGTAAATCTGGAAAAACACATTGAAAATCTCCAGAAATACGGAGTTCCGGTCATCGTAACCTTAAATTCCTTTGTCACGGACACAAAGGCGGAAACAGACTATGTGGCGCAGTTCTGCCGGGAAAGAGGCTGTGAATTCGCGCTTTCCGAGGTCTGGGAAAAGGGCGGCGAGGGCGGTGTCGCGCTTGCCGAAAAGGTGCTTGAAACCTTAGAGACGAAGGAAAGTCATTTTCAGCTATTATATGGGGACGATCTTTCTCTCGAGGAAAAAATCGAGACGGTTGCAAAGGAAATCTACGGTGCGGACGGCGTGACCTATGCCCCTGCCGCCGCAAAGGAATTGAAAAAGATTGCAGAACTCGGAATGTCCCATTTTCCGGTCTGTATGGCAAAAACGCAGTATTCCTTATCGGACGACCAGACAAAACTTGGACGGCCGACGGGCTTTACCGTAAATGTCAGAGAGGTTTATGTTTCCGCCGGAGCTGAATTTGTTGTTGCCGTGACCGGCGCGATTACGACGATGCCGGGTCTGTCAAAAACGCCGGCCGCGTATGGAATTGATGTGGACGATAACGGAGTGATTACCGGATTGTTTTAAGCATCGACAGATAAGGAGGAGAAAAAGTTGCCGCAAATCATTGATGGGAAAAAGATTTCACAGGAAATCAAGGACGAATTAAAAGAAAAGGTTGCCGCTTTAAAACAGGAAGGGAAAGAGGCCGCACTGGCTGTTATCCAGGTCGGAGACGACCCGGCCTCCGGCGTATATGTGAATAACAAAAAAAAGGCCTGCGCATATATCGGAATCCGCTCGCTTTCCTACGAGCTGCCGGAAGATACCACGGAGCAGGAACTGCTGGATTTGGTAGAGACCTTAAATCGGGATGACTCTGTCAATGGAATTCTGGTTCAGCTTCCGCTGCCGGAACATATTGACGAGGATAAGGTGATACGGACAATTTCACCACAAAAGGATGTGGACGGTTTCCATCCTGAGAATGTGGGCCGTCTGGTGATAGGCGAAAAAGGCTTTGTTTCCTGCACGCCGGCCGGAATCATTCAGCTTTTAAAGCGCTCCGGCATTTCCATAGAAGGGAAACATTGTGTGGTGGTGGGGCGGAGCAATATTGTAGGCAAACCGATGGCGCTTCTGATGTTGAGGGAGAATGCCACTGTGACAATCGCCCACTCGAAAACCGTTGGTTTAAAGGAGCTTTGCAGGCAAGCGGATATTTTGATAGTGGCCATCGGAAAGCCGCGTTTTATCACGGCGGAATATATTAAGGAGGGGGCTGTCGTCATTGACGTCGGAATTCACCGTGAGGAAAAAATCATAGATGGGAAAACCGTGAAAAAGTTGTGCGGGGATGTAAAGTATGATGAGGTGGCGGAGCATACGTCCGCAATTACACCGGTTCCGGGAGGTGTGGGACCGATGACGATTGCGATGCTGATGAATAACTGCGTAGAGACGATGCTTTAATAAGTGAGAGAGGATTTCATATGAAATGTGCGAAGTGTGGGGCAGAGCTGAAAGAGGGCTGCCTTTACTGCTCCGTCTGCGGCCATGAAGCGCAGATTGTTCCCGATTACAGTGTACTTGAGGACGATTATCTGCGCTCTTTGCTGAAGGAGGAAAACAACAGCGGCGGAGGGTCGCAGAAGATAAAAAATCAGAAAAAGAAGAAGCCGGAAAAAAAGCAAATCAATAAGACGGTAATAGTTGTGTCATGCTGTGTTCTGGTGGCTGCCATTGCCACTATAATTGCAGTGAAGCTGTATATTGACAACAGAAACGCGAATTCCTATGAATACCAGATGGAAATGGGACAAAAGGAAGCGCAGGGCCATAAGTTTGAGGAAGCGCTCGGATATTATAAAACCGCATTGGCGCTTCAGCCAAATGATATTGACGTAAGGTTTGCAATGGCAGAAATTTATATGGGACAGAAGGAATATGATTCCGCGATCGTTCTTTACATTGAGATTATTCAGTTGGATTCAGACAACAGGGAGGCATATCAGAATCTGATCGCCATCTATGATGAAAAAAAAGATTATGACAGTATCCTCTCTCTTAGGGAAAATGTCACGGATGAAGATATTTTGGGGCTGTTTGCGGATTATGAGGTGGATGAGCCGGTGGTATCGCCGATTGGCGGGGAATATGACGACTATATCACTGTCATTTTATATTCGACGCAGGACTTCCCGATTTATTATACGCTGGACGGAAGTGACCCGGATGAGGAAAACGGCATTCTCTATCCTGAGGACGGAATCGAGTTGGATGAGGCGGGCAATTATGAAATCCGCGCTGTCTGCCGCAATGAAAAGGGGATTAACAGCGAGATTGTGACTGCCGAATACGAGATTGTCATTGAACCGCCGGATTATCCGGTCGTGACTCCGGACGGCGGAACGCTGACAGGAGAGACGCTCGTGACCATCCGGGCGGAAAAGGATTGCAGCATTTATTATACCTGGGATTCCACAGACCCGACGGAACTGTCCGCAAAGTATACGGAGCCGATTTTAGTGCCGGAGGGAAACAATGTGCTTTCTGTTCTGGTCGTAAATGATAAAACTGGATTATCCAGCAGAATTTACCGGACAAACTTTATTTATTATCCGTAAAATTTACCGGTTTTGCGATGCTGTGAAACAAAAACAGGCGGTATGCTGTCAGGGAGGGCAGCATACCGCCTGTTTTAAAAGCGCCGTCCGACGGTGTTTTTTCTATTCGGGTAAAAATTCAATGAGATCCTTCCCGAGCTTTGCGATTCTGGCGAGTGAGTAGACATCAATTCCCTGCTCCATCAGTTTCTCGCGTCCCGGCTGGAAGGATTTTTCAATGAGAATACCGATTCCCGCAACCGTAGCGTGGGCCTTGCGGAGCAGACGGATTGCTCCTGTGGCGGCTTCTCCGTTGGCGAGAAAATCGTCGATAATCAGTACATGGTCATTTTCGTTGATAAACTTCTGGGAAAGCGTCAGCTCGTAGCTTGTCCCTTTGGTGAAGGAAGTCACGACCGTATGGAACAGATTTTCATTTAAAACCTTGGAGGGCTGCTTTTTTAAAATAATCATCGGTACACCCAGTGCGTACGAGGTCATAAGCGCGGGAGCAATTCCGGAGCTCTCAATGGTTACAACCTTTGTAATTCCCCGGTCCTTAAAATACGCGGCAAATTCCTCGCCAATCTGTTTCATCAGTTCCGGATCCACCTGATGGTTGACAAAACCGTCTACCTTTAAAATATCCTCGTTTACCGCAATTCCCTCAGAAAGGATTTTTTCTTTCAGTACTTTCACAATAATCCTCCATGTAATATTTTATAATTGTACCTATACATCCGCCGCTCGCCGACTGTATAGACACATTCTTCTCGCTAACGCTCATTATATCATAAAAGCAGCGTAGAAAAAAGATTTTATGCGGAAAATATTTCGCCATAGAGCGTATCAATGATATGGTCGAGAAACGCTTCCTCCGTTTCCGGATACCGGTTTCGTATCAGTCTGCCCATTGCTTCGCAGCGCTGGAAATAAAGCTGCTCCGCTGAGAGTGTTTTGTCCGTTCCGGTGTCGACAGCAGCCGCGTCATAGGTACCGAGAAACCATTCCCTGATTTCGGAGAGCTTTCGTTCCTCCTGGTTGACAGCGCTTTCCAGTGTCTTTAGCTCTGCAAAGGAGCGGATGCCGATGAAAAAGAACGCGGCGAACATAATACCCATCACGATGCAGATAAGTACCTTCATATAAAAGTCGGTATTTAAAGGGAGCACGCCTGCCGCAAACAAAATGAGAAAAAGAAAACCGATGACGCTCATCACGGTAAATGCGTAGGCGGTAGATTTGACTTCCTCCCGCACGGCCCGTTTGGAAACGTAAGCGTGTGCGCGGCCGTCGGATTTTAGGATTTCGTTCTGACCTTCTGGATGATTCATGGAATATACCTCGTTTCTGTTGGGATTCTTTTTTTCATTATAGGGGATAGGATAGACCTGCGCAAGTGCATTTGTTATAATTAATAAAGCGCGGCCTCATGGGCAGCGAAAGGAAAACGAAAAGAAAGGACTGCCATGAAGCTTTCAATTTTATGTGTAGGGAAAATCAAGGAGGCATTTTACCGCGATGCCGTTGCGGAATACAGCAAACGTCTAAGCCGTTATTGCCGATTGGAAATCATTGAGGTTGCGGACGAAAGGACGCCGGAGCATGCCAGCCCGCTTATGGAGACACAGATTCGCCGGAAGGAGGGAGAGCGCCTTTTGGCGCGCCTTGATAAGGAGGCAAAGGACGGAGCATTCGTCTGTGCGCTTGCCATTGACGGAAAGCAGCTTGATTCCGTGGAGCTTTCCGAAAAGCTAAAAGGTCTTGGAACGTCGGGCACAAGTCACATCGTGTTCCTTATCGGCGGCTCGCTCGGGATGTCGGAGGAGGTTTTACGCCGGGCGGATTTTAAGCTCAGCTTTTCTAAAATGACATTTCCGCATCAGCTCATGCGGGTAATCCTGTTGGAGCAGATTTACCGTGGTTTTCGCATTATGAATGGGGAACCATATCACAAGTAAAGGAGGAGTGGAAGAGAGTGGACAGATGATGTTCCGCTCTCTTTTTGTATAAGCGAAAATAAAATGACAGAGTAGTAAACGAATGATATAATGAAGAAAAGTAAGAATGACAAATTGGAAGTTGTGGAGGTCCTCGCACATGAAATGGTATAAGGATATGACTGAACAAGAAAAACGAAGTTTTCAAAAAGTAATTGTTGTATGTGTAGTAGGTGCGATTTTAATTCTCATTGTTCCTATGGTTTTTATGCTAATTTCTAAGTAAGAGATGACTTCAATGTTTATAGGAGGATAAATGAATGGAATGGTTACCACTTGCTGTAATAGGCATACTGATTATTATATTGGGTGTATATTTTATTGTTAAATGGGCTGTGAAAGATGCACTGAAAGAATATTTTAACGATAAAGAAAATAATAAATCCTAAT
>CALWBG010000029.1 GCA_944375975.1 uncultured Roseburia sp.
TCTTATTTACAATATTTCCGCAGAAAGCAGCACAGTGGATTTATCCGGCGTTACCGTAAACGGAAACAGCGGCGAAGCGCTTACGCTTGGCGGCGTGCTGTTGACGGGAACGGAAGGCGTGGATTTATCCGGAGGAACGCTTACGATGCCCGCATATTCGGTGGCAGTCCTAAAATAAAAATTCTCATGTCAAAGCTGCGCACAGAAAGAAATGGCGCAGCAGGGGGTACAATAGAAATGGCGTATACGGTTTCAGCGGCAATCGCCGCCAACCGTATACGCCGTTTAATAATTCAGCAGGAATTCCGCAAATTCTCCGCTCACATCCTGCTTTTCGGACTGATAAAAAATCCCGAAATAGCAGGTGTCATAGTAATTGTATTTCTGTATCCATTCATTGTCGGAAAGCCAGACGGCGCAGGGATAAGGCTCCGTTTCCCCGTTCTCCGTCGAGTAAACCAGGCAGTCCTCATATTTGGCGAGCGTTTCCTCCGAGAGTACCGTCCGAAGGTCGATGAGCGCTCCTTCTTCGGCATAATCCAAAAACACTTCTCCCGTTCCGAAAAATAAATCCTGCCCGCCGGCCGCCACCATCATCGTAAGCACCTGATAGTCATTGTAGGTCATGGTATATTCCTGATTTTCGGGAAAATTGAGCGAGGCATTGAGGGAAATCGGATTTTCCTTTAAATCGTAGCCCCCGGCTTCCAGAAATTCGTCAAAGCCGCCGGCATCGGCGCTCATGCTGTCATTGACATTAATCATAATGACATTTAACAGCGGATCCCGGTAGGTGGCATAGTGATGAATCAGCGATATGACAAACGCAGCCACGAGAATGACCACAAGGATGTGCAGGCGGTAATAATCCCAGATGTACTGCACCTTTGCTTTTCCGGAAAGGGCTTTAAAATCGGTCTTTTTTTCCATGAGAATCTCCGTTTCTTTTCTTTCGTTTTGCAATAATATTAGAATAGCACAGAAGGGAAGCGTAAAAAAGTGCCAAATGATGAAGTTTTTCTAAAATATTATAGTTCGGAAAAATAAGGAACAATGCTATAATGTTTTTATGAAAGATTGTGAGGGGCGGTGATTCGTTTGAAAAAGATTTATATTGTTACCGGCGCAAACGGATTTTTGGGAAACAATATTGTTAGAAAATTGGTAAAAGACAAACAAAATGAGGTTCGGGCACTGGTTTTGCCGCAAGAGAACGTCAATGCCTTAAAGGGGCTGGGCTGTGTGATTTACAGGGGGGATGTCACAAAAAAGGAAACGTTAAAGCCCCTCTTTGAGTTCTCCGAAAATGCCGGACTATATGTGATTCACTGCGCGGCGATTGTGTATATCAAATCAAAATATAATCCAAACGTGTATGAGGTGAATGTAAACGGAACAAAAAATGTGATAGAAAAGGTGCTGGAAACAAATGCGAAATTGGTTTATGTCAGCAGCGTCCATGCGATTACGGAAAAACCCAATCATGAAACGATTACGGAAATAACCCGTTTTGAACCGGAAAAGGTGGAGGGGCAGTACGCAAAAACGAAAGCGGAGATTGCAAATTATGTTTTGGAAACGGTAAAGACAAGAGGGCTGAACGCCTGCATTGTACATCCCTCCGGAATGATAGGCCCAAATGATTTCGGAAACAGTCATCTGACGCAATTAATTATGGATGCCGCCAATGGGAGGCTGAAGGCCTGTGTGAAGGGCGGGTATGATTTTGCGGATGTCAGGGATGTGGCGGATGGAGTCATAAACGCCTGCGAGAAAGGAGTTCGCGGGGAATGTTATATCCTTTCCAACCGGTATGTGGAAATCAAAGAGTTGTTGGATTTGGTGAGTGAAGCCGGAAATACGAAAATGATTCACACAATACTTCCCATGTGGCTGGCAAAGCTGACCGCACCGTTGTCTGAAATTTATTATGCGATATTAAAGCAGCCTCCCCTATATACCAGATATTCTCTCTATACCCTAAGCTCCAATTCTAATTTTTCCAATGAAAAGGCAAAAAAAGAATTGGGTTATAAGAACAGGGAACTAAGGGAGACAATCAAAGATACGGTAACCTGGTTAAAAGAAAATAACAGAATAAAATAAAAAAACACCGCTTTGCGGTGTTTTTTTAAGCGGGTGATGGGAATCGAACCCACGTATCCAGCTTGGAAGGCTGGTGTTCTACCATTGAACTACACCCGCACGCAATCGCCTTGGCTATGTAGGACTGCCGTGCGAACAAATAGAATATTAGCATATAATCGAAAGAAAGTCAATGAGAAATTTTTATTAGGAACGGACAGTTGTTTATGGCAGAAAAAGCGCGTGTTACCGTGAATTATTTACCGGATACAAAAATATACTTGAAGAATTACTGAAATCAGGTTATAAAATAATAGCTGGTAAATACCGGGAGGTTGCTGATGAAAAAATATATTCTCAAATTTAAAGGACAGGCACTGCTTTATCTGATCATGGGGGTCATTATATCCCTGAACGGAGTTGCGTTGACGTTTGGAATCCAATATATTGTTGAGATTGTTTCAAATAAGCAGACGGATAAAGTGCCGAATATGTTTTATGTGATACTTATCTTTCTGGGAGCCATGGCAGTTGTGGACATATTATACGCAATGGCAAAAAACAGATTTTGTGTCAATGTCATGCAGGCAATCAGGACGGATTTGTTTAAAAGCCTGATTCGGGAAAATGTGGTCGTGTTCTCAAAAGAAAATACAGGCTATTATACCTCTTTATTTCAAAATGATCTGGCGGTAGTGGAAAAGACGTTAATTGCGTATTTTGCGTTGTGTATGCAGATAGAGGAGCTTGTTTTTTCACTTGCCTATGCATTTTTACAGAATGTAACAGTCGGTCTGATGCTGATTGTCGTGGGTGTTGCAGGAATGATAATTCCCATCCTTGCGCAGAAAATATTGCGGAAAAACCAGGAGACACTTATGAATGAAGCCGCAAAGCACAATGGCTTTATCAATGACAATCTGCGGGGCTATGAGGTAATCAAAAATTATCAGATAGAAGAAAATGTTGTAAGAAATTATGAAAAGGTAAATCACAGATACGGGAAGAAATCATTTCATACGACATTTTTTCAAAATGTGACCAATAATATGACACAGACCTTTCTCGTATCCATGCAGATGCTGTTAATCGCAATTGCCGGCATCATGGTTTTGAAAGGAAGAGCGAATATTTCGTTTATGACGGTTATTGTGGGATTGAGCAGCAGTGTGATCGGTTCGATGTGCTCGGCGGTAGAAGCATTTATTGAGAGAAAAGCCGGACAGGGTGTATGCCGCAAGATTTTTAAGCAGATAGAGGAATGCGAAGAGAATACCGGGGATACCGAAGCCTCTTTTGAGGATTCGCTGGCATTGAAGCACATCAGTTTTACTTATCCAAATGCGGAAAAGCCGGTATTGGAAAATATAGACATATCGTTTCAGAAAGGGAAAAAGTACTTAATTATCGGAGAGAGCGGCAGCGGCAAATCAACATTTATAAAGTTGCTGCTGCAATACTATGAGGATTATCAGGGAGAAATAAGTTTGGACGGCACAGATGTCCGCAATATGCCCGCACAATCAGTGATGAGGGAATTTGCTGTGATTCCTCAGAATGTGTTTGTCTTTGAGGATACCTTAAGAAATAATATTACACTTTATCATTCCTACAGTGATGAAAGTGTTATGGAAGCAGTAAAAAAGGCGGGACTGACAGGTCTGGTTGACAAACTGGAAAACGGTCTTGATTATGTGATAAAAGAAGGGGGATTAAATCTATCGGGTGGTGAACGTCAGAGGATTTCGATTGCGCGGGCATTTTTGCAGAATCGGAAAATATGGATTATGGATGAGGCGACATCGAATCTGGATAAGGGTATGGCGGAACAAATCGAACAGACGGTATTAGACATTCCGGATATTACAGTCATTATGATTGCACATTACTGTAACGCCAGAACAGTGGAGAGATGCGATGAAATCTATAAATTAGAGAATAAATGTTTAAATAAAGTGGAAAAACTGTAATTTTGATATGATTTCGGCACAAAGTAAGAGTATCGCAAAGGCATTGTAAAACCTGCTTTTGCGATACTCTTATTTTTTCAGACCTTTGTGCTGCCGACTGAGCGTCTCACAGCAAAAACAGTTTTACAGGAAAAAATAAATAACTACAAATGAAGAAATTTTTGTAGAAAAATTTGTAGAAAAACATTATAATAAATTTTATACAGATGTAATTGAAAGGGAAACAGAAGGCAAGTTTGTGTCTTCGCACTTTATAACGGTAACTTGTTATCGCAAAAAAGCAAACAGAAATGAGGTAAAATATGAGTGGTATGGATGAGACCATATTAAAACAGCGTCAGGCTATGGAGGAATTTGAAAAGCAGCGGTTTTCGAAAGAGACGGTGGAAGAAGAAAACAAGCAGTCCATTTTTCAGGGAAGCATTGAAATTAACAAGATTCCGGTAACTTTCGCCGAGCGCCGGTTGTTTGACGGGCGGGTAGGCATATGGATGCCGGAGGATTTTGAACCGCTTCCGGAGGAGGCGATTGCGGCGATTTATCTGCTGGGAAACAAACCGGAGCTTGTATTTGCCAACAGCTATCTGACATTTTCGGTTGGCTTTCATTATACGGAGCACGAGGTGCCGAATGAATATATGGGAGATTTTTCGAAGATAACCCGTATGATTCTCGAAAAGACGGGACCGAAAGTCAGGATATTGTCGGAAAAATCAAGACAGGCCGGCAGGCATATGATATCCAGCATGGAGCTCATATCGCACTCGATTACGGAAACGGTATACAATATCATGTTTTTTTCTTCCCTGGAAGGAAGAGTGTTAATAGGTTTTATCAATTTTAACTATAAATTCCAGGAAAGATACAAGCCCATAGCCAGAGAGATTTTGCAGTCGTTTCGGTTTATAGAGGATAAAAAAGAAAGTGGGGAAGACGGATGGAAGTAATTTCTTATGCAAATGTGAAGGTAGAGGGGTTTCCGTTCCGAAAAATCGTGTCTATGGATATACGGCACAGCCCCAATGGGCACGGCGAGGCGGAAATTACGGGAGAGATAGATAATGAGCAGGCTCAGGGACTGATACAGCGGGTGGATGAGAAGCTGGAGGTGAATATCACCACCAGCGCCGAGGGCCAGCCGGCCAAGTTGTTCTGCGGCTGTGTTAAGGGGATTTCTTTACAGGAGGAAAATGCTTACAGCCAAATCCGCCTGCAGCTGTATAGCACCAGCAGAAAGCTGGATATCACAAAGAAGGATAAGACCTATCAGAATACGTCCAAAACCTATGGCCAGATTATATCCGCTGATATTGCGGAGGTGGGTGATCTGCATATGATGGTGTCAGACAGGGCAATCGGGAGCCTGTTGATGAAATACAATGAAACAGACTGGCAGTTTGCACTGCGCATGGCGGGAAAACTGGGAGCGCCGTTGGTAGCAGATTTATGCTCATCCAGACCGCAGCTTTATATGGGACTGCCGCCTGCCAGAAAAACCGTCCAGGTGGACAGCAGAGCATTTTCCTTTGGAAGCGATGACGGAGGCTTCGGCGGGGAACAGGTGGAAACGGAGGAGTATGCGTATATTGGCGATCAGATTTGCCTGAATGGAGGAAGAAACAAATATATCAGGGGCGTACATGCATATCTTTCCGATGGCATTATGCATATCAAATATGAATTGATGGATGAGGGGGCCTCTGGTGCAGGAAGCTTATCCGGTAGCAGCGGTACAGGTACGGGGAGCGCATCAGGCATTGCGGCCCCGGCGGCTGCCAGCCAGGCATCCGGAAAAATGATGAAAGGTATCGTAAAAGCGGTAAGCGGAGATAAGGTGCAGGTACACCTGACAGATGTGGATAAAAGTTACGATGGAGGAGGAAACTGGTGGTTTCCGTTTTCCACCGCTTATTCCTCCAGTGACGGCAGCGGCTGGTATTGTATGCCCGAAGAAGGTGACGAGGTGAGGGTATTTTTTCCGTCGGGAAATGAGGGGGAAGCATTTGCTGCAAGCTCCGTCTGCATGAATCCTCCGACAAATCCGAAGAATAAGAGCTGGAAAGCGCCGGGAGGAAAAGAAATCCTGCTGACGGAGGAAGGGCTTTACATCATAGGAAAGTCCGGAAAGATATATATCAACCTGACGGATAAAGATGGAGTGGAAATCTATTCCGATAAGGAGATTAATATCAGTTCTGATGCGAAGGTCAGCATCAGCGCCGCGGATGAACTTCACATTGTAGCGCAGAATGAGGTGATCATAGGGACGGAGGAAGCTTACATAGACCTGACGAAAAACACGGCAACGCTCGCTGCAAGTGAAGTATTGATTAACTAAAGGAGGCCGGACATGGCAGAAACCTATATACAGATGTTTCAGGAAACATTTTATCCGGAAATTTTTGCTGTCACGGCAGAAAACACGATTCGGAAATTTGCAGTGCACAAGGAGCAGATTGCGGAAGACTGGAAACGGACTCTCCGGCAATATATGGAACAGCTTGCACAAAAGCAGAAAGAGGGACAGGCCGCACCGGTCAAGGAGATGAATCTTTCCTTTCTTTTTACTTCCATGGAAAAAACCCCGGTTTTCCGGGTTGACAGTTACCCGGAGGGAGGAAGGGCGTTTTCCGAAAGCATACTGACCTGCCGGGTAAGGGCGGACTGGATGGTGTCGGAGCTGGAGGAGTTTGGAGAGGCTCTTTTGGCAAAAGCGCGGGAAGAAAAGCTGCAGCGCTATATCCGGGCCGCAGAGGCAGAAGCCCTAAAGCTGCGGGCGGCCAGAAGTTTATTGTATTATTTTGCGCTGCGTTTTAAGTACATGGTCCCGGAAATCCTGGATATGAGAAGCCTTGCAAAACTGGAGAAGGAGCAGACCTTTACGATTCAGATGGGGGAGTATATGGATTGGCAGAAAACAATCTATGCCGTGCTTCCCCAGGTGGATATATTTAACTGCGACAGGAAAACGGACTTAAGGTTTCGGAATTTCCCGGCAATTTACTATGAGAAGAAGGAATTTGCGGATTTGAATATAAGCCAGTCAAAGTTTTTGGACTGTACCTTTACGGAAAGCAGTCTGGTCAACACAAGAATGGATGACTGTACCTTTGACGGATGCCTGTTTGAAAACGTCCGATTGAAGGATATGCAGATGGCGGGATGCCTTTTCATACGGTGTACCTTCCGTAAGACGGTATTTGAAAATGTTGTTTTTGTGAAAGACGGCACAGAGGAGGAAGAACCGGACTATTTTGAACCGGCAGAATTTTATGAGTGCACCTTTACGGACAGCAGCTTTGTCCATTGTAAGCTGGAGCGCTGCTTTGTCACGGACTGTGAGGCAAATGGGCTGGAGCTTTCTGACTGCCGTGCGGACGGGTCCGGATTTGCGGAAATGAATCATATTGTATGGAAACGGGACGGGGAGGCGCAGGATGGAATACTTTGAGTTAGCCCAGAGCAAGAAGGTGGAAAATCCCATAGAATTGATGGGGCTTGACCCCGAAGAATACTGCTATGACATGAAACGGGAGCAGTTTGAGCAGCTGGAAAAGCTGAAGGTTGCCTATTTCACAGGGAGAGAGTTTGAGGAAATCTGTGATATTTTGACGGCTCCGACGTTTCTGGTATCGGATGGCATGAAAAAGCTGCTTTCTTTGTATGAGAAAGAGATTGCATTTAAGGGAGTGCAGGTTTTTCCGACAGAAAAAGAAAGCAGGCAGTACCCGCAGTACTGGGTGCCGTGTTTTCCGGAGGTAAATTGCTTTCATAAAAATACAGTCATCAATGAACTTGGGATGATTGAGAAACTGGTATTGGATCAGAACAAAATAGGGAAAAGGCAGATTTTCCGTCTGCCGGACATTCTGCAATATAAGGTGATTGTATCCATGCCGGTGGCGGAGAGTATTTTAAGAAGAAGATTTTATGGCGTTGAGTTAAAAGAGGCAGAGGTGGAGTAAATGGCGGAGGGAATCAAGTACGTTGTGCATGGAATGAAAGCAGAGTGCAGCGAGGGAACCATGCAGAACTATATCAATGCGGACGTGGGACATGGGGTTCTTTACCAGGAGCAGCCCCTGCTCAATGCCAATGACCATGAACCGCAGAAAAACCTGACTCACTTTGGGGACTGTAATTCCAGAAAAATTTTTGAGGAAGCGAAAAAGCAGGCGGATGAAAAGTATAAGGCGGAGGAGGGGGATGGATTCTTTGCCAGTGCAGGAAAGTTTCTGGCAAAGACGGCAATCAAGTCGGCGCTCACAGCCAAAGAGCTGTTTAGCGTGCGCAAATGTGAGCTGGATACGCCGCTTCCCTGGATGTTCTGCAATATGGAGCACATGATCGACGGTGCGCCCGCGCTGACGATGGAAAGTCAGTGCCCGTGCCGCTATGGCGGCGTAATTAGGATTGTTTCACAGGCAGAGGATACAACAGAAGATACTATCGAAGAAACGGATGCGGCATTTGAAAAAGCAAAAGAGAAATTAATTCAGACAATTATAAATGAGCCGTGGAATATACCAAAGTTACACGATTTGTTTATTGAACTATGGGGCACTGAAACGGGAAATAAAATAGAAAGCGATCTTTTCAATTTAGTTTCATTTGCTGTGTCTCCAATTTTTGCTTTTGAATATGTTGAAAAATCACAAAATGCAACGGAAGCAACATCTGCATATTGGGATTATTATAGAACCAATGAAACATACGGAATACAGAGGCGCTTTGGTTTTATGGATTTATATGATCATTGTGGGTGGATTTTGGGAATGAGATTAGAAACTGAAATTCTCACATTTATACCAGAAGGAAGTGATAAAGAATACCGTTTGCAGTTTTGGAAAGGTGCGTATGCGGCAGGAGGAGCATTCGGAGGAGAAATTGGCCTTTATGAACGAAGTGCAAAAGATGCTGAAACAATGCCCTATACGGAAGATAATGTATTTAAAGACTTTATATATTACGATTGTGTTTCTGGAGAAGATGAAATTAAAACTGTGCAACAAATTTACTCTAAGTCAGGTGATTTATTAATCTATAATAATACAGAAGACTACGCCGAAGATGGAGATCATTTTTGGAATCTTGCCATAAAAACGGATCCGGGATATGATGCCGAGGAGCTTGTGGTTGTAGAAACTTTGACTATTTATGATGAAAATACGAGAGATGCTATAATTGCTGCTGTGCAGAAAAATGGCACTTTAAAATTGGTGGAGACAACAGGCAATAAAATTGTAATTCAATATGGAGAGTTTGAATATGAAGATTAAAATTGGCGTAGTGACTTGGATAATGATAGTAATAGTTCTGGGAGGATGTGGTATGAAAAAAAACTTTAAGAACCAGGAAGAGGCACAAAGATATGTATTATCATACATGAATGAAAAATATGGGCAGGTATTTATAATTACGGACGAAGAAGATTATGATAATTATGGACCTATATATGGTGATACTTATACTTGTGAAGTGGCCCCGAAGGATAATCCTAAAAAATCAGCGAAAGTTTTCGCGCGGCAATCGGGGAGCCCTGAAGATAATTGGGCCGTTTACTATTTTAAGGAAAATGCAGAGGAAGAGGTAAAACAGGCGCTCAGTGATAATAAAAAGCTGCAAATCACGGGAATATCACTGGAAGCACCTGTCACTTCGGAAACATGGAATGAAAGTGACGATATCGAAAAATATATGTCAGAAAGCGGTGCGTATGTGAAAGTAGTCGCTGAATGTGAGGATGGACTTACAGATTATGAATATGCTGTGATTATTGCAGATTTTCTGAAACCGGTATATCAGCTTGATGTAAATACGGAAATATCAGTAAAAGTTGGCAGGACATATATCTTTTTTGAAAAAATACAAGTTTTGGGTGATGATCCGACGCAGCCTTTTTCTATAGAGCAGATAGAAAAGAAAGTGAATACGATGATTGCCTCATCGCCATTTTAATCATGTCGGTGGCGGAGCGTATTTTAAGGAGAAGATGTTATGGCGTTAAGTGAAAGGAGACAGAGGTGGAATAAATGGCGGAGGGAATCAAGTACGTTGTGCATGGAATGAAAGCAGAGTGCAGCGAGGGAACCATGCAGAACTATATCAATGCGGACGTGGGACATGGGGTTCTTTACCAGGAGCAGCCCCTGCTCAATGCCAATGACCATGAACCGCAGAAAAACCTGACTCACTTTGGGGACTGTAATTCCAGAAAAATTTTTGAGGAAGCGAAAAAGCAGGCGGATGAAAAGTATAAGGCGGAGGAGGGGGATGGATTCTTTGCCAGTGCAGGAAAGTTTCTGGCAAAGACGGCAATCAAGTCGGCGCTCACAGCCAAAGAGCTGTTTAGCGTGCGCAAATGTGAGCTGGATACGCCGCTTCCCTGGATGTTCTGCAATATGGAGCACATGATCGATGGTGCGCCCGCGCTGACGATGGAAAGTCAGTGCCCGTGCCGCTATGGCGGGATTATTAAGATTGTGCAGGAGGAGGAAGCAGCGGAGGAAGCACTCGTGGAAGAACAGGCGGAGACAGAAAATGCTGAGCCAGTCCCGGATGAAGAACCGGAGGTTACAGAATTAGCAGAAGTGTCGGAAGGCACAGCTCCGGTAGTGGGAGCAGGCAATGTGGTTAGCGCAGGTTTAAGAACCGGGGTGTTTAAAGACCTGGAAAAGATGATAGATAATGTAGTAGAGGCGGCAAATGAGAGAAAGTCAAGTTATTTTGTGGCATCTGGAAGCATCTTAATTGTAAGGGATCAGCCGTCTGTCAGCGGGCAGGAAGTACACAGACTTAAGGATGGGAATAGTATTAAAGTCGTTCTGGATGAAACAACGGGCGAGCCTGTCAGGGTAGTGGATGAGGAAGGAAGAACCTGGATACAGGTTTACTATAACGGAAACCTGAAAGGCTGGGTAGCCGAGGAATATATCCTTCCAAATCAGCCGATTGTAACGAAGCCGCCTGCAGAGGTCAAGGTCTACATTGATGGAGTGATCAAAACATTGCATCCTCGGGAGGGGGATTGGGCAATTTTAGGAGCGCTTAATTATAAAGAACCGTCAGTAAGAAATGAAACAGGGAGGTATCGTGTGGGAGTCGGCCCCAGGGTCATAAATCCGAAATATCCGGATACCGGAAAAGCATGGAAGGATGAATTTACAGCTTTTAAAAGGGAAATGGAGGCAATCTTAATTGACCGGCAAACAGGAGAAGAACAGAAGCTTTTGTGTTATAGAGCGGATATAAAGGCACATACCTATAACAAGTATCCGGATGGGCATGAATATGTGTATTATCCACCGAGAGAGGGGGTCGCAGAAGTGGAAAATGGCATTGTCCAGACGGGAATTGCCTATCCGAACTCATCTAATGCGAAAAAAGGGGCCGCATGCACAATTGACCATGCGGACGGAAGTGTCATTGAATTTTGTGGCTTAGATAATGAAGAAAATAAGGCTATAGTAAGCAAGCTAAATGCTACCTATATATTGGATCGCATTATTGTTTATCCTAATGTGACAGAGGAGGATGTGCAATGAAACGGATATGGAAAGCATTGGGTGTGTGTGTATGTTGTGTACTCTTTATGTTGGGATGTTCCCAAAAGACGCAGCCTGAATTGGACTCGCATACAGAAACGATGGAAAATACTGTACCGGAAACAACAGGGGAAATGACTTCGGAAAAAATTCAGAAAGAAACAGAAAACCCTGTCAGCCAGAAAAGTAGCACAGAAATAATCGGAACGGAACAGGAAATTTCAGCAGAGTGGGAAGAAGAAGCGGCTAAGGCTGCGAAAGTATATAGCTCTTGGATGGATTTTGAGAAGAATCTGCCCTACGCGGATGAAACGACCGTTCAGGTGCTTATGGAGGCGTATGAGGAATTGGAGTATGTGGGAATCTTTGAGCCTGGAAATGTGGAGGATTATGATGAATATATAAAAAAGTATAAGCGTCTGGTGGATAATGAGGTTCCATTTTTGGATGATGAGGGGAACGCATTTTATGTAAGAGAGTATGAGAGACTGGATCAATATCCGAATGCGACGTATTCGTATTATTTTTTTGATATGGATGGAGACGAAGAACCGGAGCTGGGAATTCAGGGATATATGGGGAATTATTTTTTGGATGTGTTTGATTATAACAGGGAAGCGGATGTGTTTCGTCTGTGGTATTCTGCAGGAGCCGGTTATGAATTGGCAGGCAGGCAAAAGCTTTTTTGTATTGACTATATGCATACGGGGCCAAGATGTGCTTTTACGCAGCTGGATGAAGATGGAAATGAGGAACTGAATGTATTTTTTTTCTTAGAACCGTATTATGAAGGAAATCTATGTTGTGTTATGGTGCCGGAGTATGCGGATGAGAGCAGGGGAATGGAACTGACGGATGAAATGAAAAGCCAGGGCATTTTTACAACAGTTGATGGAAGCTGGTATTTTAGGATACCGGAAGAGGAATATGAGCAATTGGAAAAAAAGTATGATGCTGCGAATATGGAAGCAGATAAACGAAGGGAGGAAGTAACATATACCTATGAAGAACTGTTCGGAGCAGATTGGTGAGAAAAGATGAAGAAAATAAAGAAGAAAATTGCTATATGCGCTGTTTTGGTGTTGGTATTCGCAGGATGCGGCAACGAATTAACTGTGGAACAGGAATATATCGAGGGACAGACAGAAACTGCGGAAAGCGGCACAGAAATAATCGTAGCAGAAAAGGAAGTTTCCACAGAATGGGAAGAAGAAGCCCAGGCAGCAGAAGTTTACCAATACTGGGAGGATTTCAAAAATGAGCGGGATTTACCATACGCAGATGACACTACCGTTCGGGTGCTTATGGATGCGTATGAGGAATTGGAGTATGTGGGAACCTTTGAGCCCGGAAATGTGGAGGATTATGATGAATATATAAAAAAGTATAAGCGTCTGGTGGATAATGAGGTTCCATTTTTGGATGATGAGGGGAAGGAATTTTATGTTAGCGAGTATGAGATGCTTGAGGAGGATTCTTATACAGATTTCCTTTACTATTTTTTCGATGCCGATGGAGACGGAGAGCCGGAGTTGGGAATTCAAGGATATTCGGGGATTCATTATTTTATGGACGTATTTGACTATGACTGGGAAGAGGATTCGTATCATCTCTGGTATTCAGGACGGGGAAATGGTTATGAATTGGCGGGAACGCGAAAGATAATGTGGACAGACTTTATGCACATAGGCTTGAGATACGCCTTTACACAGTTGGACGCTGAGGGGAATGCAGAGGCGGATCTATTCTTTTTTTTCACTCCGTTTAACGAAACGGAAACTTTGTATGTTGTTATGGTGCCGGAGTACGCAGACGAGAGCAGAGAAATAGAACTGACGGATGAAATGAAAAAACGGGGAATTTATACCACATCGTATGGTGGAATGTGGTATTTCAGAGTACCCCAGACGGAATTTGAAGAACTGGAAAAAATGTATGAGGCGGCACGCATGGAAGCAGAGAAACAGAGGGAGGAAGTAACGTATACCTATGAAGAACTGTTCGAGGCAGATTGGTGAGAAAAGATGAAGAAAATAAAGAAGAAAATTGCCATATGCGCTGCTTTGGCGTTGGTATTCGCAGGATGCGGCAACGAATTAACTGTGGAACAGGAATATATCGAGGGACAGACAGAAACTGCGGAAAGCGGCACAGAAATAATCGGAACGGAACAGGAAATTTCAGCAGAGTGGGAAGAAGAAGCGGCTAAGGCTGCGAGAGTGTGTGAAAGCTGGTTTGATTTTGAATATGAAGCAGAACTGCCGTATGCAGACGGTGCAACAGTAGAAGCGTTAAAAGCAGCTTATGATAAAATAGATTTTCATGGAACCTTTGAGGTGGGAAATACAGAAGTTTATGAAGATTATAAAGAAAAATACAGGAAACTGGTAAATGAGGAAGTTCCATTTTGGAATAAGGCAGGCAGCGAGACCTTTTATTTAAGTGAATACGGTGTGTTTGCCCAATATCCGGAAGCGGAATATCTTTATTATTTTTTTGATGTAGACGGGGACAGCGCCCCAGAACTGGGTATTTTTAAAAATGCGGGATTTAGCTGCTGCATATTTGACTATGATGCAGAAGAAGACCGATTTTACCTATGGCATGAGTTAGGGAGCACGTGGGACAGGATAGGAGGAACTAGAAAGGTTTTCTGGGAGCGCCTGGGAGCCTATTATCTGTATCGTTTTTGCCTGCTGGATGAGAAGGGTGAGATAGAGATAGAAAGTTTTTTCTTCTCCTACAATATCAGTGAAACGGAGAGGTTAAATATCATTGAAATTCCTGAATATATGGATGGGAGCAGTCAAATGAAACTGACAGATGAAATGAAAAGCCAAGGAATTTTTACGACAAATAGTGGCAACTGGTATTTTCGGGTATCGGATGAGGATTTTGAGGAATTAGAGAACAGGTATATGGAGGCTTTTGAGGAAGCGGGCAAACAGAGGGAGGAAGTAACGTATACCTATGAAGAACTGTTTGGGGCGGAGCAGTGAGAAGAGATATTAGCAGAGATAAGGTGGGACCAGAAATCATGCATTTGCTTTGAAAGATGAGGGGAAAAAATAGCCATGTGTAAAAAGAGGGCAGCTCAAATTTTTGCAGTTATTATGCTGGGTCTGGGCATCATGGGGGCAGGCATCCAAGAGAACCCGCCGGAACCTAAAGGTAGCACACTTGCTCATGAAATGGAGACGGAAATAACTATTTCGCAAGAAAAACGAAAAGAACAAAAAAAGGAAACAGCCTTGGCTTGGGAGGAAAGTGACACCTCTATGATCGACCTCTATGAGTCCTGTGGAATGAATTTGGCTAAGCAAAAGAAAAATGAAATACGAAGGGATGAAAAGGTATATTATGTCAATGTTGATATAGATGAAACAGACTGGCCGGGGGACTTGGTTGCGTATTTGAAACAGGCGCTTAAGGATAATTCGGTGAAGGAATATTTGGAGATGATTCCTTCAAATTACAGGAAGGTCGAAGAAGGGGAAAAAGCTCAGTTGGTCCATGGCGCTGAGATAGCGTATTTTGAGCCTTTGTTTGATGAGGAGGATTTATGGTATTTGTTTCCTTCGGTAGACGAGGAAGATGTTTTGGTGGTATGTCGCTTGTTGACAGGGGGTTACCAATTGACTTACATCTTTGAAAACAGTGAATCTTCCGGGTATGTATTTCCTGTATTGACAGGAGGTGGTCAGAGAAATAGTTTACCGTATTTTATACAGTGGGAAGAAGAAAATTATATAGCATTCCCTTACTGGAACAAAGATGAGGATAGAATTGTAGGAGTTGCGGTATATCGGTTTGGGGGACTTATGAGTAATGTGATTACGATTGGGCGAAACAGCGATGGCACATTCCAGGTGCTTTGTCAGGATGCATGGTATGATTTTACGGGGAAAGAAGGATATACAGGAGAGGTGCATTATGAGGTGCCGTGGATCGAGGTTTATTAATCAGATGAGGATTGGGATAAGGCTGAGGAAAAAAATTAAAATTGCCATGTTTGCGGCTTTGGCGCTGGCATCCGCAGGATGCGGCAGCAAATTAACTGTGGAACAGGAATATATCGAGGGACAGACAGAAACTGCGGAGAGTGGCACGGAAACGGCTGCCCAATATAAGCAGATAGATATTTATATTTATGACCCTTATGAGACAGCAGGGGTAAATCTGGCGCCACAGGCAGTCAGTTCGACATACCGTTCCGGAGAAGTATTGTGCTATACCGTATCAGAGCGAAAGTGGCCCCAGGAGTTGATTGAATATTTGAAGGAAGGGCTGCTTCAGAAGAAAATAACGGAGTACCTTGATGTGATTCCTGCAGACTACATAATTTTGGAGGAAAAAGAGAAAGAGGCGCTTTTAAAGAAACAAAATCAATTGGCATATTTTTCCGAGCTGTTCGACGAAGATGCTGTATGGTATCAGGCTGATTTGTCAGAAGCCGGCGAAGATTTAGTGGTGTGCTGTCAACTGGATGGAGAGTATGAATTATCCTATATATTTGTGAATGACAAGGAGTATGGATATATAAATTCTCCTATAACGGGTGGGGGACAGAAAAAAGTGCTCCTTATTTTATCTGCTGGGAAAATATAAATTATGTGGTATTCCCTTATTGGGACAAAGCGTAGGAAGAGATTATCGGCATTGCCGTATATGATCATCATATTGGGGCGTATGTGGGAACTGTGGCTGGTATCTGGAGAAACAGTGATGGTACGGTGCAGATCAAACAGCAGGAATGCTGGCGGGTGCCTGTGGGAAAAGAGGACCAATTCCAGGAATACAGTCTTTATGTACCGATGTTGACGGTTTTTTGAGGATGAACTTATAGATGAGAAGAATCTGCTTGAAAGATAAGAGGAAAAAATAGCCATGTGTAAAAAGAGGGCAGCTCAAATTTTTGCAATCATTATGCTGGGAATGAGCATCATGGGGGTAGGCATCCAAGGGAATCAGCCGGAATCTAAAGGCAGCACACCTGCCCATGAAATGGAGACGGAAATAACTATTTCGCAAGAAAAACGAAAAGAACAAAAAAAGGAAACAGCCCTGGATGGGATAAGTGATTTTTCTATTTATGACCCATATGAAGTCAACGGGAGTGATTTGGCAAAGAGTGCTAAAAATTCTGCCGGTCGGTCGGGATATACGGTTTGTTATGTTGATGCGGAGGCTCATGAAAGTGATATTACGCAATGGTCGCAAGGACTCATAGAGTACATAAAAGAAGGGTTAAATGAGAATGCACTGGACGGATATTTACAGGTAATTTCAGCAGAGTACAGAAAGATAGAAGATTGGGAGAAAGATGAATTGATTCACGGTGAGCTTGGGATAGAGTATTTTGCGCCTTTGTATGACGAAGATGATACCTGGTACCTGGTGCCATTGACAGAGTGGGGAGATGATTTGGTGATATGCCGTCAGTTGGAGGAAGGATATGAATTAACGTACATTTTTTTGAATTATATGAATTGTGGGTACGGAGAACCGCCATATACCGGGGGAGGTCAAAAAAACAGTACGCCATATTTTATTCAATGGGAAGGTGTAAATTATATTGTATTTCCTTACTGGAACAGAGCGGAGAATCGTATTGTTGGGGTTGCGGTTTATTTGCACACCGGAGGGTATGGAGATGCTGTTACGATAGGAAGAAACAGCGATGGAACGTTTCAAGTGATTTATCAGGAAGCCTGGTCCATGACTCCGGGAAGAGAATGGCAGATTGGAGAGTACAGCCAGGAGGTTCCCTGGATTGAGGTTTACTGATTGGATGAGGAAGTAACGTATACCTATGAAGAACTGTTTGGGAAAGACGGAGAATAGATATTGTGTAAAAAAGGAATGAAGGAGTTTAGGAATGAATAGGGGAACAGGGAAAAAAGTGATAGAGACAGCTGTAGTTCTTTTTGGCCTTGTGGCGGCAGTGTTTGTGTATCTTTGGGTTGACCCGGAACGTTTTATCAAGCCAGACCAGACGCCGGTGACGGCGGCGGAGACAGCGGCGGCACCACAGGAAAGCTATACCGGCAGAGTGGCAGGAGAGGACATTGTGCGGGTTTCCGGCAAGGAGGATATTGAGAAACTCACGGGAAACACTTATGTGACGGCAGAGCCGGTAAGTGTCATAGAAACCGGCATTTACAGCTTAAATCCATGGGTTGATCCTTATGAGATTACAAAAATGAGAAATTCCAGCGGCAGGATGGTAAGCAGCGGGCGCCGGGCGCCGGAGGTCACGGACAGCGCCCTGGAGGCACTGGAATACTATCAGGAATACTATTTGATTGAGCTGCCGGACGGTTCCATGGTTCCGGCACAGTTCCCAGCGTCCTATAAGGATGCCATTGAGAAGAAAGAGGCGGTCACACTTCCCATTGGTGTCCGCAAAACCAACAGCAGCGAGGCGAAACGCTATCTCGCAGAAATCTGTGAAACCTACGGGGCGGACAATACCTATACCCTGTATATGATAGATGACCAATGGCAGCAGGAGCATGATTTTACTTTTTTTATCATTCGGTTTGGTATCGCGGCCGCGGTATTTTTGGTTTTGGCAGTAGGGCTTTTGACAGTGTATTACAAGGCAGGCAACTGACACATGGCACAGGAGGTACGGAAGATGGCATCGAGAGCAGAACAGGTGGAACTGGGACGTTTGATTTTACAGTGCGGACTGGAAGTGCTGTACATAAAAAATGTGGAAATTGAGG
>CALWBG010000030.1 GCA_944375975.1 uncultured Roseburia sp.
GTCATCTAAAATCACGGAAAAGCTTCCCTTGTAAGCTTCGCCGCAGGTTGTCCTGACATTGAAGTTTCCATCCCTGCATTCACGTATGATGTGGGACATATCGTTTATCATCCGTCCCTGCCCGGAAATGAGATTCCGGAAGCTGTCAGCCAGAGTACCTACCTCATCCTGCGACTCATGCACCACGTCAACAGTGAGATTTCCCTCGGAAAGCTCTACCGCGGCGGAATCCATCTCCGTAAGCGGTGCCAACAGCTCTTTGGTAATGATCGTATAGCCCATCACCACTGCCAGAATATTGATGCACATCAGCACAATCTGACTGATGACATTGCCGACTACCGAGCCGAACCCAAGGATTTCAACAATTACCAGGACTTCTGACACCAAAAAAAGTAACGCTATTGTGCCGAATATTATTTTCAGCCTTCTCTTAAAACTTTTTTTCATAATGCAGGCCTCCTATCTGCTCCTCTGCTACAGAAACTTAATTATAGAACTTCTTTCCTATATTTTAGCAAACAGGCCGGTTGCATTCTATCAACTCTTTGTCAACTTTTGGGTGCTTTTGTCCTACATCTGATGCTTTACCACCGCATATTCGTCGTCCGGCTGGTAGTACGGGCATTCCCGGTAATGCCCCTGCATGATGCGCGCAACATCATCCTCATCCATATCGACCTCGCAGTAATAGGTCTCATCCGTCTCGTCATAAACATAATAAACGCAGGTATCACAGCTTGTTTTCGCCATCCATTTTACCTCCATGTTACAATTACGGTATCGTAGAGCTTTTCCAGGAATTCCTTCAACAGCTCCCGTCCCGTATCCCAGTACTTTTCCGTGATTTCGTCCCCGTCCGGCGTCTGTTCGACCACATCCATTACAGCATCCAGGATCTCGGGATTTAGCGTATCCATCGCCTCCTGAACGACCGCCTCAAAATCGCAGTACGCTTCGCTGGTCAGGTAGAGAATAAAATTGTCACGGTTCAGATTCCTCGCCTCATAGCTCCCGGTGAAAATATCGTTTCCGGCTCCCGCAATGCGCTCAAACTCCTCGCGCACCGTCTCATAATCCACCGGACAGTAGCTCTCGGTAAAAAATTTGTCAAATACTTCCTTATCAATCTTTTGTCCCATTGTCATGCTTCCTTTACTTGCAATTTTTGATTTTCTGTGCTATGTTACCTCTCAGCACACGGCTATTTGTGCGGAGCGTCGCAAATAAGCCTTTCCGGCATCCCGCCGCATAAAACGCTCCAGAATGGAGATTACGATTCATATGATCATGTACGATAAACTTCCAGGCGACCCCATCATGCTTTTAAGCTTTGTCAACACGCAGCTTCGGGATCATTACAAATCCTTTGATGCCTTCGCGGATGCCTTTGCTGTGGATGCGGACGAAATTGCCGCAAAGCTTTCCGCCATCGGCTATACCTACGACGTTCAGACAAACCGGTTCGTCTAAAGCTCCTCGTTTAAATATTTGCGCACCCGTTTCCAATCGGGATAAAACCTGGTCATATAACCCCAGAAGACCGGATTATGCCCCGGCTCCAGCAGGTGCGCAAGCTCATGGACCACCACGTATTCCAGACACTCGGGCGGCTTCTGCGCCAGCGCCAGATTGAGGTTAATGTGGTGCGTGTTTACATTGCAGGAACCCCACCTGGTTTTCATCCGGCGCACGGTAATGCCCGATACGGACACGCCCATCACCGGCTCCCATTTCTTCACCAGCCGCTCCGCCTCCTGCCGGAACCGCTCCTTCTCCCGCTTTAATTCCGCCGGACCTGGCTGCCTGACCTGCTCCCGCTCCTTTGCCGCGCGAAGATATTTCTCACGGTGCGTACGAATCCAGTCCAGCCGTTCGCTCGCAAACCGGTAAATCCGCTCCTCACTCATCTCATACGGTGCGGAAATCAAAACGCTCCCGTCCTCTTTTCTGATACGCAGATACATATGCTTCATCTTCTTTTTCGTCACGGTGACCGGCACTTCCTCAATCATAAGCTGATACGTTTTCTGTTTCACGTTCTCCTCCGTTCCCCCATGATAACTTCCCTTCATAGCCCCGCAATATCTCACTGAGATACGTCCGGTATTCCGAAACCACCCGCTCCGGGCCCACAATGCGGACACCCGTCCCAAGCCCCGTCACCCAGCCGAAAAACTGACGGCTCACCGCCACGTTTACCCGAACCAGAATTTCACCTTTTCCCGCTCCCCGCATAAAAACCCCTGTTCCGAAGCGGTCAATCATAACTCCGGTCAGCCCGTCGCCACACCGCAGCGTGACCGTCTCCTCCTCCCCGGCAAACATGCCGAAGGTCTTTTTCGAATATCCGGCAATGTCAAAATCCGCAAATTCCTCCCTGCCGCTTCTGTCCTCTTCCGTCAGCTCAATTCCGAGCATTTTATCAACCCGGTAATGGCGAATCATGCCGCTTCTGTCATCAAACGCAATCAAATAGTAATTCTCGTCATCCCAGGTTAAAAGCCACGGGCTGACAAGATAGTGCTCCCCGCCTCTGCGAAGCTTCATTTCCTTGCGGACCGTCCATTCAAAATACCGGAAACGAACTTTCACGTTTGCCGCAATGGCATTGTATATCATATCTACATTATAATAGATGTTTTCGTTGACTGCTTTCCCCCGGTCCGCCACCACGACCTGGCGGTGGAGCTGTTTTGCCTCATCCCTGCTGCAAAGGGATTCCAGCTTATGAATCAGTTCTCTTGATTTCTTCGTCGTAATGAACTTTGACGCCTGCACGGCATCCACCAAAAGCTTTAGCTCCGGCAGCTCAAACTGGCGGCTTCCGATGAAATAACCGCCGTCACGGTCTGCCCTGCGTAAAATATCAAGACCGAACTGCCTTAGAGCCTCAATATCCGCATACACGCTTTTACGCTCCGCCGAAATCCCGTTTTCCCTCAGATAATCGATGATATTCTGCGCTGTAACGGTATGCCCCTCGTCGGTTTTCTCCAGAAGGTACTGCATGATATATAAAAGCTTCTGTTTCTGTCTCTCGGATTTTGCCATGGCCGTTCTTCCTTTCCTGTTCCCTATTATAGCTTACAGCAGTACCGGTATACAAGAGGCAACACTTTACGTTTCTGCTTGCATCTGAAAAATTTCATGTTATAATATAAGTAATTAAAGAAATGATTACCGAGAGACATGAGCAAGGTAGATAAAGCGAGCGTTATCGCTTTATTTTTCTTGCTCTTTTTTTGTTTCCTTATCGGAAATTTTGACTCGCGGCTTCTGCCGCAGCCCCCTATTACAGGCTTCCGCAAAGGCGCGTTCCACTCGGAGAAAAGGAGGAAAGCTTATGTATGATGTGGCAATTATCGGAGCCGGCGTCGTCGGCTCCGCGATTGCGAGAGAATTATCAAAATTATGCGGAAATTTCTGCGTGCTGGAGCGTGAGGAGGACGTGTGCTGCGGCACCTCCAAAGCAAACAGTGCCATTATCCACGCCGGCTTCGACGCTGTACCCGGCACGAAAAAGGCGGCTCTTAACGTGCGTGGAAACGCCATGATGGACGCTCTCGCTAAGGATTTGGATATTCCCTTCCGAAGGAACGGCTCTCTCGTCGTCTGTACCGGAGAAGAAGACCGGGGCACGCTTGAAACCCTTATGGAGCGAGGACAGAAAAACGGAGTTCCGGGGCTTCGCATTGTAGAGCGCGACGAACTTTTATCCATGGAGCCAAACTTAAATGACGATGTCATCTGTGCGCTTTTTGCACCGACCGGCGGCATCGTCTGCCCGTTCGACATGACAATGGGATTTGCGGAAAACGCCTGTATCAACGGTGTCTCCTTTTTTCTTGATACAGAGGTGACCGGCATTGAAAAAAAGGCAGACGGTTATTCCCTTCTCACCCGGCGCACGGACACTAAAGCGTCGGAAACCATCGATGCCAAAATCATCGTCAATGCAGCCGGTATCTATGCCGATGTTTTTCATAATATGGTAAGTGAGAGCAAGCTTCACATTACGCCGCGGAAGGGGGAATATCTCCTGCTGGATAAGGATGCCGGAACCCATGTGAGCCATACTGTTTTCCAGCTTCCTTCTAAAATGGGAAAAGGCGTGCTCGTCACCCCGACGATTCCCGGAAATCTGCTGGTCGGCCCCACAGCCGCGGACGTCCCTGACCGGGAGGCTGTAAACACCACACAGGCGGGACTTGATTTTGTCGCGAAAACCGCCGGCCGCAGTGTAAAAAATATTCCGCTGCGGCAGGTCATCACCTCCTTTGCGGGTCTGCGCGCTCACGAGGACGGCGACGATTTCATCATCGGGGAGGCCGCTGACGCCCCGGGCTTTATTGACGCGGCCGGCATCGAATCACCGGGACTCACCTCCGCTCCCGCTATCGGAGAGCTGGTGGCGGAAATCATTCGTAAGAAACTCTCTCTTAGGGAAAATCCGGCCTTTGTTCCGGTACGGAAAGGTGTTCTGCGGCCGGAGACACTCTCCATGGAAGAACGCAACCGCCTGATTGCAGAGCATCCCGAATACGGCAATATTATCTGCCGCTGTGAAATGATTTCGGAAGGTGAAATCATGGACGCTATTCACCGGCCGCTGGGCGCGCGTTCCCTGGACGGCGTGAAGCGCCGCACGCGTGCCGGCATGGGGCGCTGCCAGGCGGGCTTCTGCACCCCGCGCACTATGGAAATCCTGGAGCGTGAGGTTCCCATGAGTATTTTTGACATCACCAAAAACGGCTTCGGCGGAACAATCATCGTCGGGCAGAGTAAGGAAGCATAGGAGGAAGCCATTATGAAATACTATGATTTAGTCATCGTCGGAGGCGGCCCTGCCGGACTTGCCGCAGCCGTGTCCGCAAGAGACTGCGGCATTGAAGATATTCTGATTCTGGAGCGGGACAATGAGCTCGGCGGTATTTTAAATCAGTGCATCCACAACGGTTTTGGTCTGCACACCTTCAAGGAAGAGCTGACCGGGCCGGAATATGCCGCCCGCTTTATCGACCAGGTCACAGAGTGCGGCATTGACTGCAAGCTTCATACCATGGTCATGGATATCAGCGTTGACACGGAAACGGGAAGCTCCCGCAAAAAAGTGACCGCCATGAACCGCACCGACGGCATGTTTGAAATCAGCGCGGCGGCAGTGATTCTCGCCATGGGCTGCCGGGAACGCTCCCGTGGAGCGCTCAATATCCCCGGCTTTCGTCCGGCCGGCATTTTCTCCGCCGGAACCGCCCAGCGCCTTGTCAATATGGAAGGCTATATGCCGGGACGCGAGGTCGTCATCCTTGGATCCGGCGACATCGGACTGATAATGGCGCGCCGGATGACGCTCGAGGGCGCAAAGGTGAAGGTTGTCGCCGAGCTGATGCCCTATTCGGGCGGCTTAAAGCGCAACATTGTACAGTGTCTGGATGATTTCGGCATACCGTTGAAGCTGAGCCATACAGTCATCGATATTGAGGGAAAGCACCAGGTAAGCGCCGTCACCATCGCTGAAGTGGGCGCCGACAGAAAGCCGATTCCCGGCACCGAGGAGCGCTATACCTGTGATACCCTGCTGCTCTCCTGCGGCCTGATTCCTGAAAACGAGCTGAGTAAGGGCGCAGGAGTTGCCTTAAGCCCGGTCACCTTTGGTCCCGTCGTAAATGACAGTCTGGAAACCAGCATCGAAGGGGTTTTTGCCTGCGGAAACGTGCTGCACGTCCACGACCTCGTGGATTACGTGTCACAGGAAGCCGCGGCTGCGGGAAAACATGCCGCCGATTATATCCGGCACGGAAATAAAAAACATGCAAAAACCATTGAAATCCATTCCACGGACGGCGTCCGGTATACCGTGCCCAAATACATCCGCCCGACCGAAATGAGTGATACCTTAACAGTCCGTTTCCGGGTGGGAGACGTTTACAAAAATTGCAGTATCGCAGTTTATTTTGACGACACCTGTGTCAGCAGGCGCAAGCGTCCCGTGATGGCTCCGGGAGAAATGGAACAAATCATTCTTGAAAAGAAAAAGCTTGGAGAATATCCCGACATCGGCAGCATCACGATTCGGATTGAAGAAGAAGGAGGGAACCTTTTATGAGCACCAGAGAATTAACCTGTATCGGCTGCCCGCTCGGATGCACCGTTACCGTGACACTGGAGAATGGCAGCGTTATCACCGTCACCGGAAATACCTGTCCCAGAGGCGATGCTTACGCCAGAAAAGAAGTGACAAATCCGACCCGTATCGTAACCTCGACGGTTCCTGTAACGGGAGGAATCCATCCGATGGTAAACGTCAAAACAGCCTCGGATATTCCAAAGGATAAAATTTTCGCCTGCATGGATGCCTTAAAGGGCGTCCGTGCCGCGGCCCCCGTGCACATCGGCGACGTAATTTTAAGTAATGCTGCGGACACGGGCGTAGACATTATCGCCGCCGGCAACGTCCCCGCGAAATAAACGTGGCGGCAAAAGAGCTTTTATTATATAATCAGTATAGATTTTGAAAAAGGGGTTCTATATGAAAAAGGAATTTAAGGAAGCTCTCGAAGCCTCACCTATCATTGCCGCCGTCAAAGATGACGAGGGGCTGAAAAAATGCCTCTCCAGTGAAAGCTCCGTCATTTTTATCCTATACGGCGACATCTGCACGATTTCGGATATTGTTGAAACTGTAAAGGCCTCAGGCAGAATCGCAATGGTGCATCTGGATTTAATCCAAGGACTCAGCGCCAAGGACATCGCAGTGGACTTCATCAAAAAATATACCCGCGCCGACGGTATTATCTCTACGAAACCGGCCCTTATCAAACGCGCGGGCGAGCTTGGGCTTTTCTCCATACTGCGCCTTTTTATCATCGACTCCATGGCCTATGAAAATATCGACCGGCAAATAAAAACGGCAAAGCCGGACCTCATCGAAATCCTTCCAGCCCTTATGCCGAAAATCGTCGCTAAAATCTGCGGCCTTTCCCCGGTTCCGGTCATTGCTGGAGGGCTGGTGTCCGACAGGGAGGACATTATGGCGCTGCTTCACGCGGGCGTCTTAAGCATTTCCTCCACCAATGAAAAGGTATGGTTTTTGTAGCTCTTCCGTCACTGATGAATATGGAAGGTTCCCACGGAATATTTCCGTGGAATATTTTCGTGCATGAAGAAACCCCGGAAACATTGCTGTTCCGGGGTTTCTCCGAGGAGTTTAGTTATGAAAATGTTAATCTATATAAAGGAAATTGCCTCGAAAGAATACTCCGGATACACAGCCTTTATTCCATGTAACCATCGTTTAACAGCCAGCCTGGGTAGAAGCTGTTAACTTCTTTCGATGGTCTTAGTATACGGAAAAAATATGTCTTAAGTGTGTCGATTTTCGAAAAGATTTCTAAAAATCCTGATTTTTATTTTTATTTTTTATTTAGATTTTCTTTCGACGGGAATAGCATTCCTCTTTATGAATAATTATGCTATAATGAAAAAAAGCGTAAGGAGGTATCTGCATGGCCCAAACATCATTTTTTGAAAACTACAAATACTGCGAAATATGCGGGAAGCCTCTGCCGCTGTCCTATCGGGATTCCTTATGCCCCAACTGCCAGGAACAGCAGCTTTTCAGCAAGGTCAAGGATTACATCAGGGAAAACGACGTCACAGAATATCAGGTAGCCGAGCATTTTCACATCCCGCTGCAACACGTAAAGAAATGGATTAAAGAGGGACGTATTGAGTACAAGGACAATTCCAACACCGTATCACTGATCAAAACCTACTGCCGCTCCTGCGGCGCTCCTATCTCTTTCGGTACCCTGTGCCCCAAATGTCTGCGGGCACAGAATATTTCCGGGCATTCCACCGGAACGAATGATGAGGAAAGCCAGATGCGTTATCTGGATAAATCCATCCGCAAAAAAAATGACCAATAGGAGCCAAAACATTATAACGGCGCAGCCTGCGGGCTGCGCCGTTTGATTGAAACATCCTACTTTAAAAATCCATTGATAATCTGTTCTTCCGCTTCCTTCTCCGTAAGGCCAAGCGTCATAAGCTTGATAAGCTGCTCCCCGGCAATCTTTCCGATTGCGGCCTCATGAATCAGGTTTGCGTCGATATTATTTGCCGTAAGCTGCGGACTTGCCGTCACGCAGGCATCATCCATGATGATAGCGTCACATTCACTGTGCCCCGCGCAGGCGGCGTTTCCATTGATAATGGAAAAGAATTCCTGCTTTGACTCACCCTTAGCCACGGATCGTGAAATCAGATTTACACTGGAATTATCCCCGTTAATATCCACACGGAAATCCGTTTTTGCATATTGCTTTCCATGCGTCATGATTTTTTCCCGAATCTCCAGAGAAGCGCCCTCCGCCAGGTCTCCTTGCGTGACGCGGACAGTGGAATCAATTCCCTTAATCTGTGTCGTTTCCATCTCCATATACGCACCCTCTTTCAGGTGGACGATTGTCTGCGGGTTCATGATATTTTCCCCGTTTCCGTCCCCCTCTCCGTAATGACGCTCAATGTAGCGCACCCTGGCGTTTTTTTCCAGATAAAAGGTATGGATTCCGTCGTGTTTGGAGGTGTCTACGCCGCAGTTATGAATTCCGCAGCCCGCCACAATGGTAACATCTGCCCCTTCCCCGATGTAAAAATCATTATACACACATTCCTGCAGCCCGCTCTGGCTAAGCAGCACGGGAATATGAACGCTCTCGTTCACTGTTCCCGGCTTTATGATAATGTCGATGCCGTCCTTGTCCGTCTTGCTGACAATATCGATATTGGCTGTTGTATTTCTGCCGAGCTTTTCTCCGTTTGCCCGTATATTGTAAGCGCCCTCCGGGATTTCATGCAGCCCGGCAACCTGCTCCAATAATTTTTTTTGAATTAAATCCATAATAATCTCCTATTCTGCGCCGCCGCGCAAATGTTCCCGCGGTATTTGCGCCGCCCTACATTTTGTCTGTCAACGTACGGCAGGTCTCCGCCGTATTCAGAAGCTCCGGAAGCACCTCTTCTTTGGTTCCAACCGTGCGGACCTGTCCGTCGGCTATTACGACAATCTTGTCCGCAATATCAAGGATACGCTCCTGATGGGAAATGATAAGAATCGTCCCGTTAATCTCATCACGCATTTTTTCAAAAACACGAATCAGACTGTTAAAGCTCCAGAGATCAATGCCCGCCTCAGGCTCGTCAAAAATCGAGAGCTTCGTTCCCCTTGCTGTAATCATGGCAATCTCTATCCGCTTAAGCTCACCGCCGGATAAGCTGCTGTTAATCTCACGGTCCACATACTCTCTGGCACAAAGTCCAACCTCCGAGAGAATATCACAAATCTCAGATACCGTCATCGGCTTGCCGGCCGCAATCGTAATCAGATCCTTTACCGTAAGCCCTTTAAAATGGACCGGCTGCTGGAATGCGTAGCTGATGCCGTGCTTTGCGCGCTCCGTAATGTCAAGTTCCGTAATATCCTCGCCGTCCAGAAGAATCTGTCCCGAGGTTGGTTTTATAATCCCCGCTATAATTTTCGCCAGCGTGGATTTCCCGCCGCCGTTGGGTCCTGTCACCGCGACAAAATGATCCCCGATTGTAAGGCTTATATCCTTTAAAATCTCTTTATTATCCTGGTTGTCCTCCACCTCATAGGTAATATTTTTTAACTCTAACATGCTTTTCCTCATTTCTGTACCATTTTTGCACTTATTTTATCACCGAACGCGGATATTTTACCATAACTTCATCAAGCATTTCCTCATCCGGCTCAAATTCGTAGCGAACCAGTCCCTTTTCGCCCTTGCAGATTAACTCATACACCTTCGCTCCCGGCTGGCCCGAAGCAATATTCTTACAGGTGACGGAATTGTCATTCTCGTATTTATAGACACTTCTGTCACCCTTGGGCGCGAAGCCCAGCACATCCTCCATCTGCACTCTGCCCATCGCCTTGCGTTTGCTTTTTGCCTTGATCTTCGCAAAACGGAATTCCCCGTCATAATAAGTATATTCATATTCAATATCCGAACGAAACGCCTGAAAGTACCAGACAATCGCAAAGACTATGGCCGGAATCGTAAAGATAACCGGCGTAATAAAGGTTGCCATCAAAAACATCAGGCAGGCAAGTACAAACCACAGCGTATTGAGGATTTTCTTCACCACGGTTTTTTTCTTAGGAACAATCACTAACTTCTCGTGCATAATTTTCTCCCACTTTCTTTTTCTCTGTTATAAAAACATCTTTATTTTAAACTATTTTTTAAAAAAAAGCACTCCCTATCTGGATTTTTATTATTCTATCATGTAAAATATTGTCACGGAAGATTTTTCGTAAATTTTCGTTGTTTTTGTTTTTATTTAATAAACTTTTTAGAATTTCAAATGGAGGTCTTATGATTCGTTATCAATATGGAAAAGAAGCTTTTTCCAGCTTTCAGGAGGGCATCCGCTTGGAATGGGCACTGACGAACGGCATCGGCGGTTACGCGGGCAGCTCGCTGATCGGCGCACACAACCGTACACATCAGGGATACCTGATTGCAAGCCTGCACCCCCCAACCGAGCGCTATCTTGTTTTTTCCAAGCTCAATGAAACACTGACCGTTTTCACACCGGAGGGGCTCTCCGTCTATCCGTTGGAAACCTCCCAGCACAAAAAAGACGGCATCACCCACTATACCGAGGGGCAGCGTTTTCTCACCGATTTTTCTTATGACGGAAGCGTACACTATACCTATGACGCCGGAGATATTACTTTAAAAAAGCATATCTGCTTAAAGCACGGGGAAAATGTCTGCGCTGTCGGCTATGAAATTGAAAACCGCGGTCCCGAGGCTTCACTTAGCCTTGTTCCGCTGTTTAATTTCCGGGAGCACAGTACCCTCTGCCGTCCCGAGGATTTAAATTTCCATACCTCCCTGCTCGGCATTTCCCTCTGTCTTATCCCGCAGAGCCGGCCAGACACCGCGATTCTGTTTCAGACAAGTGAGGGAACCTTCGGGGAGAATCCACAGATTTATGATACCGATATGCAGCTTCAGACGGAGGTGGAGCTTGAGACAGACGGACTGGACTGCCATTATTGTCCTGTCACGGTCAATATCACGCTTCCAGCCCACACGAACAAGCGGGTTTCCGTAATCTGCTCCGTGCTTCCGAGAGATGCCGCCTGGAGGGACATCACGGAGGAGACTGCTTTTTCACTGCTGAAGGAGCGTGACAACTATACCCGTTCACTTTATGAAGCTGCCGGCTATTCCGATGATTTTGCCAACAGGCTTGTTCTCGCCGCGGACCAGCTTTTATGCCACCGCAGCTCCACCGGAATGAAAACCGTTTTGGCAGGTCTCCCCTGGTTTACCGACTGGGGACGCGACACCATGATTGCTTTTACCGGGCTTACATTGGCGACCGGACGGAAAAAGGACGCCGAGGAAATCCTTTTAACCTTTTCCCGCTATATCCGGCACGGCATCGTCCCGAATATGTTTCCGGATGACAATACACCGCCGCTGTATAATACGGCGGACGCTTCTCTTTGGTATTTTTATGCCGTATGGCAGTACCTTGCGTACAGTGATACCCCGGAGAGCTACACATTCATTGAAAAGAATATTTACCCCCATTTAAAAGAGATTATTTCCGCCTACGAAAACGGCACGGATTTCAGCATTTATATGGCGGAAGACGCTTTAATCCACGCCGGCAGCGGCCTTGACCAGATTACCTGGATGGATGTACGGGTCGGGGACTGGGTCGCGACACCGCGCCACGGCAAACCGGTGGAAATCAACGCGCTCTGGTACAATGCGCTTCGCGTCATGGAAGCGCTCGCCTCCCGTTTTGAAGCCTCCGGTACCGGGGAGGATGCCGCTCTTTCATACCGGACGCTCGCCGAACGGGCAAAGGCTTCGTTCCTCGAAAAATTCTGGTGGGAGGAAAAAGGCTGTCTTTACGATGTCGTCGACGGCGACGAACCGGACGACCATGTTCGTCCAAACCAGATTTATGCCGTGTCCCTTCCTTTTACGATGCTCTCCCGCGCACAGGAGGAAAAAATCGTGGCTCTGGTGGAAAAAGAGCTTTACGTGGGCGTGGGACTGCGCTCCCTAAGTCGGGACCATGCGGATTACCACGGCATCTACTGCGGTGCACTGCCGAAGCGTGACGCTGCCTATCATCAGGGAACCGCATGGGGCTTTCTGCTGGGCGGTTTCCTAAGCGCCTACGCTAAGGTACACGGCCACTCGCCGGAATGTACACGCCGGCTGCTTGCGCTGCTCGCACCGGTCAAAGCCCACCTGTCGGGCGGCGGATGTATCGGCTCGATTTCGGAAATTTTTGACGGGGACGCGCCCCATACGCCGCGCGGCTGCTACGCCCAGGCCTGGAGCGTCGGGGAAGTCCTGCGCGCATACGTGCAGGATGTTCTGCCCTACCTTGACGCGGTCAAAGAGTAAAAATTTACTTTTGATACTTGACACAGTCCTCTTTCTCCTGTAAAATTGTTTTTGCTGTGAGATGCCCAGTTAGCTCAGTTGGTAGAGCAGAGGACTGAAAATCCTCGTGTCTCTGGTTCGATTCCGGAACTGGGCATGAAAAACCATAACTACCATTTTTCGTGGTGGTTATGGTTTTTTTAATTTCTTAGGATTTTAACTTACTTTAGCAGGCAGTTCTATTATCACAAGAGGTAATTCGCAAACATTGATTCAAAAAATCCCCACAGCAAAAAAATAAGGCATCCCAGAACAGGACACCCTACTCATTTGGTCTGTTATAAACAATCAGCTCTCCCACTTCCACATTGAGATACCAGCACAACTTACATATCATTCCAGTGTCAAACCGACTAACACCATCACGACAGTATTTATTAAAATTTGTTCGTGGAATATCGAGGTCTTTACATATCTGATTTTTACTGATACCTTTTTCCTGCAACAGTTCATTGATTCGCAGGTGTAAATTGCCATAATTCATAGAAGAAACTCCTTTACTTTTCTTTCATTATTTTATATAATGGGTGACAGAAATATAATTCACAGAAATAGTATTCACAAAAATGTTAGGTGCATTAGATAAATGCTAAAGAATGAGATAAAAGATAGATTATTTGATGTGCTAAACGATACGGATAATCTGCCTATACAAGATATTGTTGTTGATGACCGTAATAATGTGCTGAATATTTACCTTGCAGATGACACACGATTTACAATTCATGTGGAAAATTGTGGAAAATGGACGCTTTTTAAAGTATAATATACATATAATTTCTTAATATAAGAGTTGAAATATTCCGATTTAAGAATTGGTAAGTAGTTTTACTAAACCAAAATCAAGACAGTATTTTAAGAGTTATGCTCCAGATGGAAAAGTGGTTCAAGAGATAAAACAACAGAATATCAAGCAGAGCAGAGAATACAACGAAAATTGACGGCACAAGAAAATGATCCATTATATGAAGATATACACCAGATTGCAGAAGATTTGAGATTTATTAAAAATCTCATTATCTTCGGATTAATATGTGGTGTTATATTAGGGATCATTGGTATACTCAGTATGTTGTAAAAAAGGAGAATAAAAAGTATGGCACTCATTAAATGCCCCGATTGCGGAAAACAAATATCGAGTTAAGCCGCAAGTTGCCCAAATTGTGGTTGTCCAATAGCAAGTAGACCAACAACAATAGATGTCACAATTGTGCTTGGTATCATAGGTGGTGGCTCACCTGCAATATTTTGCGCTGTACCCGGAAAATGTTATGAAGCACGATATTGTAAATCTGGACTTGTTTTTTGGGAAACACAAGTAAGAGAGGTTTCTTTTGTATAATATTTTCTGATTGGGCGAGTGTGTGAACAAAAATCTGTAAATACTGATCTTCTATGATAATAACTGGGCTGGAGGCTCCTTGATGAGCCTCCAGCCCTTACTTTATTGAATAATTCTTTTTTAATCAGAGCAATCCGCGGTAATATGTGCCCTTTCTGCCATAAACTGCATCCATTGATCCCTCTTCATCATGGAAATCTTGTCAGATACAATTTCACCGCTTTGCATATTTTCATAGGTAATGGTAATCGCAATCTGGGCAACTCCCTGGCTCCCCTTTTCCAATGCGTGGATATTCTGATAGGGAATCACAATATTTTCTTCCAATAAGCCCGTTATCACAATCAGCCGTTCTTCTGTGAAATACGCCCAGCCCTTCTGCCACTGGCCAAATTTACCGATCAAACGTTCTACATAGCCGGCCTGAAAATAATCAATCAGTTTATCCGTCTCTTCCATCAGACCGAGTTTTACAAGGTTCGTTTTCTGCTTTTCCAGCTTTGCTTCTCTCTTACTGCCGGCTTTCTCTTTTTTCCCAAATAATGAAATTAAACTCATGCTATTCTTATCTCCTTTTCTATTCCAGTGTCATTTTCCACACCTTTTTCTCTTTTCTTTCTGTTTTTTCGATTGTACCCGCCTGCTGCCGCAGAATCGTCAACAGGGCCCGGTAAACAGCAATGTTAGAATGTGAATCTAATTGATTTTTTGTCTTATATTCAATATAGCTTATCAATGCTTCGTTCGTTATGGCATCTGACTGCCCCAGAATCTGCAGACAGAACAACGCGTCAAACTCGGATACTTCTTCATATTTCAGCATCTCTCTTGCAAAGGTTTTTGTAACTTCCGGCAGCAGGGTACTCTCTCCCCTTGCCGCCTGGGAAGCATATATGATATTCAAAGTATCATATTCCGTATTCATATCTTCAAAATCCTGATACTGACACCGCAGTTTTGCCCCCTCCTGTAGCTTAAAGCGACATAATTCCAATTCACCGGCCTGCAGCGCAGTCTGCTCTGTCAATCTCAATTCCGCTTCTCTATATATACAATCTGCGTCCCTCACTTCGTCGGAAAAGCATAGCTTTAAAACCATTGTCACATTGGCGGGACTATATTTTACCGACAAATTTTTTTTCAGCATAAAAATCTGACCTTCAAAGAAGAACAGCCCCGGATTTACAACGATTGTATCATCCGTTACGGCAAGCTCACATCCGGAAAGTATTCCGTTTGCATACCCTTTTCTCAGCAGTTCATTTGTCAGAATTGCAGCATCACTCAGTGAGACCAGCATAGAGCGTTTTAATATGTAGCCGTTTTCCCAATCAGGAATTTCCTTTATTCTCATCCTTATCCCCTCCGCTTTTCCAATTATAGCGCTTATATCAATCGAATTACTCCGTCTCCCAGTGTTCCATCCTCCATATACTGCGATACAAGCACATATTCTTCATATATTCCGGAAATATAATCAAAAACCGGCTCCAAACGACAGCTCCCATCCAATCCGACCAAACCGTATTTTTTTACTTTCATTGCCTCATCAATGTAAACGTATCCTGTTATAAGATCTCTTGCTATGTCATAATCCGCTATCGTAAGAAAAAAATCTGAATCTTCAGAGACTTTTGTTCCGCTATCATCCATCAAACAATAGGTTCCTCTTGAGACCATCGCCAAGCCATCGTGAAATGCACCAACCCATACTGTACCTGCATCGCTTCCGGCATCATAAAAATAATAATCAATGACAATATTGTTGTTTTTGTCAATATATGCCCATTTTCCGTTCCGCTCTACCGCAGCCAGTCCCTCGCTAAAATTTCCAACCTCACGAAACTGCAATGGAATTTGTATATTCCCACTTTGATTGATAAAGCCCCATTTTTCGTCCTGTTTTACAGCAGCCATCCCTTCCGAAAAATCCTGCAAATTGTCATAAGCACATTCTGCCACAATTTTCCCTGAAGCATTAATGCATCCCCATTTTCCGTTCCGCTCCACCGCAGCCAGTCCCTCTGAAAAACTCCGAACACTGTCAAAAATACAGCCAACAACAACCTCACCCTCTGCATTGATAAAGCCCCATTTTCCATTCTGCTTTATGGCAGCCATCCCTTCTCGAAAGCTGGTCACGTCCTCATACTGATTTTCAATTATCCTCTCTCCAAGACAATTGATAAATCCCCATAAATGTTCTGATTTTACCGCCGCCAAATTTTCCTGAAATTCATATGCATCTTCAAACTGCTCTTTTATTACAGAATTCCCTGATTCATCAATATATCCCCACAATCCGCCTCTTTTTATATTGATAAGATTATCCCGACACAAGCCAACCGCTTCGTATTCCCCGGCTAAGACATTTCCCTCGCTTACGTTTATTATCTCCCACATACCATTTGTCTTTTCTGCCGCAACGAAATCATCCGCTATAAAGCAAACATATTCATAGCTTCCCGGTTCAATTACCCATTCCCACTCATATTCTTTTTGAGAAACAAATGAAGTATCACTTTCCCATACCATAGCCCCCGTCAAATATCGTTCTTCTTCTATTTCCCTGCGTATATCTTCCTTTGAGTACGGAATATTCCCCTGTTCTTTGTCTGCCTTCAGTTTCATATACATGATATTTATCTCGCCCTCTTTCGCCCTTAAAACAATATCCACATCCTCTATGCTGTCCAACGCTTCTACCAAATCATACAATTCGTCCACATACTCCTCATCCGTTTTCCCTGCTTCGAGACAAACCGTTGTATCCACAACCGCATTTACTGCCTTCCTGTACTCGTTCCAATCATCTTCTGCGGTCCATGTGTCCGGTGTAGTATTAATATCTAATAAAACTTGATAAGAATCAATGTAGCTTTTTTCCTGTAACTTATCTATAACCTTTTTCTCCACCTCATCTTTAAAAAACCAGAGCGAATAATCATCATGCATTTTTGCTGTTTTTCTTTGATTTAAAGCAGCTTTTGCGACCTGAGCTTTATTTCCTATAGGATTTACCTCACAGCCATACGTATAACCCCACAATGGACCATTATCAAGATATCGTTCCTCTCCGTTTACTTCAAATTCAATTCCGTATTTATCATATAATTTATCCAAAAGAACCTGTTTTGCTTCTTCTTCATCATTAAAATGGTTGATAGCCGTTTCTCCCATACCACACCCTTCTAAAAATAATATAAAAGCAACTGCTGTAATCACTGTAAATATCACTCTGTTTTTCATTTCATGAACCTTTCATTATCCCCGTGTATTTCTGCTTTCTATTCAAAACCGCGAGAAGGCCTCTATTTTGTCCCGTCAAAGAAATTCGTCAGCCAGCTTTCCGTTTCAAACAGGAAAAACTGGTCTTCCGCCAGCATCAGCCTGTCCTCCTTACGCAACACAGGAATGACAATAAAGCCCCAACGCGCTTCGTCCGCCAAAACAAAGAATCTCAGTTCCCGGTTGACAATGGAGTCCACGTCATCCTGAAGGATTTCTCCTTTATATTTTTCTACAATCTCCTCCGCCTCTACAGGCTTAAATTTTTCCGGCCGCACAGCGCAGTTGTATTTGTAGCGGACTGCACCGTTGGTATCCTTTAAATACATCTGCAATGTCAGATCTGCCATATTTCTTGAAATAAAACCATGTATATTTTTTCGGTCCAGACGTTGAATCAGAAGCTTTTCTTCCCCGGTGTGGGTAATGGCGGTCACAATATATGGAAAAGCTGCGTGTTCATTCCTAATCTGAATGTCCGCATATCCGAAACGTTTATCTTTGATGTATTTGATTGCACCATCAAGACACATCAGCTTTAATTCATAATCACTGCTGCTTTTACCCTCTCTTTTGGAGGATTCGATAATCTTCCCCGGGATAAATTCCTTTAATGCCTCACGAAATAAAGCTATCTTACAGGATTGCCCTGTCAGGCGCATAATCGAATACTCTTGCAGTTCCCCGCTCTCATAGGAGCTTTCAATAAAGCGTTTCACGATTCCGTAAATATCGGCCTTTAAAAGCTGATTAAGCATGTTGACGCTGAAATACACGGTAGGAATATCTTTTAATACCCGAAGCTGTCCCTCCTCCCGCACGGACAGTTTAAACCGATCGGCCAGAAGACAGGTGGTTGCCGTTTCCTTTATCGGAATGCTGGTTATAGCAATCCGAAGTGTTTCCG
>CALWBG010000031.1 GCA_944375975.1 uncultured Roseburia sp.
AATATCTTTAACTTTGAGTCACTTTGTGATGACCGCGGCGCTGAGACCGTAGATTACATTATTGGACAATTTCAGTACCATCGTATGCAGGAAGTCAGCAGGATTCTCAACAAGCACAAGAGCCTTTTCCCCGTCGGATAAATCGACGCAGGCTCCGGCCGGAAGTATGTGTATGCATTCCGCAAGCGCTGCGAGCACGAGCGGATTATATACGTGTTTCTGTTTTTTGAGCTCTGCCATTGCTGCAACCTCGGAAATGGGTGGTTTATTAATATTCATCGCGGTCAGATGGTCGAACCGGTCTGCAACCAATAAAATATCTACGAGCAGGCTTAAGCTTTCCGAGACTTCTTTCACTTTGAAGTTTTTACTGTTGCGGAAAATAACCTGCTGAATAATCTCCAGGGAGTGCTCTGGAAGATCAAACTCCTGATAGTTGGGGCGCAGCGTTTCATAACCGCGTTCAAGATTTAACTGGATAAATTCTTTGTCAGCTTCCGTCAAGTTGTCGCCCTTGTCAAGAATGGTCTGGGGGACATACAGATAACCAAAATCATAGAGGAGCGCGGCGGTAATCAGTGCACTCTGCTGGGGGTCGGGAAGATGCATCTGGTTGGAAATCATCGCTGAGAGAATAGCGACACTGATGGCATGCTTATAAACAAAATCTGCAGAGCTGCGCAGGTTTTGTGCAAAATTAACCTTGTGGTCGAGCACACCGTAACGCTTCTGGATGCTTTTTACCAGCTCCGGAAGAGATGCGGGGGTGCGATTGGCCTGAAGATTGTCCATGTTATCTTTCAGCTGAAAGACATATATGGTTTGGAACTGCTCAAATTCCAGATCCTCTCTGGATAACGGTGGCACTGGTTCTGCAGGCTCCAGAATAAAAATGCCAATCAGACCAAAATTTTCAATGCTGTTGATACCCTGGAACGTGAGCTTCGTATCTCTTTCGTACAAAAGCACACCCATCCTGTTGTAGATTGGTTTTGCCAGGCGCATGCCTGGTTTTAAATCGGCTGTTCTTACAAATTGCATGGCACTGAGTTCCTCCTTTGTCTGTAATGATTAGTGCCCTAATCCTGTGATGTAAATAAATGTCAGATTTGTAGAAAATATGCTATATGCATGATATAATACATATGTTATAATAACATATCAACTGAGGAAAAACAATTATCTATACACTTGAGTTTTCGCGTTTTGTTTTACTGTGCAATTTAACAATGCTGCTATTGCAGCATGTTCTTTTGGCACGCTGGAAATACAATTTGCGGAAACTCAGGTCTATACAAATTACGGGAAGATATATGAGACATTTTTTGACAAGGAGAAGCCTGTGCGCTGTCTTTTTATGCTGCTTTTTGGTTACGGTGACGGTGTATGCGGATACGACGCAGCAGCAGATTGACAAGGCGAGGGATGAGATTACGGATTTACAGCAGCAAAAGGAGGACGCTGAAAATCAGGTCGACAGCTTAAACGACGAAAAGGAGGGGCTGGAGCAGGATTTAAGCGGTTTAAACGGACAACTTGGCACTATTACGGCGGCAATGAATCAGGTGGAGGCGGATATTTCGGCAAAGGAGCAGGAAATTGCGGAAGCGGAGCAGGAGCTTGCGGCGGCCGAGGCAAAATCCGCAGAGCAGTATGAAGCGATGAAGCTCCGCATACAGTATATGTATGAGAACGGCAATACGACGGCTTTTGCCATGCTGTTGGAAGCCAAATCCATCGCGGATTTTTTAAACCGCACGGAATATATCAGCGAACTGAATCAATATGACAGACAGATGCTGACGGACTATCAGGAGCTTACTGAGCAGATTGCAGAGCAGAAGGAAGCGCTTGAGGGAGAGCGGGAGGAACTGTTGGCGCTGCAGGAGGAAAAGCAGGCCGAGCAGGAGAATGTCAATCGCCTGATAGCGGATACACAGGAGAAAATCGAGCAGTCAAACCAGAAGCTTACGGAGGCGCAGTCGAACGTGAATGAGCTTTCGGATGAGCTGGCAAGGATGATTGCCTATGAGGAAGAGCTTGAGATACAAAAGGCGAAAGAGGACGCGGCGCGTCTTGCCGCAATCAAAGAGCAGGAAAAAGAGGACACCTCCCAGAATACATATGTACCCGCTGAGAGCGATGCCTATCTGCTCGGAGCAATCATCGAATGTGAGGCGGGCGGCGAATCCTACGAAGGAAAGCTTGCAGTGGGCAGCGTCATTATAAACCGTGTAAAAAGCTCCTATTTTCCGAATACGGTTTCCGGTGTGATTTATCAGAGCGGACAGTTTTCTCCGGTGGCCAGCGGTCGTCTCGCGTATCGACTGGAGGCCGGAGTGAGCAGTGAATGTCTGCGGGCGGCGGAGGAGGTACTGAACGGAAATATTACTACAAACTGTCTGTATTTCAGGACGAATAACGGCATCATACAAGGAATGGTAATCGGAAATCACGTATTTTATTAGTCTTTTCGAAAGCTTTGCGGGCGGGGCCAAAAGGCACTATGAGTTTGTCGTTGGCCCCGTATTTGATGAAAACAGAAAATGTATGATAAATTTTTAACAAAAGCTGCCGCAGAAGAAAGAAATCTGTTGCATTTAAAAGGGAAATATGTTAGCATGAAAAAGTACCAGGGAGTCAGAAAAACGGCTGGTTATCTAGTGATACAGACAAAATGAAAAAGGGAAAAGGATAAATTTCAACGTAACGGTTTGAATTTATTTTTTTTTCAAAAGATTGTTAAAAAATTAACAGCGTTTTTCGGCGAATTTATTTGAGAAGGAGACGAGAAAATGGCAAAGAAAGTAGTTTTAGCAGGCGCTTGCCGTACCGCAATCGGTAAGATGGGCGGAGCATTGAGCAACACACCGGCGGCAGACTTAGGTGCAATCGTGATTAAGGAAGCGTTAAACAGAGCCGGCGTAAAACCGGAGCAGGTGGATGAAGTGTTAATGGGATGCGTCATCCAGGCGGCACAGGGACAGAATGTTGCACGTCAGGCATCTATCAAGGCAGGCCTGCCCATCGAGGTTCCGGCAGTTACCCTGAATGTTGTGTGCGGTTCCGGATTAAAGTGCGTGAACGAAGCAGCTACCATGATTATGGCAGGACAGGCAGATATCGTCGTAGCGGGCGGTATGGAGAACATGTCGATGGCTCCGTATGCCATGACAAAAGCTCGTTTTGGATATCGTATGAACAATGCGACCATCATCGATACGATGGTAAACGATGCATTGACTGACGCATTCAATCATTATCACATGATGATTACCGCAGAGAACATCTGCGACAAATATGGCCTCACCAGAGAGGAGCTTGACGAGTTTGCGGCAAACAGCCAGCAGAAATGCGAGAAGGCAGTCGCTGAGGGCAAGTTTAAGGATGAAATCGTTCCGGTTCCGGTAAAGGTGAAAAAAGAAATCGTTGATTTCGTAACGGATGAGGGCCCGCGTCCGGGAACAACCGTAGAGACGCTTTCCAAATTAAAATGCTGCTCCGGCAAAGAGGGCGGACTGGTAACGGCAGGCAACGCTTCCGGTATCAATGACGGCGCTGCGGCTATCGTTGTTATGAGCGAAGAGAAGGCAAAAGAGCTTGGCGTTACTCCGATGGCTACCTGGGTAGCGGGCGCACTTGGCGGTGTTGAACCGGAAATCATGGGCATCGGTCCTGTCGCTTCCACCAGAAAGGTACTGGAGAAGACCGGACTTGGCATTGATGATATGGACTTAATCGAAGCAAACGAGGCATTTGCGGCACAGTCCGTTGCGGTAGCAAAGGATCTGGGCTTTGATATGTCTAAGGTAAATGTCAACGGAGGTGCGATTGCACTTGGACATCCGGTTGGAGCTTCCGGATGCCGTATCCTTGTTACCTTACTGCATGAGATGCAGAAAAGAGATGCAAAAAGAGGTCTGGCGACACTTTGCATCGGCGGTGGAATGGGTTGCTCTACCATCGTTGAGAGAGATTAATCTTTGCCAATAAAATAATTCCCGGAGAGGATGCTCTCCGGGGAATTGTATTTTTTGTTTCACAGGAAAGCCCGCGGGTTGCATAATGCCGGGGCGGGCTTTCATAATAGAATAGTTTACATAAAAACAGGAGGTTACGGAAATGAAGGTTGGCGTTATTGGTGCAGGAACTATGGGACAGGGCATTGCGAAAGCATTTGCTCAGGTAGAAGGCTATGAAGTGGCTCTCTGCGACATCAAGCAGGAGTGGGCTGAGGGCGGAAAAGAAAAAATTGCAAAGGGCTATGCGAGATTAGTAGAAAAAGGAAAAATGACCCAGGAAGCGGTAGACGGTATCCTTGCAAAAATTACTCCGGGCTTAAAGGAAGATTTATGCAGCGACTGTGATTTGATCGTAGAGGCTGCGTTTGAGGATATGCAGGTAAAGAAAACAACCTTCCAGGAACTGGATAAGATTGCAAAACCGGAGTGTATTTTCGCTTCCAACACATCGAGCCTTTCCATTACCGAGATTGGAAACGGCCTTACCCGTCCGATGGTAGGTATGCATTTCTTCAACCCGGCAGACCGCATGAAACTGATTGAGGTAATTGCGGGTGTGAATACGCCGGACGAAACGGTTGACGCGATTAAGAAGATTTCCGAGGAGATCGGCAAGACTCCGGTACAGGTAAATGAGGCTGCCGGCTTTGTTGTAAACCGTATCTTAATCCCGATGATCAACGAGGCTGCTTTCATTAAGATGGAAGGTGTTTCTGATATTGCCGGCATCGACGCGGCTATGAAGCTTGGTGCAAACCATCCGATGGGACCGCTTGAGCTGGGAGACTTTATCGGTCTGGATATCTGTCTCGCGATTATGGATGTGCTTTATAAAGAGACAGGTGACAGCAAGTACCGCGCTTGTCCGCTCATCCGTAAGATGGTTCGCGGCGGAAACCTCGGCGCTAAGAGCGGAAAAGGTTTCTATGTATACAATGCGGACCGTACGAAGACACCGGTTGATGCTCAGTAAAATTAAAATTGATGGAGGAATTTAAATCATGGATTTTTCTTTAGATAAGAAACATGAAATGGCGCGTTCATTATTCAAGGAATTCGCTGAAGCAGAAGTAAAACCGCTTGCGCAGGAAACGGACGAGACCGAAACGTTCCCGATGGAAACGGTGAAAAAAATGCAGAAATACGGCTTTATGGGAATCCCGGTTCCGAAGGAATACGGCGGACAGGGCTGTGACCCGCTTACATACGTTATGTGTGTGGAGGAATTATCCAAGGTATGTGCGACTACGGGTGTTATTGTGTCCGCCCATACCTCCCTCTGCGTTGACCCCATTTTAACTTACGGCACCGAGGAGCAGAAGCAGAAATATGTAGTGCCGCTTGCGAGCGGAGAAAAAATCGGTGCATTCGGATTGACAGAGCCGGGTGCCGGTACAGATGCGCAGGGCTGCCAGACCAAGGCGGTATTAGACGGCGACGAGTGGGTATTAAACGGCTCCAAATGCTTTATCACAAACGGTAAGGTTGCGGACGTATATATTGTAATCGCGGTGACAAGCGTAACCGAGGATAAGAGAGGCAGAAAGAAAAAGAACTTCTCTGCATTTATCGTGGATAAGGGAGCTCCGGGCTTTTCCTTCGGAACCAAGGAAAAGAAAATGGGTATTCGTGGTTCCTCTACCTATGAGCTGATTTTTGAAGATTGCAGAATTCCGAAAGAGAATCTGTTAGGACCGGAAGGAAAGGGCTTCCCGATTGCAATGCACACCCTGGACGGCGGACGTATCGGTATCGCAGCACAGGCGCTCGGTATTGCCGAGGGCGCATTGGAAAGAGCTATCGCTTATACAAAAGAGAGAAAGCAGTTTGGACGTTCGATTGCACAGCAGCAGAACACACAGTTCAAGCTTGCCGATATGGCTGCGAGAGTCGAAGCTGCACAGCTTCTGGTGTACAAGGCTGCTATGGCAAAGGCGACTCAGAAGGTATATTCCGTAGAGGCTGCAAAGGCAAAGTTATTTGCGGCAGAGACAGCGATGGCTGTTACCACAGAGGTGGTTCAGTTATTCGGTGGATACGGATACATCAGAGAGTACGATGTAGAGCGTATGATGCGTGATGCGAAGATTACCGAGATTTATGAAGGAACGAGCGAAGTTCAGAGAATGGTAATCTCTGGTGCACTGTTGAAATAGCTGTAGCTTTCATTATAAAAAATAAGGAGTGGAAAATACATGAATATCGTAGTATGTATTAAACAGGTTCCTGACACAAAGGGCGGCGTAAAGTTCAACCCGGACGGAACTCTTGATAGAGCGGCGATGCTTGCAATCATGAACCCGGACGACAAGGCGGGTCTTGAGGCAGCGCTTAGAATTAAAGACGAGACAGGAGCAAAGGTTACCGTGCTCACCATGGGACTTCCGAAGGCGGACGCAGTTCTGCGTGAGGCGCTTGCAATGGGAGCGGACGATGCTATTCTGGTAACGGACAGAGTACTGGGCGGAGCAGACACCTGGGCAACCTCCACAACGATTGCCGGAGCGCTTCGCAATCTTGAGTATGACCTCATTATTACGGGACGCCAGGCGATTGACGGAGATACCGCGCAGGTTGGACCGCAGATTGCAGAGCATCTTGGCTTACCGGTTATTTCTTATGCAGAGGAAATTAAGATTGACGGTGATTCTGTTATTGTTAAACGCCAGTTTGAGGACAGATATCATGAGCTGAAGGCAAAAATGCCTTGTCTTATCACTGCTCTTTCTGAATTAAACGAGCCGCGTTATATGACTCCGGGCGGAATTTTCGATGCGTTCGACAAAGAAGTTACCGTTTGGGGCAGAGCAGACTTAAAGGATGTCGATGATTCCGACCTTGGCTTAAAGGGTTCCCCGACCAAGATTGCAAAAGCATCCGATAAGGTTGCAAAGGGTGCCGGCGAGAAAGTAAACCTTGACCCGACGGAATCCGTAGCTTATTTGATGGGTAAGTTTAAAGAGAAGCACATTATCTAATAAAAAATAAGGAAAAGTGGTGAAAAAAATGGCATTAGAAGAATATAAGGGAGTATTTGTCTTTGCTCAGCAGGTAGATAACGTATTGGACGGCGTTGCGTTTGAGTTACTTGGAAAAGGCAAAGACCTGGCAAATGATCTGGGAACCGACGTGACCGCCGTATTAATCGGTTCTGACGTAAAAGGTCTTGCAGACCAGCTTGCAGAGTATGGCGCGGACAAGGTTATCGTAGTGGATGACCCGGTATTAAAGGATTACAGAACGGAGCCGTACGCACATGCGCTGGCATCTGTAATCAACGAGTACAAGCCGGAAATCGTACTGGTGGGAGCGACGGCAATCGGACGTGATTTGGGCCCGACCGTTTCCGCAAGAGTAAAGACCGGTTTGACGGCAGACTGTACCTCTCTGGAAATCGGAGATTTCCCGTTGGTTGCAGCGCCGGGCAAAGAGTCCGAGCAGAAGCATAACCAGCTTTTAATGACCCGTCCGGCATTCGGCGGTAATACGATTGCAACAATTGCCTGCCCGGATAACCGTCCGCAGATGGCTACCGTACGCCCGGGTGTTATGCAGAAAATCGCTCCGATTCAGGGTGCAAAAGCGAATATCGTGGAGTTCAATCCGGGATTTACGCCAAACGACAGATATGTGGAAATCCTCAATATCGTAAAGGCTGTAAAGACCACCGCCAACATCATGGATGCAAAAATCCTTGTTTCAGGTGGTCGTGGAGTCGGTTCCAAAGAGAACTTCAAGCTGCTGGAGGATTTGGCAGAGGTGCTTGGCGGTACCGTAAGCTGCTCCCGTGCAGTAGTAGAGAATGGCTGGCTGCCGGTAGATTTGCAGGTAGGACAGACCGGTAAGACGGTTCGCCCGCAGATTTATTTTGCAATCGGTATTTCCGGGGCAATCCAGCATGTAGCAGGTATGGAGGATTCCGATTTGATTATTGCAATCAATAAGGATGAGGACGCTCCGATTTTTGATGTAGCTGATTACGGTCTTGTGGGAGATCTGAATAAGATTGTTCCGGCATTGACCGCGGCATTAAAAGCGGAATTAGGAAAATAAAACAGCAGACACAAACACGCCCGGGGAAGCGATGCCCCGGGCGTGTTTCTATGTACTTTTTCCTTTGCATAAAATCGGCAGTGTTGTGAATTGCTGGACGAGCAGAGACGGGTTTTCCAGCTTGCGCACGATGGTATTTCCGGCCTGCACGCCCATATCGTATACGTCAATATCAATGACCGTGGGATGAGGGTCAATGACAGCCGAATAGGGATAGCTGTCGAAGGTTAAAAAGGCTACCTCCTCCGGTACCTTTTTTCCCAGGTGCTCCAGCGCGCGTGCAACACCGAGCGCAATCGTATTGTTTTCGCAGATAATGGCGCGTGGGGGATTTTCCGATGTGAGAAGCTCTTTGGTGGCGCTGTAAGCGGCCTCGCGTGATGAGTCCGTGTACACGATATGTTCCCGCGGAATCCGGTGGCCCCTCTTTAAAAATGTCCCGGTGACACCTTTCTGGCGCTGCTGGGAAATCACGTCCGTTTTTCGTCCTCCAATAAATGCCGTGCGCTCGTAGCCGCAGGAGAGCATGTGTTCCGCCGCAAACTGTCCTCCGAGCAGATGGTTGGTATCAATCCAGCAGAGCTGGTTGGAAAATCCCGGATTTCCGATAATGATATGGGGAAATTGATGCGCGAGAATCAGGGAAGCGTTTTCCCTGCTTAGGGCAGAACCGTGGATGACGATGCCATCGGCGCTTCGGGTGGCGATAATTCGGGCAACCATTTCGCCTGGGACGGCTTCCTTGCGCGTATCAATCAGTGTCATGAAATATCCGTGTTTTGCCAGTTCTCCGTATACCCCGCACATGATTTCGAACATGTGCGGGTTTTTATATGCCTCTTCTTTTCCCAGAGAGGTCAGAAAAACAATATTCATCGTGGCCTTCCGGGCGAAGCTGACTGCCCTGGCGTTGGGAGTGTAGTCCAGAGCCCGGATGGCATCTTGCACACGCGCGGCGGTTGCCGGTGAAATGGTAGACCAGCCGTTGATCACTTTTGAGACGGTGGAAACCGATACACCGGCTGCTTTTGCCACATCGCGAATCGTAACAGCCATATATTATCCTCCTTAAATTTGCACAAATCTCTATATATGGTATAGCGTTTTCCTAACAAAGTCAATAAAAAATACAGAAAATACATTGTAATATAGGGGGTAAAGTGATAAAAATAAAACATAGAGAAAGCAGAAAATAATAAGAATTAGGAAACTGTTTTCTTTATTAATGGGGTATCAGTAAGAAAAGGAGGAAGAAATCATGAAAAGAATTTTAAGCGGTATACTGTGCGGAGCATTGATAACCGGCTTGTTTGGCGGCTGCGGCGGCGAAACGGGGAATGTCGGAGCGAATGCCGTCGGCACGGCAAAGAACGAGTCGGCGGCCGATACGGCGGAAGAGGAAACACAGCCGAAGGGAGAAGCCCAGGTTATCCGTATCTGGCATGACGGTGATGAGGCCATAATGGAAACCATTGCGGAGGAAGTAAACAGTATTCTGGAGGATGACATGGTCTCGGTGCAGTTTGAGAAAAAGACAGGGCTGACGGATCAGCTTCAGCTTTACGGAACAGATGAAGTGAACGGGCCGGACATGTATTTTTATGCGCATGATTCGCTGGGAACCTTTGCGGAATTGGGGATTTTGGCGCCGATTACCGATTTGATTACGGAAAAGGACGAGGGATATCTTCTGCCCATGACTGTTGAAGCGGGCACCTATCAGGGTATCCAGTATATGCTGCCGGTTTACTATGAGACGCTGCTTTTTATTTATAATCAGGATTTGTGGGAGGGGGAGATTCCCGATACGACGGATGGACTTTATGACTATATGACGGCACATACCGATACGGAGGCCGGAACCTATGCGGTTTTAAATCAGCATTCCACGGCCTATAATGTGGCTCCCTTCATCAACGGGTTCGGCGGCTATATCATCAATGAAAACGCAAAACCGGGACTTAACGATGCGGCAACGATAGAGGCGATTACCTATAATCAAAAGTTTGCGGCGCTGCAGGCGGACGGGGATTACAATACGATAAATACGCTGTTCCTGGAGCAGAAGGCAGCGGCAATCATCGGAGGACCGTGGCTCATTTCCGGTATTAACGAGGCGGGCATCCGTTACGGAATCAAATCACTGTCTGAATTTACACTGCCCAACGGGGAAAAGCTTGCGCCGTATTCGGGAATCCAGGGAGTCGGTGTGTTAAAATACGCGGCGGAAAATAAAAAGGATGCCGTGTCAAAGGTACTGCTGGCACTCTGTGACGAATCTGTCGGCGTTGCGCTGGCACAAAAGGCAAACTGTGCACCGGCAAATCAGCAGTCCTACGCGGACACTGACGTTGTGGATAATGAAATGATTATGGCAATGCGCGAAACGGCCGAGACGGCGCAGCCGATGCCGAACATCCCGGAAATGAGCGTAATGTGGGGACCGACGGAGAGCCTGCTTGCGGCGGTAAACAAGTCCGGCGAGGATGTGCAGACAGCCGCGGAAACGTATCAGAAGGAGGCTGAGACGGCAATCGCCGATATGCACTAAGCACGGGGAAGGAAGAATGAATATGAGAAGTAAGAGGAAGGCAGCGCCGTGGCTGCACATGATACCGGCATTTTTGCTGATAGGCGCAATCATTATTTTTCCAATCGTCTACACGGCGTACATATCGTTTACCAATATGAATCTGTTCCATTGGGATGATTACAGCTTTATCGGACTGAATAATTATGTGCGGGCGCTGTTTAAGGTAGACACTGGTTTCCTCTCGGCGATTGGTGTGACGCTCATCTGGACGGTACTCAATATGGGAATTCAGGTGGCGCTTGCGTTTTTTATTGCATTGGGGTTAAATGCGCGGGGGTTAAAGCTTGCCCGATTCTACAAGACTCTTTTGATGTTCCCGTGGGCGATGCCTGCGTATGTGTCAATTTTGTTGTGGAAGGTCGGAATCTATAATTCGGAATTCGGGCTGGCAAATAAGCTTCTGGGATTGTTTGGAATTGACAAAATAAACTATCTCTCCCGCAATGTTCCTGCATTTATTTCCTGCATGGTATTAAATTTGTGGATGGCGCTTCCGTTTATGATTATGACCTTTGACGGTGCATTGCAAAGCATTGACAAAAGCTACTATGAGAGTGCGAAAATGGACGGCGCCGGGTTTTGGGTAAGTACACTTAAAATTACTGTGCCCGGCGTGCGCCCGGTGATGACGCCCGCGGTGATTATGACGACATTTACAACCTTTAAGCAGTTTGACATCATTTATCTTCTGACGCAGCAGAAGGGCTCCTTAAGCGGGGCAACGCTGCAGACCGTCATTACCTACGCTCATCAGAATGCGTTTGTTTCCAATAATTACGGTTTGTCCGCAGCGGTATCCATGATTATCTTTGTACTGATTATCGCGTTTTCGTTGTTTATGAACCGGGGATTAAAGGAGGAAGCATGAAAAAGAAAAAGGTAAGGCGCATATTTGGAATTGCATTTTTAAATCTTGCATTTATGATCCTGTGCTTTGTGGGACTGCTTCCCATTCTCTACGCACTGCTGCTTTCTGTTTCAGAGGGGGCTTCGGCGCTCTCATCCAGCCTGTTTGCCGCGTCACGGGGGTTTACGCTGGAAAACTATCGCAGTATTCTGGTGGAGGAACCGTTTTTGCGGTGGCTGTTTAATTCCGTGATTTTAAGTGTCGGAACCATGGTGGTGGCAATGGCCTGCTCTGTGGTGGCGGCCTATGCATTTTCCAGATATCGTTTCTGCGGGCGCATGCAGGCGTTGCGGGGCCTTCTGGTACTCAACGCGTTTCCCCAGATATTGACTATGTTTGCAGTGTTCCGGCTTTTTCGTACGCTTCATTTGCTGGATTCGAGGGCAGGGCTGATTTTTGTTTATGCCGGAAGCATGTGTATTTTTAGTATTTTGAACCTCAAAGGTTATTTTGATACGATTCCGGTGGAAATTGAGGAGGCGTCCAAAATAGACGGAGCTACGGAACTGCAGCTTCTGTGGAAAATTATTCTCCCGCTCGCCAGACCAGCGATTATTGTCACTGCAGTCATGGTACTGATTTATGTGTGGAATGAGTATTTGTTTGCGACCACTTTTGTGCTCAACGAAAGCAGCTATACGCTTGCAGGAGGTCTTTATCAGTTGCAGGCAAACGATTACAGCAGAAGCTGGCCGCTTTTTTCGGCGGCGGCAATTTTGGTCTCCGTGCCGATTCTTGTGATATTTTTTGTGGTGCAGAAGCATATGGTATCCGGGCTTACGGCCGGCGGCGTGAAAGGATAAGGGGAAAAACATGCAATTACAGGCAATTACGCATACGCCGCTGTCGAGGGATGCCTATCTCGAGCGGGGCAGGCTGGTGATTCGCATCAGAACGGCCAAGGGAGATATGAAAAACGTATGGCTTTATTACGGAGACCGGGTATGTCCGAGAGAGCCGATGGATGTGGCGGGGCTTAGGATGGAGAAGGTAGCAAGCGATCTGCTGCACGATTATTATGAGTGTGTAATCATAAGTGGCTATACCAGAATTTGCTACTATTTTTTTCTTGAGGGCCGGGATGGCGAAGAAACTTATTATAGTGAATATGGATTTCACGGCCAAAGCAGGGTGGAGCGGGCCCGTTATTTTCAGTTTCCGTACCTGCGCCGGGAGGACGAGGTGAGAGTTCCGGATTGGACGAAAAGCATGGTGATGTATCATATTTTTCCGGACAGCTTCGCCGACGGGCCAAAACATTTATCGGGCAGGCCAAAGCAGAGGTTACTGAAAAATGGAAGCGTGAGCAGGAGCCATAACGGCGGCACGCTTAGCGGCGTGCGTGACAACCTGGATTATCTGAACCGTCTGGGAATCAACTGCATTTACTTAAATCCTGTTTTTGAGGCTGCATCGTACCATAAATACGATACGATTGATTATCGGAAGATAGACCCGTGCTTCGGGACGCTTGGGGATTTAAAGGATCTGGTGGCAGATTGCCACCGTCTCGGAATCCGGGTGATTTTGGACGGTGTGTTCAACCACTGCGGCAGCGGTTTTTTTGCCTTTCAGGATGTCTTAAAAAACGGGGAGGCCTCACCGTATAAGGATTGGTTTTATGAGCTTCATTTTCCGGTGCGCTATCAGGATCCGCCCAACTACGAAAGCTTCGCCTACGTCAAAGAGATGCCAAAGCTGAATACCGGAAATCCCGAGGTGGAGGAATATTTCTGTGAGATTGGGCGTTACTGGATTCGTGAGGCGGATATCGACGGTTGGCGGCTGGATGTGGCAAACGAGGTAAATCACGGTTTTTGGAGAAAATTTAAAGAGGCGGTTCGCGCGGAAAAGCCCGAGGCATTTTTGATTGGCGAAATCTGGGAGGATTCCAGTGCATGGCTGCTGGGCGACCAGTTTGATTCTACGATGAATTATTCCTTCAGCTATCTTTGCCGGGAATTTTTTGCGGAAGGCTCCATCAGTCTTGCGGAATTTGACCAGAAAATAAATCACATGAATATGCGGTATCAGAAGGAAACGGCGCTGGCGCAGATGAATTTTCTGGATACCCATGATGTGCCGCGCTTTTTATCCTACTGCGGCGGGGAGGAAAGCCGCTTCCGCCTGGCGTTTTTCTTTTTAATGACTGCCATGGGGATTCCATCTGTTTTTTACGGGGATGAGCAAAAAATTATGGGTATGACTGAACCGGAATATCGCAGTCCGATGCCATGGTCCGCGGAGAAACAGGAAAACGAAACACTTATGGAGTATATGGCGAGATGGATACGCGTCCGCAGGCAGGAGCCCGCGCTCGGCAGAGGAAGCTACCGGACAAAGTTTGTCGATGAAAATAAGGGATTGTACGGATTTGTGCGCAAAGACGGGAAGGATGAGGTGACAGTCATATTAAATACAGGAGAAAAAGTGCAGGAGATAAGGCTTGAGGTTTCTGAAAACGCCAAGTGGACCGAGCTTGGCTCCGGGCAGCAGGGAAAGGGTCAAACAGTACTGTGTCCGCCCATGCAGGGGATTGTCCTGAAAATAAGAGACGCTAAGACTTGCATTCCGTAATGCGCAGTGCTATACTGCGGAAGACGGTATTTCGTCAGGAATATGTAGAAGAAAGAGGAAAAGACTATGAACAAAACAAAGTTCTCCACAAAGTATCTTGTGGAAATGGCGCTGTTAGTCGCTATCATTTTAATCATGGCTTTTACCCCAATCGGTTACATCAGAACGGCGGGTCTTGAAATTACGCTGATTGTTGTTCCGGTGGCGGTGGGAGCTGTAACGCTGGGACCGAAGGCGGGTGCAATTTTGGGAGGCGTATTCGGAGTGACAAGCTTTATCCAGTGTTTTGGTATGAGTCCGTTTGGGGCGGCACTGCTTGGCATTAACGGATTTCTTACCTTTCTGGTATGTGTGCCCACCCGGCTTTTGATGGGCTGGCTGACAGGGCTGATTTATCAGGGACTTCGAAGAACAAAGCTTCCGTCAGGGGTTTCGGTGACGATTTCCAATCTCTGCTGCCCATTGTTAAACACGACCTTCTTTATGGGGGCACTTGTGCTCTGTTTTTACAATACGGAGTACATACAGTCACTTGTGACCTCACTCGGGGCGCAAAATGCACTGTTGTTTGTCGTTGCCTTTGTAGGGGTGAACGGATTAATCGAAGCTGTTTTATGCTTTGTGGTGGGAACCGCAATTTCGGCGGCGTTAAAAAAAGCGCTCCGTTATCAATAATGCTTTTTCGGGACCGCGTCAGTGGTCCCTTTTTGATATCATATTTACCGGAGCAGAAAGTGAGAGGAAGCATGAAAGAAAATAAATATGATGAGGAACGGTTTTTTCAAAAATACAGTGAAATGGAGCGTTCGAAAAAAGGGCTGCCGGGCGCTGGTGAGTGGATGGCGTTGCAGAAAATCCTTCCGGATTTTCAGGGAAAGAAAGTCCTGGATTTGGGATGCGGTTATGGCTGGCATTGCAAATATGCGGTTGAAAATGGGGCAGGGTATGTTGTTGGAACGGATATATCCCATAAAATGCTCGAGACTGCGCGAGTAAAGAACAGTGATGAAAAGATAGAGTATCAGTGTATTGCAATGGAGGATTTAAGCTTTCCAGCGGAGACATTCGATATCGTGTTCAGCTCACTGGCATTTCACTATGTGCAGCACTTTGAACCGCTCGTCGAAAATATTTCAAAATGGCTGAAAAAAGGTGGAGAGTTTGTATTCTCTGTAGAGCACCCTGTTTTTACGGCGTATGGGACACAGGACTGGTACTATGATAAAGACGGCAATATTCTCCATTTCCCTGTGGATAATTATTATTATGAGGGAAAACGCGAGGCTGTATTTTTAGGAGAACCGGTAACAAAATATCACAGAACGCTGACGACTTATCTGAATACGCTGCTGGAAAACGGTTTTGAGCTTCAACATATCGTAGAACCGCAGCCGCCGGAAGATATGATGTATCTCCCTGGTATGAAGGATGAAATGCGCCGTCCCATGATGCTGCTTATTTCGGCCCGAAAAAAATAAAGAAAAAGAGCCGCGGACTGTCTCCAAAGCCTTGGAAAAAAAGGCGGAGGAGTGTATAATAGTCTGGTGATGTGAAAACATAAGGAAAAGCAGAGGATTGCTATGAGCGAAAAGAATATTATGGATTACGATACGGTCCGTCTTGACGATGAGAATAACGAGGTAGTTATCATCGATCAGACCAGACTCCCCGGCAGCATTGAGCTTATCGGACTTCATACGGCAGAGGAAATCTGGGAGGCTGTCTATCGGCTTCGGGTGAGAGGAGCGCCGGCAATCGGTGTGGCCGCGGCATATGGAATCTATCTTCTGGCAAAACAGATTCAAACGGAGGATTTTCATACATTCCGGCAGGAATTTGTACGTCAGAAGGAATATCTTGATTCCGCAAGGCCGACGGCGGTCAACCTGAGCTGGGCATTAAACCGGATGCTGACGGTTGTGGAGAAGAGTCAGGATAAGCCGGTTTGCGAAATCAAAAAGCTTCTGAAGCAGGAGGCCCGGGAAATCCAGAGAGAGGATATTCTCGTCTGCCGAAAAATCGGAGAATACGGACTTTCTCTTGTGAAGCCCGGGGATGGAATCCTGACGCACTGCAATGCCGGGCAGCTTGCCACGAGCAGATACGGGACGGCGACCGCGCCGATTTATCTTGGTCAGGAGCGCGGTTATCATTTTAAGGTATTTGCCGACGAGACAAGGCCGCTGCTGCAGGGGGCGCGGCTGACCGCGTTTGAATTGCAGGCTTCCGGTGTGGATGTTACCTTAATCTGCGATAATATGTCGGCGGCGGTCATGCGAAACGGCTGGGTCAACGCCGTATTTGTCGGCTGTGACAGGGTGGCGGCAAACGGAGATACCGCCAATAAAATCGGCACTTCCGTCGTGGCGGCGGTGGCGAAGCAGTACGGGGTTCCGGTGTATGTCTGTGCGCCCACCTCGACAATAGACTTAGACACGCCGACGGGGAATGAAATTCCGATTGAGGAGCGTCCGGCGGAGGAAGTGACCGAGCTCTGGTACCGGGAGCGTATGGCGCCTGAGGGAGTGAAGGTGTACAATCCGGCTTTTGACGTTACGGATTCGGCGCTGATTGCGGGAATCGTGACAGAGTACGGCGTGGCGCGTGCGCCGTATACGGAATCGCTTGCGGAAATTTTCAGGCGCAAAAAGCAAGCTCCGCTGCAATAAATGGCGGGGAAATAAAGGAATCATCCAAAAAGATTCAGAATGGAGGATAATGTGAAAAATAAGCTTGATAGCTTATTTTTCACACGGCTATTTGTGCCGGAGCGTCACAAATAAGCCATGATGGCAGACGCAAATTGAAGATTTGCGTCGCCCAGTCGCGTAAAACGCTCCAGAATGGAGGAAAAATGGCGGAAAACAGCAGTTGCAGCAGCTCATCGAGCTGCACCAGGGAAAGTTGCGAGGGATGTCCGAGCAAAGCAAAGGGGGGAAACGGAATCGCGAAGGAGCCGATGAATCCGTTTTCCGATATTAAAAAGGTAATCGGTGTGGTAAGCGGCAAGGGAGGCGTCGGAAAGTCTTTTGTCACAGCGTCTTTGGCGTGCGCCATGAGAGCGGCCGGTTACCGTGTGGGAATTATGGATGCGGACGTTACGGGACCTTCCATACCGAAGATGCTGGGCGTTCACGGACAGGTGGTTGGAGACGAGCAGGGAATGATTCCGCTGGAGTCTGAAAACGGAATTAAAGTCATGTCGGTCAATCTGCTTTTGGATAACGAGGAGGATCCGGTAATCTGGCGTGGTCCGGTTATCGCGGGCGTGGTCAAGCAGTTCTGGAACGAGACCGTGTGGGGGGATATTGACTACTTATTTGTAGACATGCCGCCCGGAACCGGCGATGTGCCGCTTACCGTATTCCAGTCGCTTCCGGTGGACGGCATTATCATTGTCACCTCCCCGCAGGAGCTGGTGCAGATGATTGTAAAGAAAGCCTACCACATGGCCGAGATGATGCATGTGCGGGTGCTGGGAGTTGTCGAAAATTTCAGCTATCTGAAATGCCCGGACTGCGGGAAAGAAATCAGGCTGTTTGGTGAAAGCAGAATCGAGGAGGCAGCGGCAGAGTTACAGCTTCCGGTATTCGGAAAAATACCGTTGGATCCGGCGTATGCACAAAAGGCAGACGAGGGAAAATTCGGAGAGCTTACGCATCCGTATCTGGATACTGCGGTGCGGGCGCTTGAGGCGCTGCGTGGGCAATGATAGTCTGAAATTTACCTCTT
>CALWBG010000032.1 GCA_944375975.1 uncultured Roseburia sp.
AGCTCCTCTTCGTTTATATTAAAAGCCTCACCCGCGGTAAACGCGTCAAATTTCTCAAAGGTCTCATGCTTCATTTCCTCTAAAAATTTACCGACTCCGTTTACCTCCTCGACCATTTTAACACAGGAAGCCAGCCCGTCCGGTCCGTCCGGCGGAAAGGACGGAAACTTTGTGTCCTTTTTGATATTGATAATCGCGTCAATCCGAAAGCCTCCGAGCCCTTTTTTGAGCCACCAGTTAATCATATCGTAGACCTTGCGGCGCAGCGCGGGATTCTCCCAATTCCAATCCGGCTGCTCCTTTGCGAACATGTGAAGATAATATTTGTCGGTTCCGGGCACCGGTTCCCACGCCTTTCCTCCGAAATAGGAGCGGTAATTGCTCGGCTCCCTGCCGTCCTTTCCCTTCACAAAATAAAAATAGTCCGCATATTCCCCGTCCGGGTCGCTCAGCGCCTTCTGAAAATATTCGTGCTGGCTCGAGCAGTGATTGACTACCAAATCCATCAGAATATACATATCCCGCTTTTTCGCCTCTGCAAGGAGCTCATCAAATTCCTCCATCGTCCCAAATTCTTCCGCAATCTGATAATAATCCGAAATATCGTACCCCTGGTCCACAAACGGGGATTTATAAATCGGAGAAAGCCAGATAATGTCAATTCCGAGTTCCTTTAAATAATCGAGTTTCGAAATAATCCCTCTTAAATCTCCGATTCCGTCTCCGTTGCTGTCCATAAAGCTTTTTGGATAAATCTGATACGCCACCTTATCATGCCACCATTTTTTCTGCATGCCTTTTGCCCTCCTTATTCCCTGCTATTGTATGATACTGTGATTATAGCGCTATTATTTCGCTTTTTCTTGCACTATCATTGTTTCTTATTGTACAATACTGCTATAATGATTTTGCAACTGTAATTCGGAAAGGAAGCTTTATGATAAGACATTTACCCTCCTCCCAAAAAGAAAACGCCAGGCACGGCGAGCAGATGTTTCCACTACAAAAATATATAACAACACTCTCTGACAGTTATCCGTCCGTCACCGCCCACTGGCATGAAGAAGCGGAATTTACCCTGATTACGGAGGGCTGCTGCAACTATCAGATTCAGTTGGCCCCCTATGAAGTCTGCCCCGGCGATATTATATTTCTCCCGCCGGCGGTACTTCATTCCATCCATGCTCCGGCCGGAAAGCACATGATGTCGGAGACCTATGTTTTCCATATGAATTTCCTCGGTATCAGCAACGCCGATGTGTGCGCCGTCCGCTATCTGACCCCTCTGGCGGCACAAAAGCTGATTCCTCCTTTCGTCATAAAAAAAGAGCACCCGGCTTATCCGGATGCCCTGTCCCTCTTTCATGCTGTAAGCAGATCCTATGGCTGCGCGGCCCCGGGCTACGAGCTGATGCTCAAATCCCTTCTCCTTCAGCTTATTGCCGTGCTCCTGCCGTACTGCCGCAAGGAATCCGAGCTGCCCCAGCTATACAATGAGCACGCCCGGAAATTAAAGCTGGTGCTGGAATATATCGAAGCTCATTATTCCGAACCGTTCTGCGTCGCCGACCTTGCCTCTCTCTGCTGCTTCAGCGAATATCATTTTATGCGCTTTTTTAAAAAATATGTGGGTCTTTCCTGTATGGACTATGTGCGAGGCATCCGTCTGGAAAAAGCCGCAGAGCTTTTCGGGCAGGGAAATTCCTCTGCACTGGAGGTTTCCCTGTCCGTTGGCTTCGGAAATCTCTCCTACTTCCACAGGGAATTTAAGAAGAAATTCGGGATGACGCCGAAAAAATTTTGCGAGAGCCTGGGAAAACTACCCCAACTATCGCAACCAGCAGCTCCGTACACGGAAATGCACACCAAACTCCCACCATATCCGCTACAGCGGAAAGAAGAAACGCCATCGGAATAATGACGGCAAAGCCCCTAAGCAGCGAAATCACATGTGCAGGCAGCGGATATTCCACAGAAGTAAAGCACATGGAAACAATGATATTAAAGCCGGCAAACGGAGCGCCAATAAAATACAGCTTTAAGCCCTGCTCCGCAATGCGCTGGAGCATATCATTATTCTCACTATTGAATATAGAGGTAATCTGAGCCGCCCCGAAAAATACGATTGCATAAATAGCCGCCGATACCACAAGCAAGGTGATCAGTGCGTAACTCAGGATGGTACGCACATTTTTAAGATTGCCGACGCCGTAATTTCTGCTGGTAATCGGCTGAATTCCCTGTGCAATTCCCGTATAAATTGCAATCACGACAAGCGACAGATTCGCAATCACACCGTAGGCCGCCACACCTACATTTCCCTGAAGCCTTAAAATAATAGCATTAAATACAATTATTACAATTCCCGAGGACAGCTCCGTTATCAGGGACGGAAGACCGCTCGAAAATATGGCCGCCGCCAGTTTTCGCTCCGGCCTGCATCTTGTAAAATGAAACTGATTTTTTCTCCGGATAAAATGTGGAGACAATATGAGCATACTGATAACCGGAGCCAGACCGGTGGCAAATACCGCACCGAAGATTCCCATTCCACACGGAAAAATGAAAACATAATCCAGCACCACGTTTGAAAGGCTTCCGCCAATCATGGCCGCCATCGAAAGCTGCGGGGCTCCGTCATTGCGGACGAAGCAAAGAAGCACATTGTTCATTAAAAAAGCCGGGGCAAACAGTAAAATGACCTGTAAATATATTTTTGTCATTTCAAATACGCTCTCATCCGCCCCCAAAAGCGCGGCTAACCGTCCTGAGAAAAAAACACCGATAAGTACAAAAACCACCGCAAACATGGCCGCGATATAGACCGCATTGGTGAAAACACGGTTTGCCTGTCTATGCTCCCCCTGACTTTTCTGAATCGAATATTTGGTTCCTCCGCCCATGCCAATCATCAGCCCGCTTCCATGGATAAAGCTGTATATGGGGATGGCCAGATTTAAAGCGGTAAGGCCATTTGTCCCCAATCCCTTCGATACAAAAAAAGTATCAGCGAGTATATAGCAGGACAGCCCTATCATCCCCATTACATTTAAGGACGCATATCTGGCAAATTCCCGCAGACAACTTGATTCTTTCATCGTAAAAACTCCCTTCTCAGTGCTAAAAAAGCGCTGGACGTTGTATCTTCTATGGCCTGCGATACAACATTCAACGCTTTCTTTCTGCCCGGCGGCAGTACATTTATCACTTATCTCTCATTATTTCGGCACAGCCGAGACTATACCCAAGTTTGCCAAAGGCAAACTTGTAATGACTCAGCGCAGCCGAAACGATACTCAAGTTTGCCAAAGGCAAACTTGTAATGGTTCGGCGTAGCCGAACCTATTTCATCTGAGCCGCAACCTCTGCTGCAAAGTCCTCCTGCTTCTTCTCAAGACCCTCGCCCGTCTCAAAACGAACAAATCTCTTTACCTTGACCGGACAGCCGACAGCCTTGGAAACCTCCTCAAGGTATTTGCCTACAGTCTGCTTTCCGTCCTCTGCCTTTACATATACCTGGTCCACAAGACAGATTTCCTTTAACTCTTTGCTGACACGACCCTCAATGATGCCGTTAATCACCTTCTCCGGCTTCTGGGACTCCTTCGGATCGTTCATGATCTGAGCCAAAAGAATCTCTTTCTCATGAGCAATGTAATCTGCGCTTACCTCGTCTCTGGAAACATACTTCGGGCTTAAAGCCGCAATCTGCATTGCGATATTTACCAGCGCTTCCTTCACTGCATCGTTCACAACGTCCGTCTCCGCGTCAACAATGACACCGATTCTTCCGCCGCCATGGATATAGGAAGCCACACAGCCATGCTCTGCAACAACCTTCTCAAATCTGCGGATTTTTAAATTCTCGCCAATCACGGCAACCTTTTCCACGAGAGCATCATTTACCGTCTTGCCGGCATCTTCAATCCACGGCTCTGCCATAAATGCATCCATATCCGCCGCGTCGGAATTTACCGCCTGCTCTGCAACCGCTTTTACAAATGCCTGGAAAGTCTCATTCTTTGCGACAAAGTCAGTCTCGGAATTTACCTCGACAACAGCCGCTGTCTTCTCGTCCTTTACGACAACGGTGCAAAGACCTTCAGCAGCGATTCTGCTCGCCTTTTTCTCAGCCTTTGCCTGTCCGTTCTTTCTTAAGAACTCAACAGCCTCGTCCATATTTCCGTTTGTCTCGTTTAATGCTTTTTTACAATCCATCATGCCTGCGCCGGTCATCTCACGCAGTTCTTTTACCATAGCTGCTGTAATAGCCATCTTCATATCCTCCAATATCGATTCCTTATGCTTCTTCTACTGCCGCTTCCTCGTCAGCCTCTGCGGACTCAACTTCCTCTGCGGTCATCTCCGCACCCTGATTTGCCTCGATTACGGCGTCTGCCATCTTAGATACGATTAATTTTACGGCTCTGATTGCATCATCGTTGCCCGGAATGACATAATCCAACTCCTCCGGATCACAGTTCGTGTCTGCAATACCAATCAACGTGATTCCCAGTGTATGTGCCTCCTGAATGCAGATTCTCTCCTTCTTCGGATCTACTACGAAAATAGCATCCGGAAGTCTCTTCATTTCCTTGATACCGCCAAGGTTTTTCTCTAATTTTTCCCACTCTTTTTTCAGTGCGATTACTTCTTTTTTCGGGAGTACTTCAAACGTACCGTCCGCAGCCATTGTCTCAATCTCTTTTAATCTTGCGATACGGCTCTGAATAGTACGGAAATTAGTCAGCATACCGCCCAGCCATCTCTCGTTTACATAGAACATACCGCAGCGCTCTGCCTCTGTCTTAATCGCGTCCTGTGCCTGCTTTTTGGTTCCCACAAACAGAATCGTGCCGCCTTCTGCCGCGATGTCGGACACTGCCTTATATGCCTCATCCACTTTTCCTACCGATTTCTGTAAATCGATAATGTAGATACCGTTTCTCTCGGTATAGATGTAGGGAGCCATTTTCGGGTTCCATCTTCTTGTCTGATGTCCGAAATGAACACCTGCCTCTAATAACTGTTTCATTGAAATAACGCTCATATCTCTACCTCCTGGTTTTAAATTACTTCCATGCGCTTCATTCCTCCAGACGACCATTGCGGCACCGGTCCATCGGTCAGCACATGTGTTTTTTACGGAATTACATGTCGAATCCCGTTAGAGCCTCGCCAATTATAACATAGAAATATCCATAAAGCAAGGCTTTGTTTACTTGAGTTTCCGCATTTTTGTATAATTTAACAATGCTGCTATCGCAGCATGTTCTTTTGGCACATCAGAAATGCAATTTGCGAAAACTCAAGTTTTTTCAGGAATAGCGTCCTTTACTGATTCCTTTGGGGGCCTGCCCTCAGAATTGTCGCAATTTCCTCATAGGAGAGCCCGTAGGGTATCTCGTAAAGTCCCACGCGTATGGAGGTCGCATATCCTTCCTCCATCAAATACTGCTCAAACGCATTTGCATCATCTATTACACCGTTTAGCGCCAGTGCTTCACAGATAATTTCTCCGGCATCCCCTTGTCTTACCATAAGCCAAAAGGATTCTCGGCTCTGCGTTTTCTCCGACTGTTCACCCTCCTCCACGGCCTCTGAACCGTTTGTCTGCACTTCATCGTCAAACGCCCCGATGCCATCCGACTGCTCTGTTCCGTCTCCGGACTCTGTTCGCCCGTTTTCCTCACCGGCCTCGGTAAGCTCTGTCTCCTCCATCTGTTCTGTATTCTCACCGGGCATAAACATACCAAGCTTTGTTGCCCGCGCAATAATCTCATCGTCAGAAAGCTGCTCCGTCTCCACCGAGCCACTAACCGCCAATATCAAGGTTGTAACAATAATCCCGATTCCGAGTCCCCTCAGATAATATTTCAGTTTCACGAATTCTTATCCCCTCTGTAAAGTCCGATGACAAGCTTCACTTCGCCCAGTCCACGGCCTAGCATTCTGGCGATCTCCACATCCTCGACGCCCTGTTCATGCAGCGCAAGAATTTGCTGATTGTGGTTTTCCATCCCGTCATTCTCCGATAACTGTATGGGTTCCTGCTTCAAAACCACAGCCTCCCCCACACCGTCTTCTGTGGCACGCCCATCTTCTTCTCCGGGCTGACCGTACTCCATCTCCCGCACATTTCTCACATCGACCTCAAGCTTCCTCAAATCTGAAGCAAGCTCCGTAAGCTTTACATGCTTATCGTTTAGCATATTATAAAGAAAAATAATCTCATTGTGAGTGTTATTCATATTTTCAAACACCGTATCGGAATATTCACTGATTGCCATGATTTTCTCGTTTGTCTCTTTTTCGAGCATTCTGTCTATTTTCTGCACTGAAATATCAAGCTGGTTTTCAATCGTTTCTTCAATCTTTCCCTCTGCCTGCGCAAGCTCCGTGTCCACCATTTTTCCCAATTCATCACTGCTCAACTCCGCAATTTTCCCCAATTCTGCCGAAGACAATTTTTCCGCAACAAAAAAACTTCCAACCATAAAAACCACTCCAGTCAGAAGCAAAACAATTTCTACTCCAGTCATATGCTCTCCTTATATTTTCACGTCAAACCCGGCCATTTTTCTCTTGGGAATAACCTTTCCGCCGTTCGGGTCACTCTTTTTCTGTCTTTTTTTTCCCTGACCGTTCCCGCTATAGCTGTTATTCCCCTTCTCTCTGGCATCATAACGATAGCCCTCGTTTTCCTTCTGCTCGGATTCCTGAACCTTATGGGAAAGACGCTCCTCCTGCTTCAGCTGTCTTGCCTCAATATTGTATTGCTGAACCAGAGGTTTGTTATCCTCCGTCTGTTTGATATTTCCGACATCCTGTGTACGCTGGATCATTCCACTCAAATCAACCGGTCTTATCGACATCCAAGAGCACCTCCCCTACGCCGTTATCCATCCGTCAGAATTCCCATATAGCTACCCATTTTTTTCCGCATCTTATGAAGCGCTTTCGTATGCAGCTGGGAAACCCTCGATTCCGACACTTCCAAAATATTGCTAATTTCCTTTAATGTCAGATTCTCATAATAATATAGCAAAATTACCTTTTTTTCTTTTTCCGTCAAAAGCTCCATGGATTCCACAAGAACCTTTTTGAGTTCCTCCTCCTGAATAGCTTCCTCCGGTTGTATAAAATGCGAATTATTCCTGGCATCCATCACGGGCTCTCCGCCCTGTTCCAAAAACTCGTTTAAGGATACCACATTCGTCACCTTCAATTGTGTCTGCCAGTCGTTCAACTCCGCCTCTGCGATTCCCAGTTCCTTTGCGATTTCCTCATCGGTCGCATTCTGTCCTGTCCTTGTTTCAATCTGTCGGATTGCCTCATCAATTTTTTTTTGCTTCTGCCTTACTGTCCTAGGAATCCAGTCCATTTTGCGTATCTGATCCAAAATAGAACCACGAATCCTCAGACTGGCATACGTCTCAAACTTTACGTCTTTTCCTAGGTCAAATTTGTCTATCGCATCAATCAGCCCAAACACACCATAGCTAACCAGGTCTTCATACTCTACGTTATATCCAAGATACATACTGAGACGACCCGCAACCACCTTTACCAGCGGCGCGTACTCAATAATTATTTTTTCCCTCAGCTCCGCAGTCTGATTTTTATGATACTCCTCCCAGAGCTTTTCTTTGTCTACCGTTTTCATATGAAGCCCCCACGTCTATGTTATTTTTCTTCCTTTTCTTCCTGCGCCTGCTCCGGTTCTTCCTCACCATCCGCCGCAGCATCCTCACCATCCGTGGTATCTTCTTCCATTTCCTTAAAATTCCTGTCGATTATCAGCTTTGCAATACAGCCCAAAATATAAAATACCACCAATACTCCAAGCAGCATTTTTGTAAAATCTAATAACTCCATCCGTCCGATGATACCGGCCGCACAGGCGATAACTCCTGCTGTAAGCATGACAAGCGCAGGTATCGGCTTTGTTTTCATAATTTATCCATGCCTCTCTCAAATAATTTTTAAAGGCTTTCCGACCGATTTAATGTAAAATTCTCCAGTATCGCAATGCAGTTCTACGGTACGGCCATAATTTAAGCCTGTGTCCTGTGCAACCAACCTGATTCCAAGCTGCTTTAATTTTTCCTTTGCCGCCTCGGCGTTTCTTGCACCGATATTACCCACATCTGATAATCCACTCACCTCAAACATCTTTGCGCCTCCGGCAATCTTTGCCACTAAGCGCCCTCTGTTCGCCCCGGACGCAAGTACGCGCTTTAGCAATTCATCAATTCCCGTATCCGCAAACTTTGCCACATTACTGTTATTTCGAACCTTCGTACTGTCAGGAAGCATATAATGCACCAATCCACCCACCTTCGTTACCGGATCGTAAAATGTCAGTCCAATACATGAACCTAATCCCAAGGTCGTAATAACATTCGGGGCCTTACATACATTTAAATCCGCCATGCCCACTTTGATTACTTCACCCATATGTTCTTATTCTCCTTATAACGAGATTCCAAGCGACGTCAGTATCTTTTCATATGAATCCTGTTCCGGCATCAATATGAAATAGCCGTTGATAGCCACATCTGCACAAATTTCCGTCTGTATCAACAACGCATTATCACCAAACTGCCCGAATTCTATGGCAGGAACGCTCAAAATAGAAGCTGCCATGTCTACAGCAATATAAGGTATGGAAGGGACAATCACAAGACCCGTCATCGCTGACAACGCCGATAAATAGGAGCCTGCAATAATATTTCCGATTTCCTTTAACGCAGATAACTCCATCTCATCAAACGGCTTATCCGCCGATGTATCCATCATCATTAACTTATTGACAAGATAACGCGCGGACGGAATGTCTAAAAGGAACATCATACTTCCCTCAATATCATTCTGAACCTCAAGAAAAATACCGACAATCGTCTGATCCTCCGCCCCTACGGCAGTTCCCAACTTCGACACCTCCATCAGCTTAATACTCGGAACGTTCATGTCGATTTTTCTTCCGAGCAGACTGGCAATCGCAGTTGTCGCATTTCCCGCACCGATATTGCCGATTTCCTTTAAAACGTCCAGATACATATTATTTACGTCTTCCAACGATAGCTTTCCCATGAACTTTTTCTCTCCTTCTATTTCATTTCAAGACGCAAAAGGTTAGTAAAGCCTCCTTCACAGCTTTACTAACCCCGGGATTTTACACGTTTTCATCGACAATGGCATTAATTTCCAGCAGGGAAATCAATTCATCGCCATGTTTCCCGATTCCGTTGATAAATTTCCCCTTGTTGGAGACATTATCAATTTCGTCATCGCCTAAGTTCACAACCCCTTTTACCTCGTCTACAATGATGCCGAACGAACCGCTCTCTTCCAGCTTTAAGATAATAATTCTGCTCGAATTCGTAAACACGTCGTCTTCAAGCCCCATTTTCTTGCGCACGCTCATTACGGGAACAACCTCTCCACGGAGGTTAATCATCCCCTTGATATAAGGCTGCGCCTTTGGAACTCTTGTAATTTTCTGCATCCGCACAATATTGTCTATGTAGCTGATATCAATTCCGTACTGTTCGCTGCCAACCAGGACAACAATATATTGCTTTGACTCTTTTTCCACGATTTCAAGATTATTATTCGCCATGTTCCGTCCCCCCATTACATCAATGTATTCACATCCAGAATTAAAGCAACCTCGCCGTCACCGAGAATGGTCGCACCGCTGATAATCTTGTTGTTATTTATGTATTTGCCCAGCGACTTGATAACGATTTCCTGCTGACCTATCAGGTTGTCCACCACAAGTCCCGCCATGTTATCGCCCTTCATCACAATCACCACAGTGAGACTCTCCGGCTCCTCCCTTGAAGGAATATCAAGCACCTGATCCAGGCGGACTAACGGAATCACCTTTCCGCGCAGATGAATCACTTCTTGCGCCTCCACATATTTGATATCCTTCACCGGAATCTCTTCAATATTGGATATGGAGCCAAGTGCGATTGCATATTTTTCATCTCTGATTTCAACCATCAGCGCCTGAATAATTGCCAGGGTAAGCGGAAGTCTTACCGTAAAGGTCGTCCCCTCGCCAAGCGCCGTCTTAACCTCGACGTCGCCGCCCAATGCTTCGATGTTGGATTTCACAACGTCCAGCCCGACACCACGGCCCGAAATGTCCGTCACCTTCTTTGCCATTGAGAAGCTCGGCAGGAATAACAGATTGATAATCTCTTTCTGTGACATGCTTTCCGCCTGCTCCTCGGTAATCACGCCGCGCTCTACAGCCTTATTGCGGACAGCCGCCACGTCAATGCCGGCACCGTCGTCCCCGACCTGAATAATGACATTGTTTCCTTCCTGGAATGCATTTAAGAAAATGCTTCCCACTTCCGGTTTTCCGAGTGCAATACGCGTCTCATTGTCCTCCAGACCGTGATCCGCCGAATTGCGCAACAAATGCTGTAACGGGTCGCCAATCTGATCCACCACGGTACGATCCAGCTCCGTTTCTTCACCGGTTATATACAGTTCCATTTTTTTATTCAGCTTTCTGGAAAGGTCACGAATCATCCGTGGGAATTTATTCACGACGCTCTCAATCGGAACCATCCTTACCTTCATGACTGACTCATGCAGATTGGTGGTAATCCGCTCCAGGCTTTCAATCTGCTCGTGGAAGCTCTGGCTCTGGAAGTCTCCGGAATCCGCGGAACCAATAGAAACCAAGCTGTTTTTGGCAATGATAAGCTCGGAGACCTGATTCATCAGCGCATCCAGCTTTTCAATGTCAACACGAACGGTTCTGTTCGTCACAGGCTTTGCCACCGCCTGTTTCTTATTTGCCGTCTGCGCTTTTGCAGGCTGCTGACCTGCCGCCGGAGCTGCACTCTGCACGGCAGGCGCAGCTGCCGCACTTTCCTCTTTCACTTTCTGCTCCTCGGCCGCAGTTTTCTCGGCCTGCACCTGTCTCTCTGCAAGTGCCGCGTAGCTTACCTCCTCGCCAATGACATTCTCAATTTCAGATACTGCTTTTGCCGCATCCAGTACCTTTTCCAGAGGCTCTTCAGAGGCAATATAAAAGCTAAAATCATTTTCAAAATGCTCATCTTCAATTTCCTGCGAGCTTGGGTTATATACAAGAATCTGCCCGCACTCCTCTACTGCCTTAAACACCAAAAACGCCCTGGCCGCCTTAAGCAGACATTCCTTCTGGATATATACTGTCATTCCGTAAATGTGGGCGCCGCCTTCCTCCGCCTCTTTGATCTTTGCCTTTTCCGACTCATTCATATCAAATTCAAAGTACTTTTTCTCATCGGCCTGCTGCTCAGGCATCGGTTGTTCCTTCTTCGGCTGTTCGGGCTTCGGAGCTTCGCCTTCCCTCTCCGCAATAAAGTCGTTCAATTCCTTGATAATCAGTTCATTATCCTCAGTTCCCTCATCTGAGCTTGCCTTTATATTATTCAAATAGGCCTCTATCGCATCCAAGCACTTAAACAGCAAATCAATCATACTGCTATTTACCTTCAGCTTGTCACTCCTGACCTCCTGAAATACATTTTCCATGTCATGTGTCAGACGCTGCATGCGCTTAAAACCCATAGTTCCCGCCATTCCTTTCAGCGAATGGGCCGCCCGGAAAATCTCGTTTATGGTATCCATATTTTCCGGCTCTTTTTCCAATTCCATAATACAATCGCTCAAGGTCTGCAGATGTTCCTCTGTTTCATCAATAAAAATCTCAAGATATTGGCTTACATCCATATTACTGTACCCCCACATTCTTTGTGATAGTCTGTGCAACCTCCGTAAGCGGGACAACCTCGTTGACTAATCCCGTTTCGGCAATCGCCTTTGGCATTCCGTAGACGACACAAGTTTCAGCATTCTGGGCAATTACATAAACCGGCTTACTCTTTGCTAGCGTCCTAATACCGTTCGTACCGTCCGCCCCCATTCCGGTGAGCACGACACATACAATCTGATCATAGCCGCTGCCCGTAAGAGAATCATATGTAATATTGGCACACGGCTTCAACCCACCGATTGGCGGCATATCATTGAGCTTGATTCTGTGGCTGCCGTCAGGATTTCGTTTTACCTCCATGTGCTTACCACCGGGTGCGATGTACACCGTCCCCTTTTTGAGCACATCTCCGTCTTCCGCTTCTTTCACCTGTATCTGACTGACCTCATTTAACCTGTCAGCCATGGATTTGGTAAAACCGGCAGGCATATGCTGTACCAGAACCATTGGCGCGTTAAGGTTTTTCGGAAGATACGGAATAACGCTCTGAAGCGCTTTCGGTCCTCCCGTCGAACAGGCGAGAGCGACCAGCTTATTGCCGCTTTTAATCGTTTCTGCATTTTTCCGGATTACAACTTTCTCCGACGCACCCGCCATCCTGCCGACATGGGAAAAACGTGAAGTTCTTAAGACAGCAGACAGGACTCCCAACAACCTTTTCTTGAAGTCCTCTCCCTTCGCCTCTATGATATTAGTCGGCTTCTCCACAAAGTCCACGGCTCCGCGCTCCATCGCAAGTATCGTAATCTCCGCGTCCTTCGTAGTGGTGGTGCTCACCATAATGACCGTCGCCTTGATTTTTTCCTTTTGCAGCCTATCCAGCAGCTCAAGTCCATCCATCCTCGGCATGTTCACATCAAGCACAACGCCATCGTATTTTGTCGTTTTCAGCTTCTCATATGCCTCAAGTCCGTCACGGCATACATCGGTTGCCTGAAATGTTTCGTCCGAATTAATAATATCACAAATCACCCTTCTCATGAGTGCAGAGTCATCAACTACCAGAATATTTTTCTTCATATTTCTACCCTCTCACTCGCTTTATAATGACGTGTTCTGCGTTCTTCTTCAAAAATATAGCGGATAATCTGCTCGCGAATGTGGTCATCCTTCATAACAAACTTCCCTCGAATCTCGTAACGGATATCCGGCACACGTTCCACGCGCTTGCTGCTAATCACGCTTACTATGACATAAAACTGGCGATCCATCGTCTGGCTTTTCAGATTCAATTCCGCCAGCAAATGCGTATCCGGCTCAAGCTCCTGCCTGACCTGAAAGCGAAGCCCGCCACCGCTCAGATCCAATATGCTTCCAAGCAACGGTTTTTCCAAAATTCCTTCCTCCCGCAGAGCATCAAAGATATCGTCCATATCCTCAAGCGCGGCCTGCTCCTCTGTAATAGGAAAATAACGGAAATCCAGCAGACACGGCAGACGGTAATATTCTCTCCGCTGAAACTTTTCGGGCTGGGATTTTAATTCTATTTCGACCATATATAAATTATCCGCCTTATAGCGTTCCTTCACCACCCCGACAGCCCGATAAAGACTGCCTCCCGAGTAGAATATCAGCTCGTATCTGATGCCAAGCATAAGCAGTTCGAGCCGGCCTCGCGTGGTGGGCATGGATAACTCCAGATTGCCGTTATCCTTAATGTCAAGCACCTGGCTTTTGTAAACGGTGACCTTTTCGTCCGTATCCCTCGTCTGCTCTATCTTCTGGAATACTCTGATATCAACTTTATCCCCCAAATGAATGACTTCTGAAATATTCATATGTTTCCACCTCTTAGAATTTGTGGTTGAATAAACCGGAAAACATCTGTGAAAGCCCTCTGCGCAGCCTAGGCTGATTTTGTTCATGACGTACCAGATTTGACGCCAGCACTGCAAACGCCTGTGCTGATTTCGCCTCAGGCATGCTGATGGAAACAGGTTTTTGCTGACGCACGGACTTTTCGAGCATACTATCCTGTGGAATCATCCCGAGATAATCTATTTTTCCATGTAAGAACTGCGCCACAACATAATTCAACCTGTCATATACATTTCTGCCCTCGTTTACAGACGATACCCGATTGGAGACAATCTTAATCTCCGTTGATTCCGGCTGGAATCCCGGATTACAGTAAAGCGTTTTCAAAAGCGAATAGGCATCTGTCAGAGAGCTTGGATCCGGTGTTGTAACAAGAAGCACTTCCTGACTTACTAGTATAAACTCAAGCACCTGATCGGAAATTCCAGCCCCCGTATCAATGATAATCACGTCGGCAAAGGTATCCAACTCCTTTAGGCAACGAATAAAATATAAAAGCTGCTCATCCGTAATCTGATTCATCCCCAGAATTCCGGAACCACCAGAAATAAATCCGATTCCCATGGGGCCCTCGGAAATGATTTCCCGCATACTCTTTCCGTGGAAAATCAAATCGGCAAGATTATACTTCGGAATTGTTCCGAACATGACCTCCACATTGGCAAGACCGAAATCCGCATCAAAAATAAGGACCCTTTTCCCCATTTTGCGAAAATGAACCGCCAGATTGACCGTCAGATTCGACTTCCCGACACCTCCCTTTCCGCTGGTTACGGTAATCACCCTGGCGTTTTGGTTCGGCGCAGACGCCTGCCTTTGCCTATTCAGTTTAATCACATTCCTAAGGTTTTCCGCCTGGTCCATAGCATTACCTTCCCCCCAACAGCTGCTTCACTATCTTTTGTGTATTGAATTCCTCAATATCATCAGGAACATTCTGGCCATTCGCCATATAGGAAAGAGACGCTCCTGAATACATCCTGATATTAAATATATTTCCGTATGCCGTTGTCTCATCCAACTTTGTAAAAATAATTTTATAATTCGCAATATCCTTATAAATATCCGCAATATCCAGCAAATCCTTATATTTCGTCGTCGCGCTGACCACAAGATACACTTCACTGTCATATTCGGCATCCAGACCGTCCAGCATTTTTTTCATATCGGAACACTGTTCCTCATTCCTGTGTGAAAAGCCTGCCGTGTCAACAAAAATTAAATCATAGTCATTGACGCGCCCGATTGCATCATTTAACTCCTCAGAAGAATAGATAATGTTCATCGGGGCATCAAGAATATTTGCATAAACGCGGAGCTGCTCCGTCGCCGCGATGCGATAGGTATCAGCAGTCAGAAAAGCTACCTTCATACCCATCTCAAGCTTGTACTTGGAAGCGATTTTTGCAATCGTCGTCGTTTTTCCGACGCCAGTCGGCCCAATAAAAAAGATAACCCTGGGCTTTTTCCCCGATACGTCAATAAGAGACGGCTGGCCAAGCTTTAAAATCATTTTCTGGTAAACATTGGAGAGAATATAATCTACGCTACTTCCATTATGCATGATTTTTTCCGCTTCGTCCAGAATCTGATTCGCATATTTTTCATTGACTTCATTTTCCAACAGGGTGCGATAAAGCATTTTAATAAAACGGAAACTCTCCGAATCAGCCTCCGGCTGTGCGGTATCCGTTTCCTTTATTCGTTCCGCACCGACTGTCAGCTGCTTTTCAAGAATATTTGAGAGATTTTCCAACCGCCGCTCCAATTCAGCCCTGCCCCTGTCCGTATCCACTTTCCTGATTTGGGCTGCGGCCTCACTCTTAACCTGATACTTCAGAGGCTCAATTTTCTCATCCGCAGTAAGGTTAATTGCTTCCGGCATCTTAAATTGTGGTACAACCGACTGTCTGTGTCCCGTATATGTCCCCGCCTCCTCCACCGCCGCAGTTACTTCAAAAACGGACTGCTTAAATACCTTTAAAATTCCTTTTGGCTTTATCTCTTTTACATTCATAACGACAGCGTCTGCCCCGAGCTCCTGCTTTGCCTTCTCTATTGCCTCTTCCTTTGTTTTGCCCTGATACTTATTTATGGTCATTTACACTGTCACCATCCCTACTGATTGTAATTCTACATTAGGCTCGACTTCGTTATAGGAAACGACAATCAAATCCTTAAAATATTCTTCGGTCAATTTTTTAAAATACATTCTTACAATCGGAGAAGTAATTACGATTGCGCTCTTACCCATATTCTCCAGCTTTGCAACCTCTGTCTCAAGTGACTTCATCAGTCCTTTTGTCTTTTCCGGATCCAGCGTCAGATATGCTCCCTGCTCCGTCTGTTTCACCGAACTCATAATCTCCTGCTCCGCCTTCGGATCCAGCGTAATCACGCTCGTTGTCTCATTGGCCGGGAAGTACTTGCCGGAAATCGCCCGTTTTAAGCCCTGGCGCACATACTCGGTCAGCACATCCGTATCTCTGGTTGTCGCCGCATGGTCTGCCAGCGTCTCAAAAATCGTAAGCAAATCCCGAATGGAAATTCCCTCCCGCAAAAGATTCTGGAGTACCTTCTGTACCTCTCCGAGACCGAGCATTTTCGGAATCAGTTCGTCCACCAAAACCGGGTTGCTCTCTTTTAAATTGTTAACGAGATTCTGAACATCCTGCCTTGTGAGCAACTCCGCGATATGGGAGCGAATCACCTCCGTCAGATGGGTCGCGATAATAGACGGCGGGTCAACCACTGTATAACCAAGGCTTTCCGCCCGTTCCCTCTGGCTCTCCGTAATCCAGATTGCCGGCAGATGAAAGGACGGCTCAAATGTCGGGATACCGGTAATCTCCTCCTCGACATAGCCGGGATTCATCGCCATATAATGGTCAAACAGAATCTCTCCCTCCGTCACCTGGATTCCCTTGATTTTTATGATATACTGATTCGGATTTAACTGAATATTGTCACGCAGGCGGATAATTGGTACTATGGTACCAAGCTCAAGCGCAATCTGTCTTCGTATCATAACGACACGGTCGAGCAGATCTCCGCCCTGATTGACGTCGGCAAGCGGGATAATACCGTAGCCGAATTCCAGCTCGATAGGATCCACCTGAAGCAGGGAAACGACATTCTCCGGCTTTCTGATTTCCTCTGCCTCACTCTCCGCTGTATTGACTTCTTCCTCAATACTCTCAATGCCGATATTTTTCTCAACCTGCTTTCCTGTCACCACAAACACAAGCCCCATCACAACAAACAAAATCGTGTTTAACGGAGTCAGAATTCCCAACAGCGCGATGGTGGTGCCGACAATGTAGAGTACCTTCGGGATACCGAACAACTGGCTGACCAGAATATTGGAAAAGTCCGCCTCCTTGGAGGCTTTTGTCACCAGGATACCGGTTGCCAGTGAAATAAGCAGGGAAGGAATCTGGGAGCAGAGCCCGTCACCGATTGTCAAAACGCCGTAATGCTCCAGGGCCTCCTGAAACTCCATGCCCCCGCGCATCACGCCCATAATGGTTCCGCCAATCAGGTTAATCAGCGTAATAATAAGACCTGCAATGGCATCTCCCTTAACGTACTTTGTAGCACCGTCCATGGATCCGAAGAATGCGGATTCCTCCTGAATCTTATTTCTGCGCTCTCTCGCCTCTTTCTCGGTGATAGTTCCGGTATTCAAATCCGCGTCGATTGCCATCTGCTTACCGGGCATCGCGTCGAGCGTAAATCTCGCCGTTACCTCCGCAACACGTTCGGAACCTTTATTGATAACGATAAACTGGATAAGAATCAAAATAATAAATACAATCGCACCGACAATCAGGTCGCCTCCGCCGACAAATCCGCCAAACGTTTCTACAACGTTACCCGGATCCCCGGTGGTCAGAATTAATCTGGTAGATGAAACATTCAGCGCGATTCTGAATATGGTAGTAAACAACAGGAGTGTCGGAAAAAAAGACATGTCCAGCACTTCTTTGACAAACAGTGTATTAAACAACACGATCATCGCAATGGAAATATTGAGAGCCAACATGACATCGAGTAAGGTGGGGCTGATTGGCACTATAAAAAAGATGATTGCGGCCAGCAAATACAGTGCAACACCTATGTCCGTTTTTTTCATGCCCTATCCTCCTCGTATAATATTTTTTAGATACATAAACGTACCTTGATAACTTAATTAATATTTGTTCCATAGGCTTAGTTAA
>CALWBG010000033.1 GCA_944375975.1 uncultured Roseburia sp.
ATATATGGGCATGATTCGCCAGGCGGTATCGGCCGCCTGGCATTGCGGCGCAGAAATCAGGAGGAAACGCAGATGTCAGTTGACCAGAGCAAAATCAGGAATTTTTGTATTATTGCACATATCGACCACGGCAAGTCAACGCTTGCCGACCGTATAATAGAGCGCACCGGAACGCTTACCAGCCGTGAGATGCAGGCGCAGGTGCTTGACAACATGGATTTGGAGCGGGAGCGGGGGATTACGATTAAGTCCCAGGCGGTCCGCATTATTTACCGGGCGAAGGACGGGGAGGAGTATATTTTCAATCTTATCGACACGCCGGGACACGTGGATTTCAATTACGAGGTATCGAGAAGCCTTGCCGCCTGCGACGGCGCAATCCTTGTCGTAGATGCCGCGCAGGGGGTGGAGGCGCAGACGCTCGCAAATGTCTATCTCGCGCTTGACCATGATCTGGATGTGATGCCGGTCATCAATAAGGTGGATCTGCCCAGCGCCCAGCCGGACGAGGTGGTGAAGGAGATTGAGGACGTCATCGGAATCGAGGCGGAGGATGCTCCGCGGATTTCGGCAAAGACAGGCTTAAATATCGATCAGGTGTTAGAGCAGATTGTCGAGAAGATTCCGGCACCGGGCGGCGATCCGGGGGCGCCGTTGCAGGCGCTTATTTTTGACGCGCTTTACGATTCTTATAAGGGCGTGATTGTATTCTGCCGGATTAAGGAGGGAACGGTCAGGGTAGGTGACCCGGTAAAGATGATGGCGACGGGGGCGCAGTCCGAGGTGACGGAGGTCGGCTATTTCGGCGCAGGACAGTTTATCCCCTGTGACGAGCTTTCGGCGGGCATGGTCGGCTATCTTTGCGCGAGTATCAAAAATGTCCGTGACACCCGTGTCGGAGATACGGTGACGAACGCGAAGAATCCCTGTGCCGAGCCGCTCCCGGGCTATAAGAAGGTCAATCCGATGGTATATTGCGGTATGTATCCAGCGGACAGCGCGAAGTATCCCGATTTGCGGGACGCGCTCGAAAAACTTCAGATTAATGACGCATCGCTGCAATATGAGCCGGAGACATCCTTAGCACTCGGCTTCGGTTTCCGCTGCGGCTTTTTGGGGCTGCTTCATCTGGAAATCATACAGGAGCGCTTAGAGCGCGAATTCAACCTGGATTTGGTGACAACGGCGCCGGGTGTTATTTACAAGGTACACAAGACAAACGGCGAGGTCATCGACCTGACGAACCCCTCGAATCTGCCCGACCCTTCGGAAATTGATTACATGGAGGAGCCGGTGGTAGCGGCGGAAATCATGGTGACGAGCGATTATGTCGGTGCGATTATGACGCTCTGCCAGGAGCGCCGGGGCGTGTATATCAGCATGGAGTACCTGGAGGAGACACGTGCGCTCATTAAATATGATTTGCCGTTAAACGAAATTATCTATGACTTTTTTGACGCGTTAAAATCGCGTTCGAGGGGCTATGCGTCGTTCGATTACGAGCTGAAGGGCTATGTGCGCTCCGAGCTGGTGAAGCTTGACATCCTGATTAACAAGGAGCAGGTGGATGCGCTTTCGTTTATTGTCTTTAAGGACAGCGCCTATGAGCGCGGCCGCAGGATGTGTGAGAAGCTAAAGGGCGAGATTCCGAGGCATCTGTTTGAAATTCCGATTCAGGCGGCGGTCGGCGGAAAGGTCATTGCGAGAGAGACGGTAAAGGCACTGCGCAAGGATGTGCTTGCAAAATGCTACGGCGGCGATATTTCCCGGAAGAAGAAACTGCTTGAGAAGCAGAAGGAGGGAAAGAAGCGGATGCGCCAGATTGGAAATGTGGAGATTCCGCAGGAGGCCTTTATGAGCGTGCTCAAGCTGGATGAGGATTAGATATGGCGAAAAAAGAGTTGGAGCTTTATATCCACATTCCGTTTTGCATGAAAAAATGCAATTACTGTGATTTTTTATCTTTCACTGCGGACGAGGACACACAGCGGCGGTACATTGAGGCGTTAAACAGGGAAATCGCCTTTTACGGGAAGCACCGCAAAGATTATGTGCTTTCCACCGTCTATATCGGGGGCGGAACGCCCTCCTGGCTTGGGGAGGAGGAAATCGCGGCGGTGATGGAGACAGTGTACGCCGCCTTTTCGGTGAAGGAGGACGCAGAGGTTTCTCTGGAATGCAATCCCGGGACGGTCACTGCCCGCAAGCTTGCGGTGTATCGTCAGAGCGGAATCAACCGCTTAAGCATCGGGCTTCAATCGGCGGATAACCGGGAATTAAAGCTGTTGGGGCGGGTTCATACCTTTGAGCAGTTTTTAAAAACCTACGAGCTGGCGCGGGAGGCAGGTTTTACCAATATCAATGTGGATTTGATGAACTCCCTGCCGGGACAGACGACGGATTCCTTTTCCGTAACATTGCAGAAGGTATGCAGGCTTCGGCCAGAGCATGTCTCCGCGTATTCACTGATCATCGAAAAAGGCACGCCGTTTTACGATTTATATAAATTTGACGCGGTAAAGCAGGCGGCCGGTATGCAGACGGATGCTCTCCCGACGGAGGAGGAGGTCTGCGCGATGACGAAAATGACGGAACGCGTACTGGCGGAGCACGGCTATGTGCATTATGAAGTGTCAAATTTTGCACTCCCCGGCTATGCGTGCCGCCATAATATCGGCTACTGGAAACGGGCGGAATATCTTGGCGTGGGGCTGGGAGCGGCTTCTCTGCTGTCAAATCTCCGGTATACCAGTACGGGGGAGCTGTACGCTTATCTGGAGGGGGCAGCGTGCCTTCGTTTAGGATTGTGGGAGAATCCAGGGGAGGACGGACAGACGGAGGAGCTTCCGGCGGCCAATCTCCATGTATCAGTCGAGCGGATTGACCGCCGCGGGCAGATGGAGGAATTTATGTTTCTGGGACTTCGGATGCTGGATGGTATTTCCAGACAGGAGTTTGAGGAGTGCTTCGGCGTACCGATTGAGGCGGTCTATCAGGAGACGATGGCACGCCTGCAGGAGGAGGGGCTGTTAATCAAGCGCGCGGGAAGAATTTATCTGAGCGAGCGGGGACAGGAGGTAAGCAACTACGCGCTCGCGCAGTTCCTTATTTAATCTTAAGAAAATGTTTCGTGGCATTTTTCGGTGCGTTAGGGTACAATGAATACCAGAGTAATCATGGATGGTAAAACGATGGATTGGAATATGCAAAGGCGAAGGAAAAAGCGTTTAAGGAATCTGGTATGTATTGTCTATTGTATGATACAGCTTGCTGTGGTGCTGGGGGCATTTTGGGGCATGGATAAGCTGCTCGCGCGCATTGTTCCCGCGAGCGTCGATTTGTCGGCGATTGAGGGCAGTATCGTGGTGTTGGACGGCGACGGGGATTCCTTAGATGAGGACAAGCTTACCGTATGTGTGGACGCGGGGCACGGTGGAAAGGATAACGGCTCTGATTACCGCCTTCGCTATGAGAAAAACGACAATTTAAAAATAGCGCAGGCCGTCGCTTCGTATCTCACAGGACAGGGCGTGCAGGTGATTATGACGCGGACGGACGACACCTTTTTATCGTTGGAGGAACGCACGGAATTTGCCAATCAAAACGGGGCGGATTATCTGATTTCTCTCCACCGCAATACGGGCGACGGGAACGGTGTGGAAACCTGGATATACAGCAATGCGGACGAGGAAACGAAAGTGCTGGCGGCCAATATCATGGACAATCTGGATGCCGCCGGAATTCAGCGGAACCGGGGCGTAAAGCAGGGAACGCAGAACAGTGATTCCGGGGACTATTACATAAATCTTCATTCGGACATGCCGTCCTGTATTGTGGAGCTTGGTTTTATGAACAGTACGGCGGACAATCAGCTTTTTGACGCGCATCTGAGCGATTATGCAAAGGCAATCGGCGATGCGGTTCTGGCGACTTATGAAGCGTACGGGGAGAGCGGAGCGCAGGCAGATACAGAGGCTGTCACGGAAGCCGGGGATACGGAGCAGACGGACGGAGCCGGGAACGTCAATGTGGGACAGGTGCTGCAAAATACCGTCATAGAGAATGTTGACGCGCTGGATGCTTCCAGTAAGGACTGGGGACAGGGAACAAATGTGGACGAGAAAAACCGTCCGACCGGAGCGTTGTTGTATCAGGAGCAGTACGGCAAATATAACGCGTATTTTATCGGTGAGGAGAGCCAGAATATCTACCTCACGTTTGATGAGGGGTACGAATACGGGCAGACGGAAAGTATTTTAAATACGTTAAAGGAAAAAGGCGTTTCGGCGACTTTTTTTATTACGGAGCCTTACGCAAAGTCTAATCCCGAGCTGGTGCGCCGGATGATTGACGAGGGACATGTGGTAGGAAATCACAGCGTGACGCATCCGGCGGCAGGACTGCCGTCCCTGTCAGCGGAGCAGCAGAAAAATGAAGTGACCGGGAATCACGCCTATGTCAAGGAGAATTTCGGCTACGATATGTATCTGTTCCGCTATCCGGCCGGACGCTTCAGTGAGCAGTCTCTGGCAATCGTGAATAACTGTAATTATAAGAGTATCTTCTGGAGCTTTGCATATCTGGATTATGACGTGGAAAATCAGCCGGATGCGGCGGAGAGTCTTGAGAAGCTTAAGAACAGGCTGCATCCGGGGGCAATCTATCTGCTCCATGCGGAGTCTGAGACGAACGCTGCAATTTTGGGTGATTTTATCGATGCAGTCCGTGCGGCGGGGTACGGATTTTTGAATTTTTAAAACCACCGCTTGACAGAAGTACTGAAAAATTATAAGATAATGGAAGTCAGAAAGGCGGGTGAAAGGATGATTATTATTTCCTGTTAATCAAACGAACCAAAAAGCATATCAAAAAAGAGTGTCCGGTGCGGGCACGGGTTTGGTATGTCTCGTTTTAACAGGAAATCTGATCTCTTTTCACGGCTGCCGTATTGCGGAAAGAACAGCAAAGTGTGCGTTTGTAAAAAAGATGTGAGGAAGACCTTGCATCTTTTTTATGTTGTATTTCAAATGATCCTGTTGAATCACGGGGCATGCCGTCCATGCGTAAGGAGTGTGATGGAAATGTCCAGAATAGATGTGAGCCATTTGACGTTTTATTATGACGGAAGCTGTGAAAATGTGTTTGAGGATGTGTCGTTTCAGATTGATACCGATTGGAAACTGGGATTTATCGGGAGAAACGGCAGGGGAAAAACGACGTTTTTAAAGCTTCTGCTCGGTGAGTATGAATATCGGGGAACGATTTCTTCCGGTGTCGTGTTTGACTATTTTCCGTGCAGGGTGAGCGATAAGACAAAGCAGACCATCGAGGTTGTAGAGGAGCTTGCCCCGGACTATGAGTTTTGGGAGCTGTGCCGGGAGTGGTCTTATTTAAAGGGGGCAGATGATGTGTGGTTCCGCCCGTTTGAGACGCTAAGCAACGGAGAGCAGACGAAGCTGCTGCTTGCCGTACTGTTTTTGCGGCAGGAGCATTTTCTTTTGATTGACGAGCCGACGAATCATCTGGATATGGAGACAAGGCAGTTGGTTTGTGAGTATTTGCGGCGGAAAAAGGGATTTATCCTGGTATCTCATGACCGGGCGTTTTTAGACGGCTGTATCGACCATGTGCTTTCGATGAACAGGCAGGGGATCGAGGTCGTGCAGGGGAATTTTTCGAGCTGGTGGGAAAATAAAGAGCGGCAGGACGCTTATGAACTGGCGGAGCATCAAAAGCTGAAAAAGGACATCAGGCGCCTTTCGGCTGCGGCCAGACAGGCGAAAGGCTGGGCGGATGCCGTGGAAGCCACCAAAATCGGGGAAAAATCCTTTCAAAACGGCGAAAAGGTCGGACTGCGCGATTATATCGGGGAAAAATCAAGGCGGATGCAGAAGCGTCGCAAAAACCTGGAGCGGCGGCGGGAGGCGGAGCTAAAAGAAAAGTCGAAGCTTTTAAAAAATGTGGAATCCCGGGAAGAACTCCGGCTTGTAACGGCCTCCTATCACAAGGATTTGCTGGTGGAGGCCAAAGGGGTTTCTCTGTCTTACCGCATGGAAAATGGCGAGGGACAAAAGGAGGTGTGCAGCGGTCTTTCATTTGAACTGCGGCAGGGGGACTGTCTGGTGTTAAAGGGGTCAAACGGCTGCGGAAAATCAACCGTGCTGCAGGCGGTGCTTGCGGCCGCAGGGGCAGTTCCGGCGTATGCAAAGCAAAAGGAGGCCCACCGAAAGCCGCAGATTGAAAAAGGGAGCCTTACCGTATCTTCGGGGCTTAAGCTATCCTATGTCTCTCAGGACACTTCCTGGTTATGCGGGAGGCTTGCGGATTATATCGCGGAGGAAAAAATAGATGAAACTCTGTTCAAGCAGTTCCTGCGGAAATTGGATTTTTCCCGTTCCCAGTTTGAAAAGCGCATGGAGGAATTTTCCGAGGGACAGAAAAAGAAGGTACTGCTCGCAAGGAGCCTTTGTGACGCGGCGCATGTGTACATCTGGGACGAACCGCTGAATTTTATCGATATCTTTTCGCGTATGCAGCTCGAGGAGCTCATTTTGGAGTACCGCCCGACGATGCTTTTGGTGGAGCATGATAAGAGCTTTGTGGAGCGCGTGGGCACAAAGGTTGTGGAGCTTTCAAAGGCTTGCAATTCAAAGAAAAGCATGTTACCATAATAACAAGCTTCACAGAGAGCAGGGGTTCCGGCAGCGGCATTCCTCCTTTCTGCGGAAGAAAACAGATACACGAGTACAAAAATGGCACTGACGCCAAAATCACCGATGACGGCGATTGAGGGGAAAGGTATGGCGAATCATAAAGATATTTCGGCGGCGCAAAGACTGCGGTGCTGTCAGAAGGCTGTACCTGAAAACGGGTGCAGCCTTTTTTGTATCATAGGAAAGTCCAAAGCGAGATTCTTTTTACAGGTTATGGAGGATTTTATGGAGACAAGAGTAGCGTTAATCGGAATTATTGTGGAAAATACGGATTCCACGCCGCAGTTAAATCAGCTTTTACATGAGTACGGTGATTTTATCATCGGCAGGATGGGGATTCCGTACCGGGAGCGCGGCGTACATGTCATCAGCGTGGTCATTGACGCACCCCAGGACGCCATCAATGCGCTGTCGGGAAAAATCGGGCGGCTTTCCGGAATTACGGCAAAGACCGTTTATTCCAATGTGGCGGGAAAGGCGGAAAAACATGCTGCAAAATAAAAAGACTACAGGCTTTGCGCTCATAGAGAAAATAGCCGAAACTAAAGACATCACAAGGGAGGAGCTTTCCTACCTGCTTTCTGCGGAGGATGAGGAAATCATCAAGGCGCTTAACCGGAGGGCAAGGGAAACGGCGGATGAGCTTTACGGGAAAAAGGTATTTATCCGCGGGCTGATTGAATTTACCAATTACTGTAAAAATGACTGTCTTTACTGTGGTATCCGAAAGAGCAACCGCAGGGCGGAGCGCTACCGTCTGACGGAGGAGGAAATTTTATCCTGCTGTGAGAGCGGCTATGATTTGGGCTTTCGCACCTTTGTGCTGCAGGGCGGGGAGGATGTTTTTTTTACCGACGAAAAAATCTGCGGCATTGTGAAACAAATCAAATCCCGCTATCCCGACTGTGCCGTGACGCTCTCCATAGGAGAAAAAACAAGGGAGAGTTATCAGGCGTATTTTGACGCTGGGGCAGACCGGTATCTGCTGCGCCATGAGACGGCGGACGCGGCGCACTACGGAAGCCTTCACCCTAAGGAAATGTCCTGGGAAAACAGAATCCGCTGCCTTTGGGATTTAAAGGCCATTGGCTATCAGACCGGCTGCGGGTTTATGGTAGGTTCCCCGCATCAGACAGTGGATACGCTGTATAAAGATTTGCAGTTTATCCGTAAATTGCAGCCGCAGATGGTCGGGATTGGGCCGTTTATCCCGCAGAAGGACACGCCCTTTGGGGGCGAGCCTGCGGGGACGATGGAAATGACGCTGCGGCTTCTTTCCATTATCCGGCTGCTTCATCCTCCCGTGCTGCTCCCGGCGACGACGGCGCTTGGGACCATTCATCCGAAAGGGAGGGAACTCGGCATTTTGGCGGGCGCAAACGTGGTAATGCCGAACCTTTCTCCCGTGGGGGTGAGGGAGAAATATAAGCTGTACGACAATAAAATCTGTACCGGAGACGAGGCTGCGGAGTGCCGCTTTTGCATGGAAAACCGGATGAAGGGCATCGGGTACGAGGTGGCGGTGGACCGGGGAGATTTTTGTGGTTGAAAAGCTCTGTCAAAGACCGGAGCGGCTCATAAATCAGAAAGAAAGGAAGATGTGTATGTACGATGTAAAATCAATGAGGGCGGAGGAATTTATCTCCGACGAGGAAATCAGAGAAACGCTTGCCTATGCGGACGCCAACAAGGATAATGAGGCGCTGATTGATGAGATTATTGAAAAGGCAAAGCAGAGGAAAGGATTAAACCACCGGGAGGCATCCGTATTATTGGCGTGTGAAATCCCGGAAAAGGTGGAAGCAGTATACCGCCTGGCGGAGCAAATCAAAAAAGATTTTTATGGTAACCGGATTGTGCTGTTCGCTCCGCTTTATCTGTCGAATTACTGTGTGAACGGCTGTGTTTACTGTCCGTATCACCTGAAAAACAAGCATATCGCGAGAAAGAAGCTGACGCAGGAGGAAATCGTAAAAGAGGTGACCGCGCTTCAGGATATGGGCCATAAGCGCCTTGCCATCGAGGCGGGGGAGGACCCGGTCAACAATCCGATTGAATATATTCTGGAATGTATTAATACGATTTACAGCATTAAACATAAAAACGGCGCAATCCGCCGCGTCAATGTCAATATTGCGGCGACTACCGTGGAGAATTACCGCAAATTAAAGGACGCGGGTATCGGAACCTACATTTTATTCCAGGAGACCTACCACAAGGAAAGCTACGAGAAGCTTCATCCGACGGGACCAAAGCATGATTATGCGTACCATACGGAGGCGATGGACCGCGCCATGGAGGGCGGTATTGACGATGTCGGACTTGGCGTGTTGTTCGGACTGGATTTATATCGTTATGAGTTTGCAGGACTTTTGATGCATGCGGAGCACTTAGAGGCAGTACACGGTGTCGGGCCGCACACCATCAGCGTACCGCGCGTGAAACATGCGGACGATATTGACCCGGCGGCGTTTGACAACGGGATTTCGGACGATACGTTCGCAAAAATCTGTGCCCTGATACGTGTTTCCGTGCCCTACACGGGCATGATTATCTCCACGAGGGAGAACCAGGAGGTCCGTGAGCGGGTATTGCCGCTTGGTGTCTCCCAGATCAGCGGTGCGTCCAAAACCAGTGTCGGCGGCTATGCCGAGCCTGAGAAAGAGGAAGAGGTTACCAGCGAGCAGTTTGATGTCAGCGACCAGCGGACGCTCGATGAGGTGGTCAACTGGCTGATGAAGCTTGGCTATATCCCGAGCTTTTGTACCGCCTGCTACCGGGAGGGAAGAACCGGGGACCGCTTTATGGCGCTGTGCAAAAATATGCAGATTTTAAACTGCTGCCATCCCAACGCGCTAATGACGTTAAAGGAATATCTGGAGGACTATGCGAGCGAGGAAACCAGAAAAATCGGTATGGAGCTGATTGACCGGGAACTGGAGAAGATTCCAAATCCCAAGGTAAAGCAGACTGCCTATGAGCATATTCACGATATCGCGGAAGGAAAACGTGATTTCCGGTTTTAGGGAGGAGAACGATTATGGCAGGAACTTTGAACGAGACACCGGGCAGCAATCGTCTGCACATCGGTATTTTCGGAAAAACCAACAGCGGCAAGTCTTCTTTTATCAATGCGTTTACAAAGCAGGAGGTCTCTATCGTCGCGGACGTGGCGGGCACAACGACCGACCCGGTTTATAAGCCGATGGAGATTTATCCGCTCGGTCCCTGCGTCATCATCGACACGGCAGGCTTTGACGACGAGAGCGCGCTTGGAGAGCGCCGTGTGGAAAAGACAAGGCTTGCGGCGGAAAAAACGGATATCGCGGTTATTCTTGTCTCAGATTTGAGACAAAACGTCGAGTTGGAGTGGTACCGGTTTTTTAAGGAGAAGAATACCCCGGTTTTATTTGTAATCAGTAAGGCTGATGTCCTTGCCGATGCGGATGTGATTGCGGCGGAAATCAAACGCGAAACAGGGGAGGATGCCCTTCTCATAAGCGCCAGGACGGGAGAAGGCATGGAGCGGGTCAGAGAGGCGCTGGCGCGCCTTGTGCCGGAAAATTTCGGCTCCCGGCTGATTACCGGGGAGCTTGTATCGGAAAATGACCTTGTGCTGCTCGTGATGCCGCAGGATATACAGGCGCCCAGGGGAAGGCTCATTCTGCCACAGGTACAGACGCTGCGGGAGCTGTTGGATAAGAAATGCCTGGTGATGAGTGTGACGACTGATAAGCTGCTTTCGGCCCTTGCCGCCTTAAAGCATCCGCCGAAGCTTATCATTACGGATTCACAGGTGTTTGGCTATGTCTATGAACACAAGCCGAAGGAGAGTATGCTCACCTCGTTTTCGGTGCTGTTTGCGGCTTATAAGGGGGATCTGCCCTACTATGTGGAGGGAGCTGCGATGCTTGACGCGTTGACGCCGCAGTCGCGGGTGCTCATAGCGGAGTGCTGCACCCACGCGCCGCTGGCGGAGGATATCGGCCGTGAAAAAATCCCGAATCTGCTGCGCAGGCGCGTGGGTGAGGGCATTACCGTGGAGGTGGTGAGCGGCACGGATTTCCCACAGGATTTATCGGGGTACGACCTGGTAATCCAGTGCGGCGCCTGTATGTTCAACCGCAAGTATGTGATGTCCCGGATTGACCGGGCGCGGGCGCAGGGAGTCGCGATGACCAACTACGGTGTGGCAATCGCGCATCTTACCGGGATTCTGGATAAAATCAGTATGCCGTGATGTGCGGTGTGGAAAATGTTTTATAAAAAAAGATATATTTTTACAAACAGGATGTTAAATTTTGTCTTGCCAGGAGTCGGCTGCTGTGATGCGGCCGGCTCATTTTGTTATCGGAAGCAGTAGGGAGCGGTTTATTGCAGCCCCCATGTGTGCAGCTTGCGCTCAAAATCCGGCAGCTTGGGAAAATGCCCTTGTAACGGCCGCCGGAATCTGTTACCCTCAGGGTACGAAACACGGAACAGACCAAAAGAAGGGGTGGCAATGTGAAAATAAAAATAAATACGGATAATGCCGCGGAGGAGATAGAAATATCGATCACCTGCCGCAGCCTGACGCCGGATATCGAAAAAATCATTGCGATGCTGCGGATGATGGACTTAAAGCTGACCGGGACAAGGGACGGGGAAACCTGGCTTTTGGATGCCGCGGAGGTGCTTTATATCGATACGGCGGATAAGAAAACCTTTTTTTATACACAAAGTGACGTATATGAGACCAGCCTTCATTTATATGAGCTGGAGGAGCAGCTTTCGGAGTGCGGTTTTTTGCGGATTGGAAAGTCCTGCATTGTGAATTTAAAGCATATTGTGTCCTTAAAGGCCGAATTTGACAGGAAAATCGGCGTGACGTTGAGCAACGGGGAAAGGCTTGTAATTTCCAGGCAGTACGCGGAAAGCTTTAAGAAAAAACTGGGGGTTAAATAGAAATGGAAGAAAGAAAGACATTTTTGGATTATCTGGCGCAGGTACTGGTTTGTTTTGGGTTTTCCATGCTCTGCATGCTGGTGTTTACCGTGCTGTTCGGTGAGAGTGCGAAGGAGCTGTCCGCTTTTTTCGTGCTGGGGAAAGAGGGGATTCCCGTTGCGGTTATGGCGGAGTTTCTGGTGTTGGATGCTTTGATTATATTTCTGCGTTACATCTTCTTTACCGACAGGCTGATAAAGCGCATGGGAATCGTGGCAAGGACGGCTTGTATGCTGGCGCTTACCGTGGCCGTGATGGCAGTGTTTATTATTTTGTTTGACTGGTTTCCGGTGGATATGTGGATGCCGTGGGCTATGTTTTTCCTCTGCTTCCTCGTTTGTTTTGCCTCGAGCCTCGGCGTCTCGGTGCTAAAGAGCAGACTGGAAAACAGGAGGCTGGAGGAGGCATTGGAAAAAAAGAGAAGGGAGATGGAACAATGAGCGGTAAGGCGGCTTGTATCAGGGCGGAGAATATTTCGATGTCCTTCGGGAAAAAGGAAGTTTTGCAGTCCGTCAGCTTAAATATCGCGGAGGGAGAAATTTTCGGACTGCTCGGGCCCTCCGGGGCGGGTAAAACGTCTTTGCTGAAAATACTGACCGGACAGCTTCGACAGACAGGCGGCAGGGCATTTCTGTTTGGACTTGACACGGAGGGCCTGCCGAGGGATGCTTACGAAAATATCGGTCTGGTACTCGACAATACCGGTTTATATGAGCGTCTCTCCTGTTATGATAACCTCCTGCTGTTCGCGGAGATTTACGGAACAGGCAGGGAAAAGATTATGGAGGCGCTCCGGCGGACGGGACTGGCGGAGGCTAAGAAAAGACCCGTTTCCAGACTTTCCAAGGGGATGAGGCAGCGCCTGGCGCTGGCGCGCGCAATCCTGCACGAACCGGGACTGCTCATTTTAGATGAGCCGACGGCGGGGCTCGACCCGTCGACGGCGGCCGAAATTCACGCACTGATAAGGGAGGAGCGGGAACGGGGGGCGGCAGTACTTTTGACGACGCATAATATGGAGGAGGCCACAAAGCTGTGCGGCCATGTGGCGCTCTTACATCTTGGGAATATTGTTGAGTACGGCAGTCCGGCCGAGGTGTGCAGACGATATAATCACTTAAATGCGATTTGCCTGACTTTAAAGGACGGGGAGAGCATTACCGTCGAAAATACGCCGCTGTCTGCGAAGGTGGTGGCGGATTATCTGCAATCCGGACAAATTGAAAGCATTCATTCTACGGAGCCGAATCTGGAAACCGTATTTATGGAATTGACGGGAAGGGGGTTTGCTTCATGAGACTTCGAATCATAGGGGCAATCTGGAAAAAACAGTGGAAGGATACTCTGAAAAATAAGGCTGTGTTCATACAATTTATCATGCTGCCCGCACTTGGGGTGTTTATGAAGCATATGGTGTCTGTGGAAGGGCTGCCGCCGAATTATTTCATCACAATGTTCGCGGCCATGTATGTCGGTATGGCTCCGATGGTGAGCATGGCGTCCATCCTCGCGGAGGAAAAAGAAAAGCATACGCTGCGTATGCTTTTGATGTCCAATGTGAAGGCGGGGGAGTATCTGTTTGGGGTGGGAGCCTATGTGTTTCTGCTGTGTATGGCCGGGGCCGCCGTGTTTGCGTTCGCAGGCGGATATACGGGTGCGGGTCTGGCGCAGTTCCTCGGCGCGATGGCGGCCGGTGTGGCGGCCTCGCTTCTGATTGGAGCTGCCATTGGTACATGGAGCAGAAATGAGATGGCGGCAAATTCGCTGACGGTTCCGCTGATGCTGGTGTGCTCTTTTCTGCCGATGCTTTCCATGTTTAATGAAAAAATCGCTTCGGCCGCGCGGTTTGTTTACTCCTGCCAGGTTCAGACAATGCTAAAAACAGCAGGAGCCGAAGGGATTGACCCCTTCGGCGCTGCTGTGGTAGCTGTAAATATCCTGTGTGCAATTGTGATTTTTCGGTTTGTGTACCGAAGAAGCAGACTGGATTAAGGGCTGTTATTTTGCGAGCAGCATCATAATCCGGTTGCTTCGCTCTACAAACTTTGTCATTGCGTCCACGGACAACGGCTGGTTGGAGAGCAGTGCAAGGTCGTAGAGCTGTTCGCAGAACATCGGTACATGCTCGGAATCCTTGTGCTCAAAAATGTATTTTACCAGTTCGTTTCCGGCATTTAAGGTCAGCGTCTGGTCGGCTGCAAACATATTCGGATCCATGCCGCCCATACCGCCCATCGCATACATCTTCATCATATCCTGCATACGTCTGCCTTCCTCGGAGAGAGTGATGACGGAAGCGATATTCGGGTTCTTTAATTTTTCTACCTTAACGGTCAGTTTATCGTTATTTAAGGCTTTTTTGAATACCTCGGTCAGCGTGTCCGTCTCTTCCTTCAAATCATCCGCAGAGCTTTCGTCCTTTAAGGAATCGGTCACGTCGGCGTCGATACGCATGAATTTATAGTGCTCATTGCGCTGCTCGAGCTGGGAGATAAACGAGGTGTCAATGTTGTGGTCAAGAATCACGGCATCCATGTTCTGCTCCTTAAACATCTTGATATACTGACCCTGCTGGAGCCTGTCGGTCACGTAATAGATGATCTTACGCTCGTCTTTTTCCTCAGCGTTCTTATTGTCCTCTACCGGCTTGCCGTCGGCATCCACAACCTCGGCGTCCTCCGCGGGCTTGCCGTCGGCATCGGAAGCGTCTCCTTCCGTTTTTTCTTCCTCCTTGACAAGAAGCTCCGGAAGGGTTAAGTATTTGTCATCCAGATTTTTAAACAGGATGTAATCGTTCATCTTGTCACAGAATTTTGTATCCTTCAGGCAGCCGAATTTGATAAACGGGCTGATATCGTCCCAGTATTTTTCGTAGCTTTCCTTGTCGGTTTTGCACATGCCAATGAGCTTGTCGGCAACCTTCTTTGTGATGTACTCGGAAATCTTTTTCACAAAGCCGTCGTTCTGCAGGGCGCTTCTGGAAACATTCAGCGGCAAATCCGGGCAGTCAATGACACCTTTTAAGAGCATTAAAAACTCCGGGATGACCTCCTTGATATTGTCCGCGATAAATACCTGGTTGTTGTATAATTTGATAGTGCCTTCGATGGAATCATATTCCGTATTGATTTTCGGGAAATAGAGGATTCCCTTCAGGTTGAACGGATAATCCATATTCAGGTGAATCCAGAATAAAGGCTCCTTGTAATCCAAAAAGACCTTGCGGTAGAAAGCCTTGTATTCCTCGTCGGTGCATTCGTTCGGATTTTTTGTCCACAGTGGGTTTGTGTCGTTTAACGGAACGGGACGTTTTACGATTTTTAACTTGTCCTTTGCCGGGGAAACCTCAACGACTTCTTTTTCTCCGTTTTCGTTTTCCTTTTCCTCGGTCTTTGCCTCCTCGTGAATCGTCTCTACCACGGTGTCGGTATCAAGCTTGTCGGCCGCGTCAATCGTCTCGTATTCCGTCTCGGCATTTGCCTTGCGCAGGAAAATCGGAATCGGCATGAAAGAACAGTATTTTTCGATGACCTCTCTTGCACGGTATTCGTTTGCAAACTCCACGGAATCCTCGTTTAAATACAGGGTAATCTCGGTGCCCGGCGTTTCCTTCGTGCCGTCGGTCATATCAAACTCCGTACCGCCGTCGCAGGACCAGTGAACCGGAGCAGCCCCTTCGCGGTAGGACAGGGAGTCAATCGTGACACGGTCTGCCACCATGAAGGCGGAATAGAAGCCGAGTCCGAAATGTCCGATAATCTGGTCGTCGTTTGCCTTATCCTTATATTTTTCAATGAAATCCGTCGCACCGGAAAAGGCAATCTGGTTGATGTATTCCTCCACCTCGTCGGCGGTCATACCAAGACCGTTATCAATTACCTTTATGGTTTTATCTTCGGAACTTACCACAATTTCAATTTTCGGCTGATAGTCGGACGGCAGGGTGCATTCTCCCATCATCTCAAGCTTTTTGAGCTTTGTGATGGCGTCGCAGCCGTTGCTGATTAATTCACGATAAAAAATATCGTGGTCGGAATATAACCATTTTTTTATAATCGGAAAAAGGTTATCACTGTTGATTGAAAGATTTCCATGCTTTTCTGTCATGTTAAAACACTCCTTTTTACTTCTTTACAAATTCGGCTTATGGAATACGGGACATTCGCGTATTCCCGATAAATCTAATATTATAACCGTCATTCTAAAAAGTCAATAGAAAATTAGCACTCTTTTATAGTGAGTGCTGACAGAAAAAGAAAAAGGACAGTAAACTTGCGGAGCGGAGGAATTCTTAAAAGTTTATAAACTGTCGGAGGGCGTCAGTTTACACACACTCAGAGCCATGTTATAATGAAAAAATACGGATAAGAGGTGAGTTTTGTGATAGTATTGAGAGCAAATCCCGAATTGAAAATGACATTCGAAAGACTGATTCAGACAATGGGAGCCAATGTCCAGTGGAACGGTCTTTTTGTAGTGATGAATAATTTTATTATTTTACAGGGGGAAGTGCGCTCCCTGTTTTTTCATTTTGACAGCAGGAAAGCGGCGGAAAATATTATCGACGTGAATGTAAAGGAGGAGGACATTAAAGACACGGCAGGGGAACCGCAGGTGCAGGATGTCGTGAATATGATTCTCTATGCTTTCGGAAAATGGGGTTCGATTAAGGGCCTTCGGGTAGAAAAAAATTATGAGCAGCTCGGCAGTCTTTTTGGCGCGATTTTAAAGGGCATTTCCGTTGAGCCGGAGTACACGCCCGAATATTTCCGTTTCTATAAAAACGGAATCAGGATTACCTATGAGGAGGTCGTCGAGGCGGCTCTGGAGGCGAGGGAGTCTGTTTTGGAGGAAGAAGCGCCGGAGGAGACGCCGGGGCTTTGGCATAAGGTTGTCTGGCAACAGGCCATGGCTGCGTTTGAGCGTGTGGATATGACTGCGGAAGAGAGGAACGGCGGCAGGCTCGGCAATAATTTTTACCGCGTCGGCTATCTTTGCCCCGGGTGCGCGGAAAAGTTTCATATGACAGTATATCCGCCGGGAAAGGAATTTCGGATTGAGACGCCCGAGGGGATTGTGCTTTTGGCAAGGGCGTATACCTGTGCCTCCTGCAACTGCTTTTATACGCCGCGGCCATATAAGATGCTTTCCGAGGGAGATATTTACCGGCTGGATTTCGGGGAGGATCAAAAGGCGTACGAGGATTATCTGGAGCTGCTCGGGAAAAACGGGGAGCGTACGGCAAGCTACCGGTATAATGAATACGAGGACGGGCGGCTGCCGGAAGAGGGGGCGGCTGCTCCCTCCGACGGGGAAAGCCTGGAAGAGCTGTGCGAAAATCTGCCGGAATATACGGATCCTGAGTTCGAGGGACTTATGGATAGAATCGAGGAGGGCTTCTTTCCGGAGAAAAGCGTCGCCGCGTGTGAAAAAACCATACGGGAGGAAAAAAGAAAAAGGGAGAAAAGGCGGCGAAAGAAACCCAGTGGCGGGGAGAACCCCACGCGGGAGAGAGAGGAACGTGCCGTGCAAACCGCCCGACAAGCTGATCGGCAAACTGCCCGTCAAGCTGCTCGGCACACTGCCGTGGAGCCATCTGAGCGTGAGAGGGAGGAACGTGCCGTGCAAAGTGCCGTGCAAGCTGACCGGCAAACCGCCCGGCAAACTGCCCGTCAAGCTGACCGGCACATTGCCCGTCAAGCTGACCGGCATAT
>CALWBG010000034.1 GCA_944375975.1 uncultured Roseburia sp.
GGAAAGGAATAATCACGGTGATGCGGCGTGCCTTTCCGCCGACTGCGGCGATAATGCGCTTTAAGTCCGCGTAGTGGTCATCCGGCGACATGTGGTTCTTATGTCCGCAGACCGTATAGGTCAGGCTGTAGTTTGTCACGTCGACCATCAGGTATAAGTCGTAGCCTCGGACGGATTCCTTGATGACACCTTTCGCTTCTCCGGTTCCGAAACGCGGAACTGCCGTGGAAATAATGTAGGAGTTGCGGCGGTAATCACGGAAAGCAAGCTCGGATTCATGCTGATGCAGTCTCTGTTCCCTCCAGCCGACCAGATACTGGTCTACCTTACAGCCCAGTTCCTTGCAGCTTTCCAGCGGAATAAGGCCAAGTGCTCCGTCCGGAATGGTTTCTAAATTTCTTTCATCGTTTGGCATTGAATGTTCCTCCATAAAATAAAGTTGACATGTATTTCAATAGATTGCTCTAATTGAAGACAGGGCTATCGGTTGCGTTTTAAAATACGGATGTCGTCTCCAAACAGCTTAATCAGCGTGTAGTAGCTCGATATCCGGGAGAGAATGCGCTCCGAATAGATGTCGGCAAACTGGGTCATGCCGAGGTTTGTCGAAATAACCGTGGATTTTTTTCTTAAAATCCGTTCATTCAGACAAAGAAAAAGCTGTGAGGTCGTAAAGGAATTTGCAAGCTCGGTTCCCAAATCGTCAATGATCAGCAGATCACAGGTGAAAATATTGCGGTGTGCCGCGATGGCGTCCTCATCCTTTTCAAACACGCCTTTGCTTAATATATCAAATAATTGAAACGCCGTAAAGTAGATAACGGAATGACCGCTGTCCATAAGCTCCTTTGCCACGCAGTGGGATAAAAAGGTCTTTCCGATACCAGTATCTCCATAAAAATAAAGATTAGAGAATTCATTGTCAAAATCACGGATAAAAGCCCTGCATTTTGCAACGGCGTCTTTTGCCGTCTCCAAAGAGCTTAAGCCCGTGGCCGGATTGACCTGCGTATCGGAATAATATTCAAAAGAAAAAGTGGAAAAGTTCTCTTTAAGCAGAACTTCTTTCAGGTTGGACTGCTCGTAAATAAGATTAATGGCGGCCTGCCGAAAGCAGTGACAGCGTTTTCCGTCAATAAAACCGGTATCCTTACAATCCCTGCATGTATAGGACGGTTCAAAATAGTTGTCGGGAAAATCATAGCGCGTTAAAAGCTCCTGCTTTTCGGCACGATAATCCGCAATCTTAGCTTTTAAATCGGAAAGGGCAAGCGCGTCGCCGTCCAGCATTTTTTTTGCCTGGGTCACGGAGCAGGAGGCGATGGCATCGTCAATCTCCCTAAGCCGTGGAATCTTCTGATAGGCGTAGCGCAGCTTTTTTTCCTGTTCCCGTTTGTTGCGAAGCTGCCTGGCGTCATAGGTTCGGATAATTTCATCGTACTGGGTATTGCTTAATGGCATGGCTCATCTCCTGTTATGTATGGCTAACGCTGCGCATTGGTTGTCAGCAGCATTTTTTCAAGCTGATCATAATCATAGGAACGCTGGTTAAAATTATTAAATTTATTTTTGGAGGCAGTTCCCGTCTGGGAAGCGCCGGAAGCGTTCTTTGATTCCCGGTGTTCACTGCCGAGCCGCCGGACATCGTCGAGCGAGCGCACCTGTCGTTTTTTCCAGTTCTTCAGAATGGAGTCCGCGTATTGGAAACTTGGTTGATGGATGGATTGAATGGTCTGCTGGCATGCCTCCGAGATAAGCTCGGTGGAAAAGCCGTATTCCGAACGCCAGCGTTCGATAAAATCTGTTTCGGACGGAACAAGGTTCCTGCCCGAAATTCCGAATGCGCGCATAACAGCGTAATACGCCCCGCTGTGGATTTTGGCTTCCTGCTTGGCGGCGCTTACGCTCCGTATGCCGGATTCCGCCCACCGGATGGCGGTCGCCTCAATATAGCGTATGGCGGTATGGTTCTTGCTCACACAGTATTCCACAAGGTATTCGATTAAATCGGCGGAAAAACCCAGACCGTCGTACAGATAAAGAAACGTATTGGTATCGGTCTGGCTTAGCGGTCGACCGAGATAGCGTTCGGCGATAAATAAAAGCTCGGCAATCTGGTCGTTTTCGCAGAAATCTTTCAGGTCGTCTGCCGTGTAGCATTTCTTCGGGGGAACGGAATCCGATTCCTCCGGGGGCTGGACCTGTGCCGGAGAAGCTCCGGCGGGAAGCCCGTAAGCTTCCGAATCCTGCGGCAACGTATCCTCCCCCTGGCGGGGAACGGAGTCGAGCAGACAGATTCCGGTAAGGTTGTCCTCCGCGTCATATTCCAGATGCAAAAGCTTCATGCGTTCCCAGTAGCTTAAAGCGCGCCGCACGTCTTTTTCTGTGTGCTCGAATTTATCGGCAATCGACGAAAGGGAAAAGGCGGAGTCCGGCGCATTCATCAGGCGCAGCAGATAAAGATAAATTTTTACGAATTCCCCGTTTGCGTCGGACATATATTCATCAATAAAAATATTGGAAACACTCGTGGCAGAGGTGTCGCTGTCACGGTGGATTCGTATTTTTGCCATAGCCCCAAAGCCCCCTCTTTCGCATGTAACGATTTTTGTACGTTCCAAATTATAGCACAGGCACAGAAAAAAGAGAAGTAAATTTTTTGCTGCAAAGCCTGTAAAATCGGGGGTTTGAAGAATTGTGGAAAATGTGGATAACCTTTGAAAAGGCATTTGGGGGAAAGATTATGGAAACCTGTCGGAGGTGGAAAGAGAACTGCTTTTTGCGACTACGGGACAAAAACACGCAAAAATATTATGTAAACAAAAAAATCCACATCCGAAAGTTGAAGTTTTCCCCAATCAGATGTGGATAATGTGGATAACTTAGCTGTTAAGAAAGTGTTCTCCCACAGTTACAATGTCTCCTGCTCCCATAGTTATCAACAAATCTCCGTTCATACAATTTTTTTTCAAAAATGCTTCGATTTCCCCGAAAGTAGGAAAATAGTAACAGTTACAGCCGCATTTTTTGAGCTTCTCTAAAATATCACGGGAGCTGACACCGTAGATATTTTTTTCGCGGGCGGCATAAATATCGCTTAAGATCACCATATCGGCGAGGGAGAGAACCTCGGCGAAGTCGTCGAGGAAAGCTTTGGTACGCGAGTAGGTGTGCGGCTGGAATACAAGTACCAGGCGGCTGTGCGGATATTTTTTTGCCGCGGTCAGCGTCGCCCGGATTTCCGTCGGGTGATGCGCGTAGTCATCAATTACGGTGACACCGTCCTTAGAGCCTTTGTATTGAAATCTGCGGTCAGCGCCTCCAAAGGCGGAAAGGCCGGCCGCGACAGCCTCCTTGGGGAGCTTTAAGTCAAGGGCCAGGGCGATGGCTGCCAGGGCGTTTAAGACATTGTGCATACCCGGGACCCGGAGGGAAACGCGCATGACCTCTTTTCCACGGCACATTGCGGTAAAGGAGGCGCAGGCCTTTTCGTTGAAGGAAACGTCTGCCGGATAGAAGTCGCAGGCGTCCGAGAGGCCGAAGGTAATCACCTGCGGCGCCAAGCCATCGGTGATTTCGTGATAGCGCTCGATTTCCCCGTTGATGATGACGGCGCCGTCTTTTTTTGTATTTTCTGCAAATTTGCGGAATGAATTGCGGATGTCCTGAATATCTTTTAAAAAGTCAAGATGTTCTGCTTCTACGTTCAGAATGATACTGTACCTTGGATAAAAATGCAGAAAGCTGTTTGTGTATTCGCAGGCCTCCGAGATAAAAATATCGGACTTGCCTGCCCGCAGATTCCCGTCAATGGCTTTTAAGATGCCGCCCACCGTGATGGTCGGGTCCGTCTCTGCGGCGAGGAGAATCTGGCTGATCATGGACGTCGTCGTTGTTTTTCCATGGGTTCCGGCGACGGCGATGGAATTTTTATAATTATCCATAATCTGGCCAAGCAGTTCGGCGCGGCTTAAGGCCGGGATTTGGGCGGCGCGTACCTGCATCAGCTCGGGGTTATCCTCCCGGATTGCAGCGGTGTAGACGACGAGGTCAATGTCCTCCGTGATATTGGAAGCTTTCTGTCCGTAAAATACGGTGATTCCCATTTGCTCCAGATGCCGGGTGAGCCCGGATTCCCTGGAATCGGAGCCGGAGACGGTAAAGTGCTCATTTTTGAGTATTTCAGCAAGACCGCTCATGCTGATGCCGCCGATACCGATAAAATGGATATGTATCGGGTTTTGAAAATTGATTTTATACATAGTCTGGTTACCTGCCTGTTAAAAAATAGAATCTGTATGATTCATTATACCCGTATCTTAATGATTTGCAAATTCTTTTGGTATAAAATCTTTTCGACAGGTTACGGGCGCCGGGCGGCCGATTGGAAAATATTTGTATAAAATGTCAAAAAAAAATATGAATTTCAAAAATAATTGTGAAAAATGATGTACATTTTATGGGCGGTATGATATAATAAAAAACGTTATAAGGAACAAAGTACTAAAAAGTGACGAGAGGTGATTGGCGTGATTCGTAAAGAAATGATAGCAATGCTATTAGCTGGAGGACAGGGCAGCCGTCTGGGCGTGCTTACGGCAAGAGTTGCCAAACCGGCGGTTGCGTTTGGCGGTAAATATCGTATTATTGATTTCCCGCTCAGCAACTGCATCAATTCCGGTATTGATACGGTGGGTGTGTTGACCCAGTATCAGCCGCTGCGTCTGAATACTCATATCGGGATTGGTATTCCCTGGGATTTGGATCGCAACAATGGGGGGGTAACGGTTCTTCCTCCTTATGAGAAAAGCAACAACAGTGAATGGTACAGTGGGACGGCAAATGCAATTTTCCAGAATATGAATTATATGGAGAATTATAATCCCGAATATGTACTGATTTTATCAGGTGATCACATTTACAAGATGGATTACGAGGTCATGCTCGATTTCCATAAGGAGAACAACGCGGATGTCACAATTGCCACCATGCCGGTGCCGATTGAAGAGGCAAGCCGTTTCGGAATTGTAATTGCGGATGAGAATAAGAAGATTCTTGACTTTGAGGAGAAGCCGGCGCAGCCGAGAAGCAATCTGGCCTCGATGGGTATTTACATATTCAGTTGGGACGTATTAAAGGAAGCGCTCTATGCAATGAAGGATCAGAGCGGATGTGACTTTGGCAAGCATATCATTCCTTATTGTCACGAAGGCGGGAAACGTCTTTTTGCCTTTGAGTACAATGGCTACTGGAAGGATGTCGGAACGCTCGGCTCTTACTGGGAAGCCAATATGGAACTCATTGATTTGATTCCGGAATTCAATCTGTACGAGGAATACTGGAAGATATATACCAAGAGCGATATTATTGAACCGCAGTATCTGGCAGCGGATTCTGTTGTGGAAAAGAGTATTATCGGAGAGGGCTCCGAGATATACGGTGAAGTTCACAGCTCCGTAATTGGCCCCGGCGTTACAATCGGCAAGGGCAGCGTAATCAGAAATTCCATCATTATGAGGGGAACGCAGATTGGCGAAGGAGTTACGGTAGATAAGTCCATTATAGCGGAGAATTGCCGTATCGGCAACAATGTGGTCCTCGGTGCGGGTGAGGAGGTACCCAACAAGCTGAATGCGAGCATTTATTCCTTTGGTCTGGTCACGATTGGAGAGGATTCCGTAGTGCCGGAAAATGTGACGATTGGAAAGAACACGGCGATTTCGGGTGTTACGGAGAAAGAAGATTACCCGGATGGAATCCTTGGTAGCGGTGAAGTAATTATTAAGGCAGGTGACACAATATGAAGGCGATAGGTATTATTTTAGCTGGCGGTAATAACAGCCGTATGCAGGAGCTGTCCAATAAAAGGGCGATTGCGGCAATGCCCGTTGGAGGCAGTTTCAGGTGTATTGATTTTGCACTCAGCAACATGAGCAATTCCCATATACAGACGGTAGCGGTTTTGACACAGTACAGCGCAAGATCCTTAAATGAGCATTTAAGTTCCTCCAAATGGTGGGATTTCGGCAGAAAGCAGGGCGGCTTATTTGTATTTAATCCGACCGTGACGGTAGATAACAGTTGGTGGTACCGCGGAACCGCGGATGCCATGTACCAGAATATCAGCTTCTTAAAGAAACGCCATGAGCCGTATGTAATTATTACCAGCGGTGACTGTGTCTACAAGATGGACTATAATAAAGTGCTTGATTTCCATATTGAAAAGAAAGCGGATATTACGGTAGTCTGCAAGGACATGGATCCGGGCGTGGATGTCAGCAGATTCGGTGTCATCCGGATGAATGAGGATTCCAGAATTGTGGAGTTTGAGGAGAAGCCGATGGTTTCCCAGTCAAATACCATTTCCACCGGTATCTATATCGTGCGCAGAAGACAGCTTATTGAGATGCTTGAGCGCAGCGCGGAGGAAGACCGCTGGGATTTTGTTACCGACATCCTGATTCGCTATAAGAATATGAAGCGGATTTATGGTTATAAGATGAAAGAGTACTGGAGCAATATCGCGACGGTGGAGTCTTATTATCAGACGAATATGGATTTCCTGAAGCCGGAGGTCCGTAAGTTCTTTGGGGACGAGCCGAGGATTTATTCCAAGGTGGATGATCTGCCGCCGGCAAAATACAATGCGGGCTCCGATGTGCGCAACAGCCTGGTTGCGAGCGGCTGTATTATAAACAGTAAGGTGGAGAACTCCATACTATTTAAAAAAGTGTTTGTCGGAAAGAATTGTGTGATTAAGAATTCGATTATTTTGAATGACGTGTACATTGGGGATAACACGCATATTGAGAACTGTATTGTGGAGAGCCGTGATACCTTAAAGGCCAACACCTATTATTGCGGCGATAACGGAATCAAGATTGTGTCGGAGAACAACGAGCGTTACGTGTTGTAGAAGCGCAGGGACATTTTTAGGACAAAGGTACGAACAACATAAAGGGGGACATCAGACATGCAGATAACGGACGTGAGAATCAGAAAAGTAGAAAAAGAAGGAAAGATGAAAGCGGTGGTATCCATCACAATTGACGAGGAATTTGTTGTACACGATATTAAGATTATCGAAGGGGAAAAGGGTCTTTTTATCGCAATGCCGAGCCGTAAGGCGGCGGACGGCGAATACCGCGACATCGCACATCCAATTAATTCCGAGACCAGAGAGCGGATCCAGAGGCTTATTTTAGAAAAGTATCAGGAGACGCTGGCTGCCGAAGAATAACGAGCATGCAGGGGATAGCAAATAATATATATAATGTAAGGGGAAAATAAACTGTCGTATCGGCGCGGGGAGGCGCCGGTACGGCAGTTTTTTGCTTTAATAGGAAATTGTACGGCTAAGATACGGGAATCAAAGGGTGTTGGAAATTCTTCTGAGACAAAACTCTTGTAAAATCCGAAAACTACGGTAAAATGAAATTTAGACTGTAAATTATGATAAGCACAGATAGAGGAGGAGGCTTCCAATGGAGAAATTAAAAGCGGTGATTCTGGCGGCAGGCAAAGGAACCCGAATGAAATCGGATTTGCCGAAGGTGGTACACACGATAGAGGGGAAATGTCTGGTCGATTATGTCATCGACGCGGCCATCGGGGCAGGAACTAAAGATATTTGTCTGGTCGTGGGCTATAAATATGAAATTGTGAGGGAGTCCATCCGGCATCAGGAGGTGCGCTTTGTACTTCAGGAGCAGCAGCTTGGTACTGGTCATGCCGTCAGATGCGCGAAGGATTTTCTGGGGGATGAGGGACAGACGATGATTCTGTTCGGCGATACTCCTCTCATTACGGCAGAAACATTGCTGCGCTTAAAGGAATACCACATGAAAAACAACAATACGGTCACGGTGCTCTCTGCAATGGTGGAGGATCCGACCGGCTACGGAAGAATCATAAGGGACGCGGAAGGGAATTTCTTAAAGAGTGTTGAGCATAAGGACGCGAGTGAAGAAGAATTAAAATCACATGAGATAAACTCCGGTATGTATATCTTTGACACCAGGGAGTTAAAGGAAGCCCTCGAAAAAATACAGCCGAACAATGCGCAGGGAGAATATTATCTGCCTGATACGCTGACAATTATTAAGGCAAAGGGAAAAAAGGTTGACGCGTTTGCGCTGGAGGACGATGAGGATATTACCGGGGTCAATGACCAGGAGCAGCTTGCGGCTGCGGCAGCCGTAATTCGCAGAAGAAACGCACAAAGGAGTACGTCATGTTTTTAATTGTCGGACTTGGAAATCCGGGCAGGCAGTATGAGCATACCAGACATAATGTGGGATTTGATGTCATGGATGCCATTGCGGAGAAATATAATATCAGTATCAGTGAGAAAAAGCACAAGGCGCTCTGCGGCAAGGGCGTCATAAACGGCGTAAAGGTAGTTCTCGCGAAGCCGCAGACCTTTATGAACTTAAGCGGTGAAAGTGTGGAGAGCCTTCTTTCCTATTATAAATTGGACCCGGAGGAGGAAATGCTTGTCATTTATGACGACATCAGCCTTGCGCCGGGAAATCTGCGTATCCGGAAAAAAGGGAGCGCGGGCGGCCACAACGGCATCAAAAATATCATCGCACAGACAGGGACACAGAATTTTCTGCGTATTAAAGTCGGTGTCGGGGAAAAGCCGAAGGGCTGGGATTTGGCAGATTATGTGCTGGGGCGCTTTGATAAGGACGACAGGGCGGCTGTTGAGGAAGCGATTGGGCACGCCGTTTTGGCGGCGGAGCTTATGCTACAGGGGGAAGTTGATGCGGCAATGAACGAATTTAACGCAAAGAAAAAGGAGCCGCGCGAAGCATAAGCAAGGCGGCGAAAACGTTTTGGAATGGAGATTGGCATGAAAACGTTTACGGAACCTCTGCTGGGGTTAAAAGAATTTCAAGACCTGCAGTCCATGCTGCCGAAGCTAAGCGGCATCGTACAGATATCGGGCTGCATAGACGCGGCAAAACCGCATTTGATGTATAGCGTAAACAATGGTTCCGGCAGCAGAATCATCGTTACGTTTCAGGAGCAGCGTGCAAAGGAGCTGTGTGAGGAATATCGTTTTTTCGACAAAAAGGCCGCGTATTATCCGGCAAAGGACATTCTGTTCTATCAGTCGGACATTCAGGGCAATGTACTGACGGCGGAGCGGATTAACGCCTTAAAGCTTCTTGCGGAGGAAAAGTCCTGCACCATTATAACGACATTTGACGCATTGATGAACCCGATGCCTGAGCCGGAAAAATTCATTCAGGCGGTAACGAAAATTGGGGTCGGCGATACTGTTGATTTAGAGAAACTGAAGAAGCATCTTGTCGAGCTGGGATATGAAAAAAATTATCAGGCGGAGGCGATGGGGGAGTTTTCCGTCCGGGGAGGAATTATCGATGTATTTCCGCTGACCGAGGAAAATCCGATTCGAATCGAGCTGTGGGGGGACGAGGTTGATTCCATCCGCTCATTTGACGCAAAAAGCCAGCGCTCCGTGGAAAATCTAAACGAGGTCCATATTTATCCGGCCTGTGAGCTGGTTTTAAGCCCGAAGGAGCGGGAGGCCGGGCTTCAGCGCATCTTAGAGGAAGCCGGGCAGGTGTCGGCAAAGCTGAAAAAGGAAATGAAAACGGAGGAGGCCTACCGTGTGAAGGCGGCCGCGGAGCAGCTTGCGGAGGCGGCCGGAGAGCTTGGTATCAGCGCCGGGCTGGATGCTTACCTCTCCTATTTTTGCGGAGAGCGTGTTTCGCTTCTCGACTATTTTGACAGAAAGGGCACCGTTATTTTTCTGGATGAGGCCCTGCGCTGCATCGAGCGGGGGACGGCGACCGAGACGGAGTTTTCCGAGAGCATGAAGCAGCGGCTCGAAAAGGGATACATCCTGCCCGGGCAGATGCGCGAGCTGTTTTCCTGCAAAGAAATACTGGCAAAAATCCAGAACCGCAGATGTATCTCGCTGGCAGCTCTGGAGCGCAAGAGCAGCCACCTTGATATAAAGATGAAGTTCTCCATCGATTCAAGGACGGTGAATCCCTACAATAACAGCTTTGAGCTTTTAGTGCGTGATTTGGCGCGCTATAAGAAAAACGGCTCCCGCGTCGTTCTGCTTTCCAGCTCGAGAACGCGGGCAAAACGTCTGGCGGAGGATTTTTTGCAGGAGGGCTTAAACGCTTTTTATTCGGAGGATTTTGACCATGAGGTGAAGCCGGGAGAAATTATGGTCGGCTATGGAAAGGTCAAAAAGGGCTACGAGTATCCTCTGCTGAAATTCGCAGTCATTTCCGAGAGTGATATTTTCGGCGGGGAAAAAAAGAGAAAGAAGCGCCGCCGGACCTATGAGGGAGAAAAAATAGCAAGCTTTACGGATTTGCAGGTCGGCGATTACGTTGTGCATGAAAACCACGGGCTGGGAATCTACCGGGGTATCGAGAAAATTGAGGTGGATAAAACCATCAAGGATTATATCAAAATCGAGTACGCGGGAGGCGGAAATCTCTATATTCTGGCGACGCAGTTAGAACTGATTCAAAAGTATGCGGGCGCCGACGCCAAAAAGCCGAAGCTCAATAAGCTGGGCGGGCAGGAGTGGAACCGGACGAAAACGAAGGTGCGGGGAGCGGTCAAAGAGATTGCGCAGGATTTGGTGGCGCTCTATGCCGAAAGACAGAATAAAAAAGGCTTTGTCTACGGACCGGACACGGTATGGCAGAAGGAATTCGAGGAAATGTTTCCGTTTGAGGAGACCGAGGATCAGGAGCTTGCGATTGAGGCGACCAAACGTGACATGGAAAGCACGAAAATTATGGACCGCCTTATCTGCGGGGATGTGGGCTACGGAAAGACGGAAATCGCGATTCGTGCGGCGTTTAAAGCTGTACAGGACGGAAAACAGGTGGCGTTTCTGGTGCCGACCACGATTCTTGCACAGCAGCACTATAACAATTTTGTGCAGCGCATGAAGGATTTCCCCGTAAACGTAGATTTGCTTTGCCGGTTCCGAAGTCCCGCCGAGCAGAAAAAAACCATTGAGGGACTCAAAAAGGGAAGTGTGGATATCATCATCGGAACGCATCGTCTCCTGTCAAAGGATGTGGCGTATAAGGATTTGGGGCTGCTGATGATTGACGAGGAACAGCGCTTTGGCGTTGCCCATAAGGAGAAAATCAAACAGTTAAAGACTGACATCGACGTGCTGACTTTAACGGCGACGCCGATTCCCAGAACGCTGCATATGAGCCTGATTGGCATCCGTGATATGAGCGTTTTAGAGGAGCCTCCGATGGACCGTCTGCCTATACAGCCCTATGTGACGGAATATAACGAGGAGCTTGTACGGGAGGCAATCGCAAGAGAGCTGGCCCGCGGCGGACAGGCGTATTACGTCTATAACCGGGTCCGGGAGATTGCCGACGTGGCGTCGAAAATCGCGGAGCTGGTGCCCGAGGCGAATGTTGCCTGCGCGCACGGCCAGATGAAGGAAACCGAGCTGGAAAATATTATGTACCGTTTCATCAACGGGGAAATTGACGTGCTCGTTTCCACGACGATTATTGAGACCGGGCTTGATATCTCAAACGTCAACACCATGATTATACATGATGCCGACAATATGGGACTTTCACAGCTCTATCAGCTCCGGGGCCGGGTCGGAAGGTCAAACCGGACGTCATATGCGTTTTTGATGTATAAGCGGGATAAAATGCTAAAGGAGGTGGCGGAGAAGCGTCTTGCCGCCATCCGGGAATACACCGAGCTTGGCAGCGGCTTTAAAATCGCCATGCGGGATCTGGAAATCCGGGGAGCGGGAAATCTTTTAGGTGCGGAGCAGCACGGGCATATGGAGGCCGTGGGCTACGATTTATACTGCAAAATGCTGGGGGAGGCGGTCAGACAGGCAAAGGGAGCGCAGGTGGAAGAGCGCTTTGATACCTCGATTGATATTGATATCGACGCTTACATTCCGGCTTCTTATATTCCCAATGAGTTTCAGAAGCTGGATATTTATAAACGAATCGCCGGTATTGAGACGCAGGAGGAGACGGAGGAAATGACCGAAGAGTTGATAGACCGGTTTGGAGACCCGCCGAAATCCGTGGAAAATCTGCTTTTGATTGCCAAAATAAAATCTATGGCGCATCGCGTATATTTTACGGAGGTTGCGCAAAAGGGAGACACCTTAAAGTTCACTTTGTATGGAAAGGCAAAAATCGACGTGGCGAAAATACCACAATTTGTGGAGAACTGTGGTGCCGGCGTTACATTTACCGCAGATGCGAAGGCCCCGTATTTTACTTACGTTCTTAAGAGAAATTCGCGTGAGAAAAACATGGATATTCCAAAGGTACTGGAGGAATTTCTTACGGCTGCGGCGGTCTTTTTACTGCCGGAGGAACCGAAAAATACTTGCGGGTTCGCCGAAAAGACACTATAATAAAAAAAGCGACTGCCACGACAGGAGGAGAAAGAGTGAAAAATAAATTTTTCACTCGCAAGTTTGTGTCTGCGCGCCGCTTGACAGCAAACTTATTATGCGCATAAAGCGGCGCAGAAATGAGGAGAAAGAATGAACGGAAAAAGACATATGGCGCTGCTGCTCGGCGGTGTGATGGCGGTATCTGCACTTGCGGGCTGCGGTGGGATTGATAAGGATAAAACGGTAGCGACTTTAAACGGGGAGCCGGTGACGCTGGGAATCGCGAATTTTGCGGCGCGGTTTCAGCAGGCGGGCTACGATGATTTTTATGTGGCCTATTTTGGCGAGAATGTCTGGAGCTCTGATTTATATGGCAGCGGGAGCACTATGCAGGAAACGATTAAGGATAGTGTTATGGAAAGTCTTGAGGACATGTATGTCTTAAAGCTTCATATGGACGAGTACGATGTTGTGCTGACGGACGGAGAGAAGACAGCCATCTCCGACGCGGCGGCGGCTTTTCTGGCGGATAACTCCGATGATGCAATCGAGGCGCTTGGCGCCACACAGGAAATCGTGGAGGAGTATCTTCAGTTATCCACGATTCAGCAAAAGATGTATGACGCCATTATCGCAGATGCGGATACGGAGGTGACGGACGAGGAGGCAAAGACAAGCGCGTACAGCTACGTGTATATTTCGAAGACCTCCTACACCGATGACGAGGGCAATACAGCCGAATATACCGAGGAGGAATTAACCGAGCTTTCTGAGACGGCGGAGAGCTTTGCCGCCGATGCGGCTGCGGACGGGCTTGAGGAGGCTGCCGAAACCGCAGGCTACACGGTGAGCAGCGGAACCTTCACACAGGATGATTCCAGTCTGGATGAGGATGTGCTTGCGGCCTTAAAAGAGCTGGGCGAAGGGGAGGTTTCCGGGCTGATTGATACGGACAGCGCGTATTATGTCGTGCGTCTGGATCAGGAAGTGGACGAGGAAGCTACCGAGAAAAACCGCGCGAGCATTATAGAGCAGCGTCAGTCGGATTTGTATGATGAAGTGCTCGAGGGCTGGAAAGAGGGCGTCGAGTGGGTGGTAGATACGGATGTCTGGGACACCGTGACGTTTGACAATTTATTTACCACTGTTGTGCAGAGTACCGAGACGGAAGCGGTGGACGCGACTGAGGAAGCAACAGAATAACGGCAGCAGGAAAGACGCTGGACAAGGTCCGGCGTCTTTTTGGTAAAAACAGCGGCGGGAGAGAAAATGAATGAAAAAAGACAACATTGTATTAATAGGAATGCCCGGAGTGGGGAAAAGTACGATTGGAGTGGTGCTTGCCAAGGTTCTGGGCTATCAGTTTGTGGATGCGGATTTACTCATTCAGAGAGAAGAAGGAAAATTACTGCATGAAATTATAGAGGAAGCAGGGACAGAGGGCTTTATCGCGGTCGAAAACCGCGTCAACAGCAAAATTTCGGCGTCCCATTCCATCATCGCGACCGGGGGGAGCGTTGTGTACGGTACGGAGGCGATGACCCATTTAAAGGAAATCGGAACGGTAATTTATTTAAAGCTTCCCTACGAGGAGCTTGCGGCGCGTCTGTCCGATATCAGGGGCAGGGGGGTCGTATTGCGGGAGGGTCAGACCCTGCGGGATTTGTATGAGGAACGCGCGCCCCTGTATGAAAAATACGCCGACCTTACGGTAGAGGAGCGTGGTTTAAATGTGGAGCAGACAATTGATAAAATCTTGGAGCTGAAGGAACAATTCGGATGAAAAACGGGACATTTTCAAAAAAAATATTGGTCCGGGCTGCGGCTGCGGCCTCGTTACTGTTGCTGTTGCTTGGCGTTTCAGCCTTCCGGGAATACGGAATCGGCCAGGAGTACCAGCGTGTACTCATAGACGGGCAGGCAATCGGCTGCACATCGGCGGGTGTGGACGTAAAGGATGTGGTTTTGGCTGCGAGAAGAGAGCTTGCGGCCGAGGCTGATGAGCGGCTGCGCATGGATTATGAGTGGAGCGTGGAAGCTGCGGACGAGCCTTTCGTCCGCCTGCTTGGCACGGAAGAGTTAAAAGAAAGCTTAAAAGCTATATTGACCGAAAAAATCATAAGCGGCGGAGAGCAGGCGTATACGGTGGCAATCGGCTCCTATCGCGGGAATTTCGCGAGCCTTGACGAGGTGGAGCAATTTTTAAATCAGGTCAAGGCGGAGACGGACGGGGACGGGGCATTTACGACCGAGGTATCGCCGTTGGACGGGCATATCAGCGGAATACTGACCGCCGGGCTTACGGAGAACCGCGAAGCTTCCGGGAAGGAAGCTGAGAATGACGCGGCCGTTTTTGGCGGACCTTATGCCGGTGCGCTTTCCGACATGGCTGTAACCTGGGACGGGCTTCTGGCGGAGGAAGCGTCGTCGCCCTCCGCGGGAGTCTTTCTCGGTACGGCGGACGCGCTTGAGGGAGTCTGGGCTATGGAGGAATATCAGGCCGGAATCCTTGATATGGAATTTGTCGAGTGTGTGGAAATCTATGAAAATTATGTTGCGGAGGACGAGCTGACGAATATCGGGGAGGCGGTCGCCGAAGTCACAAAAGAAAAAGAATCGAATAAAATATATGTAGTAGAGAGCGGCGATTGTCTCTCGGTAATCGCAATGGACAATAATACGAGCGTTTCGTCTATTGTGGCGTTGAACGGGCTTTCCAATGCGGATGCCATCCGCGAAGGGCAGGAGCTGATTATCGCGGTTCCGGAGCCGGATTTAAAGCTCCGCGTGACAGTGGGAGAGGTATACGAGGAGGATTACGAAGAAGAGCCGGTAATCATAGAAAATGATTCCTGGTATACGACAAGGGAAGTGGTGCTGGAGGAAGGAACGGTCGGGCACCGTGAGAGAAACGATGTTGTCGTTTATGAGAACGGAATGGAAATCAGCCGCGAGCTGGTGAACCAGAGGGTGATGAGCGAATCTCAGGCAGCGGTGATTGAACGGGGGACAGTAATTCCGCCGACCTATGTCAAGCCGATTTCGGGAGGGCATTTTACATCCGGCTTCGGTTACCGCTGGGGCCGTCTGCACAAGGGTGTGGACTGGGGCTGCCCGGTGGGAACTACGGTGTACGCGTCCTGTGGGGGAACGGTTATCCAGGCGTCCTACAACGGCGGATATGGAAATAACGTTGTCATCAGCCATCCGGATGGCCGCATGACAAGATATGCGCATAACAGTAAGCTTTTGGTCAGCGTCGGCCAGACGGTAGAGCAGGGAGAGCCCATTGCTTTAAGCGGAAATACGGGGCGCTCCACCGGACCGCATGTGCACTTTGAGATATATATTGACGGAGTGGCGGTCAATCCGCTTAAGTATATCAGCAATTAGCACAAATCCGCCGCCCGGGTGCGGAAATCATGGGAATATCTGTATATTTACAGAGAAACGTAATTTGTGATATAATTGCTTGACAAAGGCGCATAATAGCTACTATAATTACGTGTTTGTATGGAAAAGGTTCGTAGAGGTGTGATATGGAACAATATGTCATTAAAGGTGGGAATCCGCTGGTCGGTGAGGTGGAAATCGGAGGCGCGAAAAACGCGGCGCTTGCGATTCTTTCCGCTGCGGTTATGACGGATGAGACCGTTACGATAGAAAATATACCCAATGTGAGGGACATCAATGTACTGTTGAACGCGGTGCAGGAAATCGGGGCGAGAGTGGAGCGTACGGACGCGCATACGGTAAAGCTCAACGGCTCCTTTATCCATAACCTCGTCGTGGATAATGAATACATCCGCAAAATCAGGGCGTCGTACTATCTGCTCGGCGCTCTTCTGGGAAAATATAAACACGCCGAGGTAGCGCTTCCGGGCGGCTGTGACATCGGAAGCAGACCCTTTGATTTACACCTGAAGGGCTTTCGCGCACTGGGGGCTACCGTGGATATTCGGCACGGACTTGTGGTGGCGTCCGCCGAAAAACTGAAGGGAACCCATATTTATCTGGATAAGGTTTCGGTTGGGGCTACCATCAATATTATGATGGCGGCCGTGATGGCGGAGGGAAAGACCACCATTGAGAACGCGGCAAAGGAGCCGCACGTGGTGGATGCCGCGAACTTTTTAAGCAGCATGGGCGCCAATATCAGGGGCGCTGGTACGGATGTCATCCGTATCGTCGGAGTAGAAAAGCTGCATAAGACCGAATATTCCATTATTCCGGACCAGATTGAGGCCGGCACGTTTATGCTTGCCGCGGCGGCGACAAGGGGAGATGTGACGGTCAAAAACGTGATTCCGAAGCACTTGGAGGCAATCAGCGCAAAGCTTTTGGAAATCGGCTGCGAGGTGGAGGAATTTGACGACGCGGTGCGCGTGGTATCCGCAAGGCCGTTGCAGCATACACAGGTAACGACGCTTCCCTACCCCGGTTTTCCGACGGATATGCAGCCGCAGATTGCGGTGGTGCTTGGAATGGCAGAGGGAACCAGCACCGTGACGGAGAGCATTTTCGAGAACCGGTTTAAATACGTCGGGGAGCTGGCAAGAATGGGTGCAAACATCAAGGTGGAGAGCAATATCGCCATTATAGGCGGTGTTGATAACTATACCGGAGCCCGTGTGAACGCACCGGATCTGCGTGCCGGGGCAGCGCTTGTCATTGCCGGGCTTGCCGCGGAGGGAATCACCGTGGTTGACGATATATACTATATTGAGCGCGGCTATGAGGAGTTTGAAAATAAGCTGGCCGCGTTGGGGGCTTTGATTGAGAAAGTAGGTACCGAGAAGGAAATCCAGAAGTTTACCTTAAAGGTTTCCTGATAAAAATAAAGACGGCATTTCCGTAAAGCAGGAATGCCGTCTTTTTGTATGCTACAAAATCGACTGAATATGTAAGTCTCCCGTGGTTGATAAATCAATGCAGGAGCCGTCGTCAAACTGGACAACCGGTTTTGACAGGCGGCTGTTGTTGAGCATCACGATATTG